>DAHVAR010000135.1 GCA_027314515.1 Actinomycetota bacterium
CGTTCGCGTTCCTCATCCAGTCCCTGCTGATCCTCTGGTACGCCGGCTTCGCCCGGGATCCGGCTGACGTCGAGCGCCGCCGCCTGCTGTGCCCGTGGTACCGGACCAAGACCGAGCCGTCGGCCGCCGACATGCTAGCCAGGCTCCGCCGCGAGTTCCTGAAGGCCCGATTTTCCGCCATCGGCCCAGGCCAGGGCTACCACCATCAAATCGACCCCGAGTTCTGGACCTGGGACAGCACCGCCGCGTAACTCGGAAAGACGAGCAACTTATCAAGATGGATAAACTAGTGTCCGTGAGTGAATCAGATACCCGTGTCGGCCCTAGGGGTAGGGACGCCAGGGAGGCGGCTGAAGGCCGCGCCCGCCGCAGCCAGGATTACCGGGCGGCCCGGGAGGAGTACGCGGCGATCCGCAGGCTGCGGGAGAAGAACTGGATCGCTGCCCATATCCGCGAACGGCGTTATGAGCTGGACCTGACTCAGCAGGAGGTCGCACAACGCGCGGGAACCTCCCATTCGTTCATTTCCAGACTCGAGAGCGGCGAGCATATCCCGACGATCCCGGTGCTTAAGCGCATCCTTGCCGTGCTCGACGAGCAGCTGCTGATCGGCATCGAGCGCGCAACTCCGGAGGACGACCGCGAGCTCGAAATCGCGCCAGCTCCCGAGGTCCTCAGCGCCTGACTGATGCCACGAGCCTCGTGCTGACCAAAGACGCCTACGACATTGTCTGGCTCCCGTAAGCCTGGTCCGGAGGGCAGCTGCAGGCTGCGCCGGCCATTCGGGACACCCCTGCTTACCAGCGTGGCGATACGCGGCGCGCGCTCGTCCGCCTAGCGCATGAGTGTGCTGACCGCCTGGGTCGGACCGCGACCCTATGCGCAGTTCGTGGCGGCCCCAGAATCCAGCCCCAACGACGTCGTCCGCATCGGACCGCCACCGGCGGGCCCTGGCCGGCCCACCAGGTGCTGCGCGTTCTGTCCAACCGCATCGACGTGGGCGAGCTGACCTTCCGCGGCATCACCGCCACCGGATCCCGCCCGGCCCTCATCGACCAAGCCGTCTTCGACGGGGCTCACCGGATCCTGGCCGCCCGCGGCGAGGACTACTCCAGGCGAGCCGCGAACGGCTCCGACTACCTGCTCACCGGGCTGCTGCGCTGCCCGTCCTGCGCCAAGGCGACGATCGGCACCCGCGCGCACGGCCGCAGCCGCGTCTACCGGTACTACACCTGCTTCACCCGCGTCCGCTACGACACCGCGCGCTGCTCTGCCGCACGGCTGGACGCCGACGCGGTCGAGCACGCGGTCACCACCGCGCTCGCCGGGTTCTACCGCGACCAGCACGACCTCATCGCCGACGCCATCACCCGGGAGCAGGCCAGCCATGCGGCCGCCGAGGGCGGATGGCGCGCCGAGCTGACCGCCGCCGAGCACGAGCTCGCCAGGACCAGCGCCGCGATCGACCGCTACCTGACCGCGTTCGAGAACGGCGCCCTCGACCCCGAAGACCTCGCCGGGCGGCTCGCCCAGCTCACAACCCGGTCAGCACAGCTGCGCGCCCGCCGAGAACAACTCGCCAGCCAGGCCGCCGCATCCCCTGCCGCGCCGCCAGCCGCCACCCTGCGGCAGGTCGCCGACCACATCGCCGACATCGTCGCTGCTGGCAGTCACAGCCAGCGCAAGGCGCTGATCGAGGCCCTCATTCACCAGATCAAGATCACCGGCCCAGGCCTGATAGTCCCGGTCTTTCGCATACCGCAGCCAGCTGCCGAGAAGCCAGACGTCTCGGCTGGCCCGGCAACTGCACACTCCGTGAACGCCGAAGATCCGGTTCGCGCAATGACCAATTTGGTGGGGCGGGTGGGGCTCGAACCCACGACCGGCGGATTATGAGTCCGCAGCCAGGCAGTTCGCGGAAGCCCGGCACAGTTCTGACCTGGGCATCTGACCTCCCCTGAACTCGCACGGACCGCAGTGAATTGCAACCAGAACTGCAACCACGGCCACAGGCAGCGCAAGCGCTGCGACGGGACAGATCTGGCAGGTGTTGCTGGCCTTGGCGAGGCCGTCCGAACGGAGCGACGGGAGCGGGATGCCTTCGGCGAAGAACGACCGCCTATCTTCAGCGGCGTACCGCTCATCGATCGCGTCAACGATGCGCCCCGAAGCTGAAGTCGCCGACGTGCGGCTGGGCGGCGAGCTCGGCGAGTTTGCTACCGTTCCGGTGCCCGTGAACAGACCTCTCGTGACCAGTTCCTTCGCCATCAGCTAAGCGCCTGCAAGAACTGATCGGCGGCAGCCTGCAACGAGTCGAGGCGGGCCCAGGTGAAGCGCCGGACAAGCCCTTCGTCAATGTCAGGGAGGCGCGAGTGGGCGAGGTGGTTGCGCAAATCGTAGAGGTTCGCCCAAGTCCGGTCAGCGCGGACGGACTGCCCAATCGCCTGGGTGTAGGCCAGCGCCTCGTTACCGACAGCGATCCATAGACGGTGCAAGACCCAGCGGTAACGGTCGTCAGCCGCGAAGCGGTCAGCATCGCCTTCATCCCGCAGGGCAGCGATCTGGCCCAGTAACGCCTGACACTCCAAGAGCGCGTGCCGGTCGGGCCGTGCTTCGCTGCTCACAGCAGGGTGGCCGCGACCAGGTCGGCGCTCACGTGCTCGTTCTCTAGCGCCCCGTCGGAGTAAACACTGACGTCGGCTCCGACAAGGTCACTGGCGGCCCGCTGGAACTCGAACATATCGAACAGATCTCGGTCGGCGGCCACGTGACCGAGCAGCCTGCCTCGGGACGCGAAAGCCAGACGAGTGATGCCGTGCCCGGCTGCCAACGCGACAAGCTCGGCGGCATGCGCCCGGACCTGCTGCTCCGTAGCGGGCGGCAGCTGAGGCGGCTCGGCGAGTGGCTGGCTCACAATGTCAGCTTATCGGTCACCAGACGGTGCTGGCATCCGACTGCCCGGCCGGGAGCCTGCAGAGTGGCTCGCAGCGCCAGTTTACAGCCATTTCGTCAGGTTCGCGACCGTGCTGCGGCTCATCTTGCAGCGCGCGCCGAGGCAGACCAGCGACCAGCGGCTGCTGCCGAGCGGGTGGCATGAGCTGGTCGTCATCCGAGCTGACGCTTACTAGCGGGGCCGAGTGGTGAGGCCAACCCTCCTGCTGACGTACCAGCCGGTTCGTCACCGTCCCGTGGTGACTGACCGGGTTGAGCTGGTTCCCGAAGTGCCGATCGAGTTCGCCGGCGCGGGAGCCTGGGAAGCGCTGGTCCTGGCGTCGGCGATATGTGACCAGGCGCCGCGTCGGTGGCCTTTAAGCTGCAGCCGATCCTGGGCATTGCGGCTCTCTCGGACCGTTCTGAGTGCAAGCAGTACCGCCTTTGTCACTCGGCCGCTTGACAACGCCCGAACGCTGCCCGGCGTCTCCTAAGTGCCCGTTTCACGCGCTATCAGCCGGAGTTAGCATTCGGCCAACCATAACCTTTTCGAGCAAGATCCGAGAGCCGAGCGGGGATACACTGAACGACCGAATTGCCTGGGTTGCAGGCGCAGTGGCCTTCGTGGTGGCAGTGATGGCCATAGTGCTGGCACTGCAGTACCGGGGCCAGGAGAACACCGTCAACACGGAGCTCCAGCAGGTTACTCACCAGCTCCAGACGGTCCAGAGCGCCGAGCAGGTTGCAGCCAGAACAGCTCAGCAGGCCAGCACGGCCAGGCTGGGCCTGTGCTGGAACACCACAACCGACCAGACCACGTTCGATTTGCAGAACCTGCAGCTGGCTTCGCCGGTGATCAGCGGCGGGGTATACCAGTGCCCGTCGGGCATGAGTTTCGTCAGCGTGGTGCCGGCAGCAGGTAGCTAATCGTGAAACGTGGTCTCGCCTCCGTCGGAGGGGTACTGCTGATCGCTGCAGCAGTGGCTGCGTTGATCACCTTGCGGCCGAAGCCGATACCGCCGCTGCACTTCGTGGCACCGGCCACAAGCCCGGCTGGTGCCACCCGGCGGCTGGGCCGTTACCTCAGTTCCAGGCCGGCAGCTACACCGGCATCAAGCCTGCAGTGATCGGGTTCTCGGCTGATGGCGGGAACATCATCGGCCACATCCACTGGCTCAGCTGGACAACGACAAAGGCAGTCGGCATCGGTACCCGGACCCTGCAGAACTGCATCCCGAATTGCGCACGGGGCAAGAACACGCCCGTACCGGAGAAGCTTGTCTTGTCGAACCCTGAGGGCGGCTTCTTCACCACCATCGTCGCTAGCTATGCCGGGACGACAGACGAATACCAGTCCGGCGGCCTATGGGCCCTGGATGCATCTAACACGAACTAGGCAGGCAGCGATGAACCGGTCGCTAGCAGTTGTCGGCGCCGTGGTCCTGGTAGCGGCCGGAGTGGGAGCAGTGCTGCTGTTGCGGCCGAAACCAGTCCCGCCGCTAGCCAGCGTGCCAGCTGCAACCAGTACCGCGGAGACGCCATCGTCGGCCGCGACCGTATCGGCCACCTCATCACCGATCGCTTCAGCCACGCCGACCACACCTGCTGCTGAGGTCACAGTCCCGTCCGTGACCACTCCCTGGGCCGTCGTCTCGGCCTACTACGGCGACGTCGAGTCGGGTGACTACCGGGAAGCCTGGGCCCTGATCAACAGCGGCGCCACCACCGGACAGACACACCAGCAATTCGTGAGCGGGTATGCCTGCACAGGGGCGCAGCAGCTTAGCGAGGTCAGCCAGTTCGGTGACCAGGTAACTTTCGACTTGGCCGCTACCGATCTTTGTACCGGCGGGCAGCAGCAATTCACCGGGACAGACACCGTCAGAGGCGGGAAGATCGTAAAAGCGCGCATCCACCAGGTGAGCTGACGGCGGGCGCAGCCGAAGATCGCAAGATCAGCAACGGTACCGTGGACAGCACTATGCGCTCGAGATCGCTGGCCGAGGCCACCTTTCCTGTCCGCCACGCCGCATTACATCCGGGACCCGAGGCCAGTGGATCGCGATTCAGGCCTCTGCGGCGCCCTTGAGCTGAAGCGACGCGTGTCCTGCCGCGGCGCGCTCATGGTAGCCCGGCAGAAGATCCACGCCGGGGTGATCCACGCGGGCAAGACCGGGGCAAGACCGCCACCGTCATCTGCCAGAACAACCACTTCCAGGTGATCATCGACGGCCAGAGCGCTGCCGTCGTGCCGCGCACTACCACTGGCGAAAAGCAGGTAGAGGATGGGAGTTGCGGTTACTCATCGCCCTGGCCGCGCAGAGGAGCCGACGAGGTCTCCTAGTGCAAGCCGAGCATACGCCGGTGGCGTTACGGGCGGCAAAGTCGTTCGTCCTCGCGCTGGCGCGCCGAGGGCGTCTCCACCTCGACCCCAATCACGGCGCCGACGTTAACTGGCACTTACCCCGGAACCTGGGGAAACGGCCCGCCGCGCAGGCGGTGCGGCGGCAGAATGTCTAGGGCGTGTAGAGGATCAACCGAGGCCGATTCGTCAAGGACCAACTCGATGCGGCGACTTCTATCTTTATGATGTCGACCGCAACGATGCAGGTTATATCCTCGGCACGTTACTGATCGCCCGGCGCAGGGACGACCAGGCGTGTAGCGAGTACCGAACGAGGCGGCTGATCCTGCAGGCCTGCGATGCGTTGGTCGACGCCATCCCGGTGGCATTGCATACAAGACCATGCTCGATCCTTAACTCAGGTCGGGCGACCGTAATCCGGAGCGGCGACGTGCCTGACATGACTGTTAGCAATGCGCAGATCGGGCAGCGGCCGGTCCGGATCCACGGCAACCGCGGAGTCCGTTGGGGCGAAGAGGCGATCGAGGTGGCCGCCGCGTCGGTTCTCACGGCTGGCCTCCTGGCCGGCGGCTCGGCCTTCACGCCTCGACGTGCGGTGTGGACTGCCGCTGCAGCTTCCGAGCTCGTTGGGGCGTTCGTCAAATCTCCGGACGGGGGAAGCGGCGATTTCGTCTCGAAGTTGCGGCGCCAGGTCGGCAACTGCTCGCCCGAGGCGATCCAGCTCGTCGCCGAGCTGCAATACTTAACAATTCTTCCGCTCTCGGACATGACAGGTGTGAAGAAGCGGGCGCGGCTCGCGGAGATCCTGTCCTGGCTGCCCGAGGATACGGCCGTACCCGCCGAACTCGAGGTCGCACTCGACGCGGGAGCGTTTAACGGCGGAATGGGCTTCACCGTCCAAGGCCGGCGGAACTTCGGTGTGCTCATCAGCTTCGTCGCTGACTGGAGGCGCGCGCCGGCCGCGCTAACTGACGCGGTCTCCCGCGACCCGTGGAAGTTCCGCGACTTCGTCACGCAAACGCCCGGGCCGAACCCGTCGGCCGCCCGCAACGAACTGCTCTACCTCGCGTTCCCGGATGTTTTCGAGCCGATCGTCAACCAGGCCCACAAGCGCAAGATCCGCGACGCGTTCATCGATCGCGCCGGTGGCTCGACTCGAGACCTGGATCGAGATCTCCTGGCGATCCGCAATCACCTCGAGAAGGACGCAGGCGAGCCAATAGAGTTCTACCGACCGCCGTACGCTGAGCATTGGCGTCTGGCCAAGACCGAAGACGTCGAGGCGCCGGTCAGCCGACGTGCGTGGTTGGTCCGCGGGTCGAGTGTCCGCGGCGTCGATCTCGTCCCGCGGTGGCTGTCGGAAGGCTGGGTGAGCTTGGCCGCCAGCCAGCTGCCCGAGGTCTCGGCGTCGACGGGCCGCGAGGAACTGCGGGCGCTCGTCGACGAGCATTACACCCACGTCTCATACAGCCAGCGCGATCAGAAGATGGATGAGTTTCACTCGTTCCTCGCCCGGATGAGCGCAGGCGACATCGTTGCCACGACCACGCAGGGAAGCTTCTACATCGGGGAGATCGCCGGACCGGTTCGCTACGTCGTGAGCAGCGACGGTCGGTCCAATCTGCGACGCGACGTCGCCTGGACGAACCCCACAGCCGGGCTGGACTACGCCGACCTTCCGGCGCCGCTTGCCGCCCGGCTGCAGTCACCGCACGACGTGCTCGATCTCACTCAGCAGCTTGCAGAGCTGGATATGCTACGCAAGGCGCTCAGCGGCGAGCCGCCCGCAGACGAAGACGTCGTGGCCGCGCCTGTGTCGGTTCCCGACGCTACTCCGGAGCTTGCGGAGTCTCTTCTCCTTCCGCAGTCGTGGCTGCAGGAGTGCGTGGAGCTGCTGCGCGATCGGCCACAGCTGATCTTCTACGGACCGCCGGGCACCGGGAAGACCTATCTGGCGCAGCACCTGGCCTGGCATCTCGCGGGCCGCGAGAACACCGTCTTGGTCCAGTTCCATCCCGCGTACAGCTACGAAGACTTCTTCGAAGGGTTCCGACCGGTCGCCGGCGAGGCCGGCACTGTGGGGTTCCGGCTACAACCCGGGCCGTTCCGACGGATCGTCGACCAGGCGCGGGAACGTCCCCAGTCGCCGTACATCCTGATCATCGACGAGATCAACCGCGGCAACCTGGCGAAGATCTTCGGCGAGTTGTACTTCCTGCTCGAATATCGTGATCAGGCGATCGAACTGCTCTACTCTTCCGGCGACGAACAGGCCTTCACCCTGCCGCCGAATTTGTTGCTCCTCGGGACGATGAACACCGCTGACCGCTCGATCGCGCTGGTCGATACGGCGATGCGTCACCGGTTCTCCTTCCTTGCTCTTCACCCGAGCGAGGAGCCGACCAAATCCATGCTCGCGAGGTGGCTGGACCGGGAGGGGCTGCCGGGCACCGCAGCCGCGCTGCTAAACCGGCTCAACCGTGAGATCCCGGATCCGGACTTCAAGATCGGCCCGTCCTACCTGATGCGCCGCGCGGTGTATGAGCCAGGCGGCCTGGAGCGCGTGTGGCGGACGAGCATCTTGCCGCTGCTGGAGGAGTATCACTACGGCCAGAACATCGACGTCGACAACCGCTACGGCCTACCCCGGCTGGAAGCCGCCGTCGCCCGCGGCGGGCACCAGGACTCCGAAGTAAGCAAGGCCGACGTCGACGAGGAGTCGGACGCGGAAGTGACCCCCGCGTCATGACGCGGGTGGTCGATCTGCGGGAAGGCGATCCACCAGTCGAGTTGCCCCTCGGCGCCGAGGCCGGGCAACTGCTCGCCGCCAGTGGCGTCGTCATTGCGGCACCAGCGATCACCCCCGGCTGTTGGTCGCTCGCGCCGGCCGGCAAGGTCGGTGTCGTTCGCCTCGGCGACATGGAGCTATGGATCCGACCCAGAATCGACATCCGCCGGATCGTGTTCCTGCTCGGTTACGCGCTCAATCCGTCCGGCTGGCGGGACCTTGACGTTCCCTTCGACGCCGCACCTGAGCTGCTCACCGCCGTCGCGTACGCGTTCATCCGCCAGGCAGAACGCGCCACGCAACAGGGCTTGCTCCAGGGATACCGCACCGTCGACGACGCCTTGCCGGTGCTTCGCGGTCGTATTCGTGAAGCCGATCAGATGCGCCGTCGGCACGGCCTGCCGGTCCCGCTCGAGGTGCGCTACGACGAGTTCACCGTGGATATCCCTGAGAACCAGCTGCTGCGTGGCGCCGCAGAGCGGCTCCTGCGACTGCCCCGGCTTTCCACCGACGTCCGCACGGGGCTGCGGCGTCTCGCCGCCGTCATGCTCGCCGACGTTTCATCGGTCCCGGCGGGACGCCCACTACCGGAATGGCACGCGACCCGCCTCAACGCGAGATACCACGTCGCGCTCCGCCTCGCGGAGCTCGTGCTCGCCGCCGAGTCGTTCGACCAGCAGCGGGGCTCGCTTCGCGTCAGCGGATTCCTCTTCGACATGGCGAAGATCTTCGAAGACTTCGTCTGCGTCGCCCTGCGCGAGGCATTGACGCCGTACGGTGGACGCATCCGCTTCCAGCATCCGATGCACCTCGACGACGACGCCCGCGTGCCAATGCGGCCGGACATCGTCTGGCTGCGGGATGCAATCCCGATCGCGATCGCCGACGCGAAATACAAAGCCGAGAAACCGGCCGGCTTCCCACACGCGGACCTGTACCAGATGCTCGCCTACTGCACCGCTCTCGGACTTGACCGCGGTCACCTCATCTATGCGCGCGGCAACGAACTGCCGGCGCGATACCGCGTGCTCAATGCGCACGTCGGGATCGTCTGCCACGCTCTCGATCTCGACGTGGAGCCCGACCATCTCCTGTCCCAAGTCGACCGGTTGGCCAGCGCCCTCGCCCGATCGGAGGGTATGGCCGCATAGGGACGGCCGACGGTTCACTCCGTGCTCCCAGTAGGCGCTCGCGAGCGGTCTCCCCTAGGGTCAATGCCGGGGAGTTAAGGGCCGGGCGCCTGGGTCAAGGACCGCTGTCGGCGTGTCGCAGCCGGATAGCAGACGGAGGTCCGGTAAGACGGGAATCGACCAAGATCCAACCGTCAGAGGACCTCCGTTGCGATGCCA
>DAHVAR010000138.1 GCA_027314515.1 Actinomycetota bacterium
CCGACCGCGCTCCCCGTGATATCTCGCTGCCCACGACCCGAAGATCACTACAAGCGCGACGTCATCGAGGCCGGCGAACTCCTCGCCGACCACGACATGCGGGCCATATGTCAGCGTGAGCAGCTCGGTGAGCGGGCCTGATAGGCGCGAGTCTTCGTTCGCGCTTACCAGCCGCGACCGGCCTACCGGCCGGACGGTGAGGATGCCCGCGTCGGCCAGCCGCCGCACCTCGCCGCTGACCGTCGATTGCGGCACTGACAACAGCCGCGCCAGATCAGCAATCGTGTACTCCTTGTCAGGGTGGAGCAAGAGCATCGTGAGCAGATCGGCCTGATGCTGCGACCTCAGGACCGGGAGCAACCTCGGCGCATCACTGCGCATAGTCCGATCATATCATCGGTCTATGCGTTATATCTGCCAGCTGCGTCTGGCTGAATCCCCCCGGCGAGTCCGGAGACTCGATCTGTTGGGAGAGTGTCCGGCATGGGACGAGCTGTGAAGAACTACCCGCGTGAGCTGAGGGATCGCGCCATGGCGATGGTGCGTGAGGTACGGCCGGGTTACCCGTCGGAGTATGCGGCTATCGAGGCGGTTGCCTCCAAGCTGGGTATCGGGACGCCGGAAACCTTGCGGAAATGGATCCGGCAGGCCGAGATCGATTCGGGTACCCGGCGGGGCGTGACCAGCGAGGAATCAGCCGAGGTGCGTAAGCTTCGCGCGGAGAACCGGGAATTGCGCCGGGCGAATGAGATACTGAAGGCGGCTTCGGTTTTCTTCGCGGCGGAGCTCGACCGCCCGCTTCGGTGATCGTCGGGTTCATCGACGAGAACAAGGACAGGTTCGGGGTCGAGCCGATGTGCGCCCAGCTCGCCGAGCTGGGCTGCGCATTCCCCCCGTCCACGTATTACGACGCCCGCCGCAGGCCGCGGTCGCGGCGCGCTATCAGGGACGAGTATCTCATGGAGCTCATCCAGAAAGTGTATGACGAGAATTACTCGTGTTATGGCGCGCGGAAGATCTGGCTGGCGTTGCGCCAGGATGATCATGACGTGGCCCGTTGCACCATCGAGAGGCTCATGCGCGACCTGGGCCTGCGCGGCACGTCCCGGGGCAAGGTGAAGCGCACCACCATCTCCGGCCCGGCCTCGGCCCGGGCGAAAGACCTGGTCGGGCGCAACTTCGCCCCGCTGGCGCCGAACCTGCTGTGGGTCGCTGATTTCACGTATGTGTCGACGCTGGCTGGCTGGGTTTATGTCGCGTTCGTCATCGACGCTTATGCGCGGCGCATTCTCGGCTGGAAAGCATCATCGTCGATGACGGCCGACCTGGTGCTCGCCGCGGTCGACCAGGCCATATTTACACGGCAGCAAGGCGGGGTCAATAGCTTCGAGGGACTTATCCATCACAACGACGCGGGAAGCCAGTATACGTCGCTACGGTTTACTGAACGGCTCGCCGAGGAAGGCATAACACCGTCCATCGGGATAGTCGGCGACGCTCATGATAATGCGCTCGCCGAATCCATCAATGGCCTGTACAAGACCGAGCTGATCAAGCCTAACCGGCCGTGGCGTGGCGTCGATCACGTATCTGCTGCCACGGCTGACTATATCGACTGGTTCAACAACCGTCGTCTCTACGAGTACTGCGGAGATATGCCGCCGGCGAAACTCGAGGAGATTTACTATTGCACCGTCGGTTCAAATGGAATAATATAGTTCCATCAAAGGCAAGTCTACGGACTTTCCGGGGTGGCTCACAGTGGTGGCAGGTGATGGGTTCGAACCAACGTAGGCTGAGCCGACGGTTTTACAGCTCGTTTCTCCCTGAACGGCCATATGGCCTCTGACCCGCGCAGACTCCATTTGAAACAACGCGCGTGGCCGACCCTGTCCGTCATGCGTCCGTGTCGGCGCAGGTCAAATTGGCCTGGCTCACGGACAAGCATGGACGCTGTCCGCCGGCGAGGCCAATCGTGCCCAAGAGGCCAGGTAAGCGCGTAGCACCCCCTGGCTCGCCGACCACAAGCCGACCAGGGCCGACCAGTCCGGTCCGGCTAAGGTGGCAGCCAGCGGCACACGCTCAGTCTCGCGAAGCCGTATCGGTCATCGCACCCCCCGGTTGCGGGATTCGCCGAGGAATACGGCATGCGGGTCTTCCCCGGCCAGAACTCGGTCCAGCATCCGTCGTTCGTCATCCGCGTGGGCGCGGGCGACGGCGAGGACTCGCTCGACGTGGGCGGCTGGAAAGAACACCGCGCCGCTTGCGTCAATGACCACCGTGGCGCCCTCATGCACCGCCGCACCCCCAAGATGCACGTCCACGCCGGTAGCAGCGACCCGCAGGCGGCCCTTGGCGCGGGCGGGATGCACGCCCCGCGCGTACGTCGGGTAGCTGAGTGCCGCAAGCTCCTGAACGTCCCGTACCGCGCCGTTGACCAGGACCGCGCCGATTCCCCAGTGCCGGGCCGCTATGGCCAGGACGGCGCCCCAGCACTGCATATCCGCAGGTCCGGCCACATCGACCAACAGCACGTCGGCATCTGCGGTGGCCAGCGCGGCTAGCTGGTCCGGAAGGGGAGCGGCATCGGTTCGGGCGTCGACCATCCGCCATGTCGTTACCCGGCCTGTCGCTGGCGGACAGCCCGGCCACATAGGGCGCAGGGCGCCGGTGCGCACAGCGGAGATCTCAAGCCTGTCGCAGGCGTCGGACACATCACAGCTCGTCGGCCACGCGGATGGCGACAGCTTTGCTGCGGGAGTACTCACGAAGCGCCTCGAACCCCTTCTCTCGCCCGACTCCGGACTGACGGTACCCGCCGAAGGGCAACTCCACTCCCCCCGCCGCACTGTAGTTGTTGACGAACACCTGGCCGACCTGCAACCTGCGGCACAGCGCGTGCGCGAGCCCTATGTCCCGGGTCCACACCCCCGCGCTGAGCCCGTAGGTCGTGTTGTTGGCGATAGCCAGGGCCTGCGCCGTCTCCGCGAACCGGTGGACGCACAGCACCGGGCCGAAGATCTCCTCCTGGGCGATGCATGCGTTCGGATCAACCCCATCGAAGATCGTCGGGAGCACGTAGAAGCCACCCGCCAGCGCGGGATCTGAAGGAACACAACCGCCGGCCACGACACGTCCCTCCGCGCGCCCGCGATCGATGTAGCCGAGGACGCGGTCGCGCTGGCGTGCCGAGATCAGTGGCCCCACATCGGGGTCGGAGATTCCGGGGCCGACCCGCACCGCCGCGAATCGCCGCGCAAGGCGGGCGATGAGTTCGTCGTGCACGCGATCGTGCACGATCAGCCGGGAGCCTGCGGAGCAGTTCTGCCCGGCATGCTCGGTGATCGACCGGTAGATAAGATCGGCGGCCGTGTCGAGATCGGCATCGGGGAAGACCAGATGAGGTGACTTGCCGCCCAGTTCCAGGGTGACCGGGACGATGTTCGCGGCGGCCGCCTGCATCACCGTCCGTCCCACGGCACGGGAGCCGGTGAAGGAAAGGTGGTCGATTCCCGGGTGCGCGGCCAGGGGGGCACCAGCCTCCGCGCCGTAGCCGGGCACGACGTTCAGCACACCGGGGGGCAGACCGGCCTCCAGCGCGAGCTGCGCGAACCGGACTGAGCTGAGCGGGGCATCCTCCGCCGGCTTGAGCACGCAGGTGTTTCCTGCCGCGAGCGCCGGGGCGAGTGTACGCGCCGCGACCTGCAGTGGATAGTTCCACGGGATGATATGCGCGCTAACGCCGTACGGCTCGATGAGGGTATAAGCAAGGGCGCCTGGTTCGGCCGGCAGCGTGTCGCCGAAGAGCGCCTCGATGGTGGTGCCGTAGAACTCGAAGTACCGGGCCGCTACATCGACGTCGACCAGAGCCTGCCCGATTGGCTTACCCGTGTCGAGCGTCTCCAGGTCGGCGAGTTCTTGGCGGGCGGTCCTGATCCCGGTGGCTACGGCCCGGCACATCCTTGCGCGCTGAGCTGCGGGAAGGTGCCGCCACGTGCCGTCGAAAGCGGAGCGTGCGGCGTCGACGGCCGCGTCGACCTCGGTGGCGCCGCACCGCGCGACGGCGGCGATGGGCCGCCCGGTGGAAGGGTCCACTACGGTGAAATAGCTGGGCGTGTCGACCCGTTCGCCGTGGATGAGACCGCCGGTGCGCGGCATGCCGCGTGTCAGCATGGGCTTATCCCACCATCGATGCCTGGAGGACGCGCCGCAGATCCCGCGCGTCGGCAGGCCGCGGGCAGCACGCCAGCAGCCGCTGCTGCTTGATCCCTCCCTCGACCAGCCCGGGCAGGTCAGCGGTGGTGTAACCGAAGGCAGCGAGCCCGGAAGGGCCGCCGGTGTCGCGCACGATGCCGCGGATCGCCTCCGGCAGGGCATCGGCGCCGCCGACGGTCGGTCCGCCGAGCAACTGCGCGGCGCGCTCGTGCCGCTCGGGTGCCGCCGGATAGGTGAAGGCGAACGCGGCGGGGGCCGTGACGATCACTGCCTGGCCGTGCGGGACCAGCGCGTGATCCACGGGGTAGCCGTCGGGGACATAGTCGCGGACCATTCCGCCGACCGGGTAGGCGCACGCGTGTGGGATGTGGGTCCCGGCGTTGCCGAACCCCATCCCCGCGAACAGCGCCGCCTGGCTCATGCCGGTACGGGCCTCGATGTCGTCCGGGTTAAGCACCGCACGACGGAAGTACCGGCCGACCAGCTCCAGCGCGCGCTCGGCCCACAGGTCGCTGATCGGATTGGCGCCCACGTAGATCGGACGCTGCTCGGGTGCGGCATACGGCGGCCGCCGGTCAAAGGGCCGGGCGGTATAGGACTCGCAGGCGTGGCAGAGCACGTCGTAGCCGCTGGCCGCGGTGACCGCGGGCGGCGCCGTGACGGTGTTCAGCGGGTCGACGATCGCTGCCGAGGGGTGCAGCCGACGGTCGGCGATCCCGGTCTTGACCCGCTGGGCGGTTACCTCCAGCGCGACCATCGCGGTGCACTCGCTGCCGGTTCCGCTGGTCGTCGGCACTGCGACAAGCGGCCGCAGCGGCCCCGGAACCGGCGATCCATCACCCATCGGCCGGTTGAGATAGCGAGACAGGTCCCCCTCTGGATAGCTGTGCAGAAGGTTGACCACTTTCGCAGTGTCGATCGAACTGCCGCCGCCCACTGCGACGTACCCGTCGATCCCTGCGGGATCGATCGCCCGCGCCGCTTCGGTGCAGCCACGATCGCTCGGCTCGATCTTGGCTTGCCCACATCGCACTACATGAACGTCGATACGGAATTAGGCGACCATATCGGACAGTTCACCCAGGCGCGGTTCACGCTCCCGAAATTGCTCGGCGAGCCCTTCGTCGACACCTGCCACAGCACGATGGCGCGCTTAGTGACGACAGCCTACCAGTGGCTTGACCATAGACTTTTGCAGTCATTTCGAAATAATGGCAAGCACGTTCGAAAGGGAAGCGTTGCACCTCTTCCGCAAACAGTTCGCCGCCGGCCAGGCAAGCACCGTGGAGAACCGAACATTCCTCGCCATGGTTACGAACAACCGGGTGTCCTACGCTATCGACGACGGAGTGGTGCGAAACGTCCTGGCGGCGGCCCGAACCGATCCGAGCCGCGGGCCGGCGCCGGCCGTGGTAGCCACCGATCTGCTGGCCAACTCAATTCCATTCGACCAGAGTTTTTCCCATCACGCGATCGCGGAGAAACGAGTGCTTGAGGTTGAGCTGTCCCGTGCCCCATACCAGCGAATCGCGCAAGATTACTTGCTCGCGCAGAGCTCGGTTCACTCAGGAGGCATTTTGCTTGCTCCGCTCGTCAAATGCCGCGATATTCTCCTGCTGGGGGCATATCCCACGGAAGCGGGCGACGTGTTAGCGCATCTAATCACGTCAACCCGTAACGAGATGAAGGAGTATATAAGCACAACGCAGGCCATGGTCCGGCTTCCAGTAATCCGCGGACCGGAGTGCTGGACTGAGCCACTCATCCCACTGGCAACGTAGCTCTCCGCGAATCGGCTAATTTAGCGGCGGGCGCGCTTCTCGGATCAGCCTCGCGGTACGGGCGACCTGACCTGCCCGGCGGGAGCTACTCGCGGCGAGCGGAATCGTTCGCGCATAGCCGCGAGCGCGATTCCCACGGCTAGGCCGAGCAGGACGATGAACAAGATGGTGTAGCTGGATGCCGAGACAATGGCTCCCGCCACGAGGGGGAACACCAGCACCGCCGTCTCGAAAACCAGGCCGGCGAGGGGTAGCATGCTCGGCCGGTAGGCCGCTGCGCTGAGGTTGACCGTTCGAGCCTGGACTGCGGGCAGCGTCAGGCCGTAGGTCATGCCGAGCAGCACGGAGGACAGGCCGTAGCGGAAGGCGGAGTGGCCGACGGCGAGGAAAAGCAGCAGCGAGACCACTATCCCGAGCGCGCTGACGAGGAGGACGCCTGGGGCGGCGGAATCCCGCAAGGCCCGGACCAGGACGAAGCGGACGAAGATAACCGACAGTGTGTAGCTGACATAGAACACGTCATAGTTGAGGTGGCGCACCGCCGCGAACGTGGTCTGGAAGCTGTTCATCGTGGTGAACAGGCACGCGCACATCACGACCATGCAGATCGAGAGGAACGCCGGCGAGAAGAGGGTCGCCCGCAGTGAGTCCCCGACCCGGACGCCGGACGCGTCGCCGGGCCGGGCGCGCAGGGCTGGGGAGCGGCGATCTAGCGGCGCGGCGAGGATCGCGGCGAGGACGGCCAGTGCAGCCGCCACCTGGAAGATGTCGGCGAAGGATGCCGGCAGGCTACGCAACGCGTTGCCGATGACCGGCCCGAGCCCGAAACCGACCTGGATCATGCCGGTCGCGTATCCGATGTATCTGGCCCTGGTGCGGTCGTCGCACAACTCGCTGACGATCATGGGAGCGGCCGTGTACGCCAATGCCCAGGCCGTGCCGAGGACGATCCCGATGCCGATCAGGGGGGCGATCGAATGGACCATGGACACCGCCACAGCCGCGCCGGCGTACACAAGCGAGGCGATGGCGAGCGCACGATTGGGTGGCAGGCGCCTGGGAAACCGGATGAGCAGCCCGATCGCCACCACCGTGGTGATTGCGGCGGACGCCGTGAGCAGGCCGTAGTCGGCCTCGTTTCCGTGCAACTGCTGCTTGATGAACAGCGGTAGCAGCAGCAGCATCCCATAGGCGGTGGAGATGGCAAGCACAGCGCTGAGCACTAGCAGCAACGTCACGCGGTCAGCACGCTTCATCTACGACCCCTGACGCCGACTTCCCGTCCAGAGCCCACCGCTTCCCGTCCATGGAACACCGTGCAAATGTAACCCCTTTAAGGGGTTCGATGGAAGAGCCAGGTCGTCCTGGGACACCGCTGTCGCCCTGATCTGCGGCCCGCGCGTGTCGAGGCGGAGTACGCGACAGGCAGAGATCAAGGGAGCTGAGGCTAACCTGTTGTTGCGGTTGCGCTCGGCAGGATTCCGGGCGGCTTGTCCGCAAGGAGGGAGCGATGAGCGTGGGAGCGATGAGCCGGGGCGAGTTCCGGTTTCGGGGCGGTCGGCTGTGCCTGGACTTTGTCGCCACGCTGGCGGGGAGGTACCGGGGGGGCACTGAGCGGCTGGGCGATCCTGCCGATCTTGGCCGGTGGCTTCGCCTGGCCATGCCGCTCGACAGCGACGCCCCCGCGGCGAGCGACGACCTCCGCCAGGCGGTCGAACTGCGGGAGGTCATCTACCGGCTGGTGCATCCGGCCACGCGGGAGCGGCCGAACCGTGCTGACATCGACATCGTGAACACCTGGGCGTCCCGGCACGGGTTCGGCTCACAGCTGGGCGCCGACGCGCGCTCGATGACGCTCCGGGCCGCGTGCCCTGTCGAGGCCGGCCTCGCCACCGTCGCGCGCGACGCCGTCGATCTGCTGTCAGGACCGTGGCTCGACAGGGTCCGCGAGTGCGCCCGCGCGGACTGCTCGCTACTGTTTGCCGACCTGTCCCGGCCAGGGCAGCGCCGCTGGTGCGACATGAAGAGCTGCGGGAACCGCATGAAGGTTCGTCGGCATCGGCTGTCGCACATTGGCACCGCACCGATGTGAATCGGGGAACGGCTCCCGGCACGGGGATTGGCTATCGTCGGCCTTACGTAGGGGGGGTTAAGTGGTTACATAGTTCGTATGCGTATCGCCGTGGTCGGTGCCACAGGTGCCGTAGGGACAGGCTTCTCGGCCTGCTGGCAGCGTCCCAGCTCACGATCGAGCAGATCGTTCCGATCGCGTCAGGGCGCTCGGCCGGCCGCGAGCTCCCCCCGGCAGGAGGCATCCCTCTCGGCCGCGTCATCGCGCTCGACGATGTCGGCTTCACCGGTGTCGACGTCGCGTTCTTCACCGCCGGCGCGGCGGTGAGCCGCCGGGCCGGCGAGAAGGCGGCCAGCACGGGCTGCCTGGTGATCGACAACAGTTCCGCGTTCCGGATGCGCGACGACGTGCCGCTGCCCGTTCCGCAGGTCAATCCGCAGGTTCTGGACCGCCGGCCGGAGAACGGCATCATCGCCAACCCGAACTGCTCCACCATCCAGCTGGTACGGGCCCTTGCCCCGCTGCACGAGGTGGCGGGACTGCGCCGGGTCGTCGTGTCGACCTACCAGGCGGCCTCCGGGGGCGGCCTGGTAGGGCTGAGCCAGCTGGCCAGCGACTCCCGCACGGTGCTTGACAAGCCCAGCGCGCGGCTCCCCGCGGGAAGGTTCGGCCGACCGCTAGCGTTCGACCTGATCCCGCAGATCGGGGAGCTGGACGAGTCCGGTGCGAGTCATGAGGAGCGCAAGCTCCGGCAGGAGACTCGGTGCATTCTGGGCTTGCCCGACCTTCCGGTCACGGCGACAGCCGTGCGGGTCGGGGTGTTCCACTGCCATTCCGAGGCTGTTCTCGTCGAACTCGAGCGGCCGCTCGCCGTCCGGGAGGCCGAGGACGCGCTCGCCGCGGTCAGCGGACTCCGGCTGTACCGGTCCTGCGACGATGTGCCTTACCCGACTCCGCGGTCGGTTGAATTCGGCGGCGGATCACGCCGGGACGTGCATGTGGGCCGGATTCGCGCCGATGCGGACGAGCGGCGGGCGCTGTGGCTGTGGATCGTTGCCGACAACCTCTGGGTAGGCGCGGCCCTCAACGCGGCCCAGATCCTTGAGACCGCCGTATCGCGTGGCTGGTGGGATTAGCCGGATGGCCCGACCCTTGGTCTTCAAGTTCGGCGGCGCATGCCTACTGGGGGTGGAGGACTTCGTCGGCACAGCCGACTACGTGAAGAGGCGAGTGGGAGACGGCCGGCAAGCCGTGGTTGTCGCCAGTGCCATGTCCGGGACGTCCGGGAATCTCGAAGAGCTCATTCAGCGGCTGAATTCTGTCGGCGATCACGTTATTGAGCAGGGGTGTTGCTCACGTAATTGACCAGGCCCCTGGCCTTGTCCTGTTCTACCGCGCGACCTCCTTCTGTGTGGTGGTGACACGCTCGCCGGGCCGTTTTCTGGGCCGGTAGCTAGGT
>DAHVAR010000141.1 GCA_027314515.1 Actinomycetota bacterium
CGCCAGCGGATCGGCCAGGTCCATCGCGGCGGCAACCAGGGCCCGCCAGGACTGCGGATCGAATCGAATCTCCGCGAACGTCAGGTCCGCGTCGTTGAGAACGATCGCCGCTGGCGCCGGGATGCCGCTGAGTTCGGGAAAGCGCGTCCGGCCGCCGGTCACTGTGACCTCGACGCGGCAGTCGCGCCGCAGGCCGGGGCCGTCCGGCTGGTAAAGACCGATCGTAAGCCGATGGCTGCGCAGTGGCCCGGACGGATTGGCGGCTGGCGGCGCTTGCGCGATGGCCAGCGAGGTCAGGGTGCCGTCTGGACCGGTGACGATCTCGGGCCGGAGCGTATTGACGCCGGCCTGGGTGAGCCACTCGCCCGCCCACTTGGTCAGGTCGGCGCCGCTCGCCTGAGACACGCAGGCGATCAGGTCCGCCAGCGATGCGGACGACCAGGCATGCCTGCTGAGGTACTCGCGCAGTCCTGCTCTGCTCGCAGCGCCTCGTCGCCGACCAGCGCAGCAAGCTGCCTGATGGCCGCGGCGCCCTTCGAATAGGTGATCGGCGTCGGGCGGGTCAGTGCATGAGCCGCAGTGTCGACCGGCGACGAGATCGGCTGGGTACTCGGCATCTCGTCGGCCTGGTAAGCGCTCGCCTGTCCCATCATCGCGAACTCCGCCCAGGCATCAGGCTGACCAAGGACTGCGGTCGCGGCCGCGTAGCTCAGGTAGCTGGCCATGGCTTCGGCCAGCCACAGATCGTCCCACCAGCCGGCCTCGACCAGGCAGCCGAACCACAGATGTGCCGCCTCGTGCGCGAGGATGGCCGCGACGTGACCGTCGCCGGGATCGGCCGCGCGCTGCAGCAGGGGTTCGCTGACGTACATCACCGCCGGCAACTGCATCGCGGGCGGCGCTAGCTGCGGAACGAAGACGATGTCGAGCCGGTCATACGGGCAGCGCACGCCGAGGAGTTGCTCGTAGTAGCCCAGCACTGCGGTGACGGTGGCGAAGATTCCCGGCAGGCCGGGGGAGCCGGCCAGGGCAGGGCGGCAGCGCACGGTAAGCCGGGCAGGGCCGTCTCGATCTGGTCCGCCGCCCTGCGGTCCGCCGCTTTCGGGTCCGCCGTCGGCAGGCGCCGTCACGTACGGTCCGGCACACAGCGTGAACTCGTTCGGCTTCATCGCGGGCACTGCCGAGAAGCGCCAGATGCCCGCCGCGCCGTCGGCCGGCCGAGCGAGTACCTCGCCGGTCGCGACGCAGGTCCAGCCGGCCGGTACCGTCACCGTCACCGTGACACTGGCACGCAGGTCCGGCTGGTCAAAACAACAGAACACGCGCGGAGCCGCGGTCGGGAAGCAGTTGGCGAGGACGTAGCGGCTGCCGTCGGCCGGATCGGTGTACCGAGTGAGGCCGCTGCCACTGGTGGTCATGGCCACGGTCGCATCGACGGTCAGCGTGTTGGCCGCCGCGAGGCCGGGCAGCGGCAGGCGTCCGTCGGTTATCGCGGCAGGGTCGGCGGGGACTCCGTTCAGCACTGCCTCGTGCACTGCCAAGGCGTCAATGTCGGCGAACGTCGTCGCGCCCGGCTCACGGCAGCTGAACCGGACTTCGGTGCGCGACCGCGCGGTGTCGGCGCCGGTGGAGAGGTCAAGGAAGATCTGGTAGGACTCGACCTGCAGCAAAGCCGTGCGCCGTGCCGCCTCTGTGCGGGTAAGCGCCATCGCCACGCGGGCATCCTAGTGCGCAACGCGGGCACCGGCGTGAGCGCGGCGCCCGGCATCCGGGCCACCCGTGGCCTAGCGAAGGTCAGCGGGCGGCTGCTCGCGGTGGACCTTGTGCTGCGCGGCCTGCGCTCGCGGCCTGATCACCATCAAGTCGACGTTGAAGTGCGGCGGCCTGGTCACTGACCAGACGACCGCGTCGGCCACGTCCGCGTCGGTCAGCGGCTCGGCGACCCCCGCGTACACAGCGGCGGCCTTCTCGGTGTCGCCGCGGTACCGGTTGACCGCGAACTCGGCAGTTCTCACCATGCCCGGCGCGATCTCGATCACCCGGACGGGCTGGTCATACAGCTCCAGCCGCAGAGTCTCGGCGATGGCGTGCGTGCCGTGCTTGGCGACCACGTACCCGCCGCCGCCTTCGTAGCTGATCAGTCCCGCAGTGGAGCCCATCAGCACGATCGCGCCGGCCCCGCTGGCGATCAGCTTGGGCAGCAGTGCCTGGGTCATGTGCAGGGTGCCGAGCACGTTCACCTGGTACATGGCCTGCCAGTCGTCAGGCGAGCTGGCTGCGACGGTGTCAGCGCCGATCGCCCCGCCAGCGTTGGCGACCAGCACGTCGCACCGGCCCAGCGAGGCAGCCAGCGCGCTGACGGCCGCGCGATCGGTGACGTCCAGTGGCCGCGCCTGCGCGGCGCCGCCTGCCGCAGTGATCTGCCCGGCGACCTCGGCCAGCCGGTCCGCGCGCCGGGCCGTGAGCACCACCTGGTACCCCGCCCCGGCGAGCCTGACGGCCGTCGCCGCTCCGATCCCGCTGCTTGCTCCGGTGACTACAGCTACGGCCTGCATGCCCAGATTCTGCCAGCAGGCGCGCCGGTGCAGCGGCCGGGCTGGCTTACGATCAGGCTGTGGCCGAACTTCGCGGGGTGATCACGGACTGGGGCGGCGTCATGACCAACCCCATTGCGCACAGCGTCGATGCCTGGCTAGCAGCCGAGGGCATCAGCCGGGAGAGCTACGTGGCAGTGATGCGCAAATGGGTGAAGCAGGCCTACACCGAGGGCGAAACCGGCACCAACCCGATCCACGCCCTTGAGCGCGGCGAATGCAGTAACGACGAGTTCGAGCTAGCGCTCGCCGGCGAGCTGGTCATGGAGGACGGCGGTCCGGTGTCCGGCCCCGGCCTGCTTGTGCGCATGTTCGCCGGATCGCGGCTCGATGACGCCATGCTGCGACTGTTCCGCACGCTGCACGCCGGCGGAGTGCCGACCGGGCTGCTGTCGAACTCCTGGGGCGGCAGTTACCCGACCGAACTGTTCGGTGAGCTGTTCGACGCTGTGGTGATCTCGTCCGAAGTCGGCATGCGCAAGCCGGAGTCGCGGATCTTCCTGCATGCGGCCGGCCTGCTCGGGCTTGACCCGACGGAGTGCATCTTCATCGATGACATCCAGGCCAACATCGCCGCGGCGGAGCAACTGGGGTTCACCGCCGTGCTGCACGACGCTGCCGACGGCACCGCCGGGCGGGTGGCTGCGCTGCTCGGCGTCCGGCTGGACTGACCAGGCCGTCAGCATGGCTGGTCCGGCCCGCAGCGACGGGCTGGCCCCATCGTGCGGATGCCGCCGCGCTCCCGCCTGAATCCTGGTTGCCCCGCCGCTAGGGTTTGAGCTGTGGCTGACTACCCGCATCCGATGAGCCCTGGCCGTTCGGCCAACATGCGGGCCAACCGGCGGAAGGACACCAAGCCCGAACTGGCGCTGCGACGGGCACTGCACGCGCGGGGCTATCGCTACCGCAAGGACTACCGGCTGGATCTGCCCGGCGCACGGGTGCGGCCAGACATCGCGTTCACCGCCCGCCGGGTGGCGGTTTTCGTCGACGGATGCTTCTGGCACTGCTGCCCCGAGCACGGCAGCCAGCCGGCCAGCAATACCTGGTACTGGGCACCCAAGCTCGCCCGAAATGTCGAGCGGGACGCGGCCGCCGACGCTGCGCTTGCGGCGGCGGGCTGGCGCGTGGTGCGCGTCTGGGAGCACGAGCCGGTGGAGTCCGCGGTCACGGCCGTCGCCAGTGCACTGGCGGGGACTGTGCCAGCCGGGAGTGTGCCAGCCGGGATTGCGCCCCAGCTCGGCGGCACGTCCGGGCGGCACGTCCGGACGGCGGAGCCGGGCAATTAGCTGACCAGGCCGGTAGCGGGCTGGCACACTGAGCTATCTGGTTGCGCTTGGTACTTCCGGTTGCGCTTCCCTGTCCGCTGCGGGGCCTAGTTTGCGGGTATATCTGCCTTCTACCTTGCCGGCAGTGACCCGGTTGTTGCGGGTCGGCCAGATCGAGTCGGCACCGGTCCGCGGCTACACTGTCACGCCCGCCCTCCGGGAGTGGTATTCGAGCGGCGACATCGAGGAACTCGAGTACGTCGCGATGACACACGCGGCCCGTGACTCGCTGCGGATGCTCGCCGCGGATCCGGCGGCACCGCGGCGCCGGGTAGTGCTGGCAGCAGAAGTCACTGGTGAGAACGTGGCCATGAACGCGGACTTCGACGAGCCGGCGCTGGTGCGGGTGGACGGCCCGGTCCGGCTCAGGTACATCGTGTCCGGCCACGTGGATGACGCCTCGGCCACGGACGAGATCGCTGCCGCGGTGACAGCGCTGGCGGCTGCCGACGCGGGCGACGACGACGCCAGGTTCGTGGTCGACGGTGCCGAGGGTCACGAACTCCAGTGGTACGCGACTCAGGAACTCGGCGGCCTGGCAGGCCATGGCGAGTGAGCAGCGGGCCGTGCTGCGTCGTTTGCCGTCCTAGTCGCTCTGGCCTGCGGGAATACCTGAGGCTGCGGCGGCTGGCTCGCGTACTCGCGGGGTCATGGCACCATGGGTGATGCCGCCGCTGATGTCGGGAAAGCAAGGAGCGCCTTGATGGATGCCGTCACTAATGTCCCGTTTCCGGTGAACGAGCCGATCAAGGGGTATGCCCCGGGCAGCCCGGAACGTGCAGCGCTTGAGCAGAAGATCAAGGAACTAGCCGGCGAGCGTGCCGAGCTCACGATGACGATCGGCGGCCAGCAGCGGCGCGGCGGGGGCGAGCCCGTCGATGTCGTACAGCCGCACAGCCACCGGCACGTGCTCGGCCAGCTCCGCAACGCGACCGGCACCGACATAGCGGCGGCCATCGAGGCGGCGCGCCAGGCTGCGCCAGGCTGGCGGAGGCTGTCGTTCGACGACCGCGCAGCGATCTTCCTCAAGGCGGCCGACCTGCTCTCCGGGCCGTGGCGGCAGGTCATCAACGCGGCCACCGTGCTCGGCCAGTCGAAGTCGGCGTTCCAGGCCGAGATCGACTCGGCCTGTGAGCTGATCGACTTCTGGCGGTACAACGTGCACTACGCGCGGCGGCTGCTAGCCGAGCAGCCTGCCAGTGCGCCCGGCGCCTGGAACCGGCTGGAGTACCGGCCGCTTGAGGGGTTCGTGCTGGCGATTACCCCGTTCAACTTCACCTCGATCGCCGCGAACCTGCCGACGGCGCCGGCCCTGATGGGCAACGTGGTCGTCTGGAAGCCCTCGCCCACTCAGCAGCTTTCCGCGCACTACCTGATGCGGCTGCTGGAAGCAGCCGGGCTGCCACCCGGCGTGATCAATATGGTGACCGGCGACGGCGCGGCTGTATCGGAGGTCGCGCTGCCGCACGCAGACCTTGCCGGGATCCACTTCACCGGCTCCACCGGCACGTTCCAGCACCTGTGGCGGACGGTCGGTGAGAACATCGCGTCCTACCGCGGCTACCCCCGGCTGGTCGGCGAGACCGGCGGCAAGGACTTCGTCATCGCGCACCCGTCGGCCGATCCGGACGTGCTGGTAACGGCCCTGGTCCGGGGCGCGTTCGAGTATCAGGGCCAGAAGTGCTCGGCGGCCTCGCGCGCCTACGTTGCCCGCAGCGTCTGGGACCGGGTGCGTGACCAGCTCGTCGGCACCACCGAGTCGCTCACCATGGGCAACGTGTCCGCCGACCTCTCGCTGTTCATGGGCGCGGTCATTGACCAGCGTGCGTTCGGCCGCCTTCGTGACGTGCTGGCCAGGGCGAGTGGGCGCGCCGCAGTCTCGGTGCTGGCCGGCGGGCACACCGACGGCTCCGAGGGGTACTTCGTGCAGCCGACCATACTGACGTCGGACGACCCGACGGATGAGATCTTCACCCGCGAGTACTTCGGTCCGATCCTCGGTGTGCATGTGTTCGACGACAGCGCCTACGAGGCGGTCGTGAGCCAGGCTGCCGATATCGCTCCGTACGCCCTGACCGGCTCGATCATCGCCACCGACCGGGCAGCGATCGCGCACGCTACCGAGGCGCTGCGATTCGCGGCGGGCAACTTCTACGTCAATGACAAGCCGACCGGCGCCGTCGTCGGCCAGCAGCCGTTCGGCGGCGCGAGGGCGAGCGGTACGAACGACAAGGCGGGATCGATCTTCAACCTGATCCGGTGGGTCAACGCGCGGACGATCAAGGAGACGCTGGTGCCGCCGATCGACTATCGCTACCCGCATATGGGCTAACCAGGCTCTGCCTGGCCGGCCGGCTCGGCGCGAGCAGTCTCAGCAGCCTCTCCGGGCCAGATGATCTTCATGGATGTGAATCTACTGTCGCCATGGCAACAGTAGATTCACATCGATCTTGCCGCTCGGGCGCGCCTCGGGCTCGCTTCGTGCGCGCCTCGGTGGTGAACCGGCGGCCCTCAGCCGAATCTTGGCGCTAATTGGGCTAGTTGTCCCGATCTGACGGGTACGCTCACAGCCAGCACGCTGGCCAGGTTTGCGGCTGGCTGCGAGCATGGGATAACAGCCGCGGTTGCGAACCTGTGCGCCACTGCCCTGCCCGCGCTGGAGGTGTGCCATCGACCGCCTGGTGCTCTGGAACATCGATCTGACCCTGCTCGACGTCGGCCGGGTCTCCCGAGACGCCTATGCCGAAGCGTTCCGCCGCGCAACCGGACGTCAGCTCGCCGCCTTGCCGCAACTCGCGGGCCGCAGCGATAGCGAGATCTTCTTCGAGTCGTTGTACCTGAACGATGTGCCGACCGGCCGGGACGAGGCCGCCGACGCCGAGCTGCTGGCCAGGTATTTCTGGGAGCTGGAGACGGCATTCGCGCTGCGGCAGGACGAGCTGGCGAGGCATGGCCGCCTGATGCCGGGGGCCCGTGCCGCCGTGACAGCGGCGGCGGCCCTGCCGGGGGTTGTGCAGACGGTCCTGACCGGCACAATCAAGCCGAATGCGGCGGCCAAGCTCCGCGCGTTCGGACTGGACCGGCTTTTCGACCTGGAGATCGGCGGCTACGGCTCGGACGCTTACCCGAGGGGGTCGTTGCTGTTGCTGGTGCGCGGTCAGGCACGGCGGAAGTACGGCACGCGGGCCGCTGATTCGCGTGCCTGGCTCGCCGCCGACGACACGGCTGTCTATGTCGCGGACACCGTCCGGGACATAGAGGCGGCGCGAGTCGGTGACGCCGCGAGTATCGCGGTGGGCACCGGCCGGGAGACGCTCGCTGAGCTGCGCGGCGCCGGCGCCGACCTGGTACTGTCTGACCTGTCCGACACCGCGCAGGTGATCTCGGCCATCGACCGGCTGACCAGCGTGCCAGCCGGCCGTTAGCACGCATCGGCACGTTCACGGTCGATCAGCCCGCTGGTCTACCCCAGCGACTCCAGGCCGGTGTCGAGGCTGATCTGCCGAGGTCCCGGCTGCTCGTCGGCTTGAGCGGCCTTGTCCGGGGGCAGCGGGTAGACCACGACCCTTGCCCGGCTGCCGCTCACCGCGGCGACATCGATCCCGGCGCATGCGGTCGGTCCTGCATCGGCGAGCTCGCGATGCCTGACCAGTCGCATCTCCTGCGATACGACCCCGGGGATCTCCAGCAGCTCTGAGTGACTATCCCGGTCAGGTGCTTGGCGAATCGCCCGCTGTCTGGAACCGGCGGAACTGGCACTTCACCCACCCCAACCCGGCGTACCCGGTATTAGCTCTGGTGCGACCCTTGCCCGGCGCGCGATAGTTCCTGCCCGCCTATGCTGTAGCTGGTGAGCGTGGGGCTGGAAGGATCTTGGTTTGCGAGGTCTGCACCGCGATCAGGACGTTATGGTATATAACAGTCCAGTCAACGAGGACGGACTCGCAGACTTGTTGGGGGCGTAGGGCGTGACCGACGACCTGACGCTGGCCGCCGGGCGTGACTACGGCGACACGCTGTGGACGCCAACCCCCGAGTCGGCAGCGCGAACTGAGATCGTCCGTTACATCCGCTGGCTGGCCCGCAACGGCGGACCGGCAGTGGCGGACGACGCCAGTTCCGGCATCCCGAGCTACCGTGAGCTCTGGCAGTGGTCGGTCAGCGAGCCTGCCGCGTTCTGGTCATCGATCTGGGACTTCTTCGGGGTGCTCGGCAGCCGGGGCGCTGGGCCGGTGCTGACCGGGCAGATGCCCAGCGCGGAGTGGTTCGCGGGCAGCACGCTGAACTACGCCAGGAACGCGCTGCAGCGTGCTCGCGTCGATCCGGGCCGCACCGCCGTTGTCTACCGCAGCGAAGCGGGCCGCGACGGTCAGCTCAGCTACGGTGAGCTTGCCGCCCGGGTGGCGCAGGTGCGGGCCGGCCTGCAGCGGCTCGGCGTCGGACGTGGCGACCGGGTCGCTGCCTACCTGCCAAACTCCCCCGAGGCGCTGACCGCGATGCTCGCCACGGCCAGCCTGGGCGCGATCTGGACGTCCTGCTCGCCGGATTTCGGCTCCCGCAGCGTCGTCGACCGGTTCGCCCAGGTCGCTCCGACGGTGCTGGTCGGCGTGACCGGCTACGCCTACGGCGGCAAGCGCTATGACCGGCGGGCGGAGCTCACCGCGATCGCGGCCGAATTGCCTGGCCTGGAAGCCCTCATCGTCGTCGACTATCTGGCCGATGGCGGCGCGGCTGGCCTGGAGGCGGGCGTTCCCGTACTGAACTGGGAGACCTTCGGCCCTGCCGATGCGGACGGGACGCAGCTGGAGTTCGCCGAGGTGCCGTTCGCGCACCCGCTGTGGGTGCTGTACTCCTCGGGCACCACTGGCCTGCCCAAGCCGATAGTGCACAGCCACGGCGGGATCGTGCTCGAGCATCTCAAGGCGCTGGCCCTGCATCAGGACCTGACCAGCGCGGATGTGTTCTTCTGGTACACCACGACTGGCTGGATGATGTGGAATTACCTCATCGGCGGCCTGCTGGTCGGCGCCACCATCGTCCTGTACGACGGCAGCGCCGCGCACCCGGACACCGGGGCGCTGTGGCGCCTCGCCGCGCAGGCCGGCGTGACCTACGCCGGTACTGGCGCGCCGTACCTGCTGGCCTGCATGAAAGCGGGCCTGCACCCGGCCGCCGAACATGACCTGTCGGCCCTGAAGGGGGTCGGCTCGACCGGCTCGCCGCTGCCACCGGAAGGTTTCCGCTGGGTGTACGACGAGCTGGAAACGGGCTCGTCCGGGCTGATCCTCGGCTCGTTCTCGGGCGGTACCGACCTGTGCACGGGGTTCGTCGGGCCGGCCCCGATCCTTCCGGTGCGCGCTGGCATCATCTCCGGGCCGTGCCTCGGCGCGCGGGTGGAGTCGTTCGACCCGGCCGGGCGGCCGGTCATCGGCGAGGTCGGGGAGCTCGTCCTCACTGCGCCGATGCCGTCGATGCCGACCGGATTCTGGAACGACCCGGCCGGCCAGCGCTACCGGGCCAGCTACTTCGATGACTATCCGGGCGTCTGGCGGCACGGCGACTGGATCATGATCCGGCCCGACGGCGGCTGCGTGATTTACGGCCGCTCTGACGCCACCCTGAACCGTGGTGGGGTGCGAATGGGCACCAGTGAGTTCTACCGGGTGGTCGAGCGACTGCCCGAGGTCGCCGACAGCCTCGTCATCGACACCGGTCAGCTAGGCCGCGACGGTCGGCTGATCCTCTACGTCGCCCCAGCCGATGGCTACTCGGTGACCGAGGGGCTGACAGCCAAGATCAGGTCGCTGCTACGCACTGAGCTGTCACCGCGCCATGTTCCCGACGAGATCATCGAGGTCCCCGGCATACCGCGGACGCTATCAGGCAAGAAGCTCGAGGTGCCGGTCAGGAAGATCCTGCTCGGCACGAAGGTGGCCGAGGCGGCAGACCCGGATGCGCTGGCCAACCCGGAAGTGCTCAGCTTCTTCGCCCCGCCGGGGAGTCCTGCATGACGCAGGCAGGTCCCGATGGCCAAGACGAGCACACAGTGCCGCAGGCGGGCGCCGGCCGCAGCTTCGGCGAGGAAGGCGGCCTGCTGACGTACGGGAGCTACCTGCGGGTGCCGCAGCTGCTGGCTCAGCAGGTTGCCTTGGTCAGCCCGCCGGTCCATGACGAGCTGCTGTTCATCGTCGTGCACCAGGCCTACGAGCTGTGGTTCAAGCAGTTGCTGCACGAGCTCACCGCCGTCCGCGATGCGATGCTGGCGGGCGGCGGGCCGACCGTCGCGGACCGCGGGCCGGCTGAGCAGCCGGCGGCGATGAGCGCCGGCCCGGCCAGGCCGACCTGGCTGGCTCGCCACCTGCTGCACCGGGCGCATGTGATCCAGCGGTTGCTGGTCAGCCAGATCGACGTGCTGGAGACGATGACTCCGCAGGACTTCCTGGACTTCAGGGCGGCGCTGGCCCCGGCCAGCGGGTTCCAGTCGGTGCAGTTCCGGGAGCTGGAGTTCCTCTCCGGCGCCAAGGACCCGGGGTTCGTGGCCCGGTTCAGGTCACTGACGGAGGACGAGCGCGAGCGGCTGACCGCGCGGCTGGCTGAGCCCTCGCTCTGGGATGCCTATGTCGACCTGCTGGCGTCCAGGGGCCTCGCCGTCGGCGATGCCAAGCAGATCCTCGCCGCGCTGGTCAGCGTGGCCAGGGACCGGTCGCGCTACGACGACATCTGGGAACTGGCCGAGGATCTGCTGACCTACGACGAGCTGGCCGGCCTGTGGCGCGCCAGGCACGTGCAGATGGTCGAACGGCAGATCGGTACGAAGTCCGGGACCGGCGGCTCGACCGGCGCGCCGTACCTGCACCGGCGGGTGCCGCTGCGCTATTACCCGCTGCTTTGGGAACTGCGGGATTCCCTGTGACCGCGAGCACCGTGCTAACGAGCACCGTGCTAACGAGCACCGTGACGCCGGACGATGTGAAGGCAGAAGAGTAGCGGCAACGCAGCCGCGGCTAAGGAGTGGGACTCATGCCGGACCATGGAGTCGGGACAACCGACAGCAAGGACGCCCTGCTGGCGAAGGCGGCCGCTGCTGCCGAGCCCATGCCCGGAGTTGGTGATATGGCCGGCTACCTGCACGCCTATTACCGGCATGTGGGGGTGGAGGACCTGGGCGCGGCCGGCCCGGACCGGATCGCGGCCGTTGCCCTGACCCAGGCGCAGCTGGCAGTCAGCAGGCCGCAGGGACGCGCGCTGGTAGAGGTTCGGCCCGGCGGCACCGCCTCGCTTGACCCCAGCTCCTATGTCATCGACATTGTCACTGACGACATGCCGTTCCTGGTGGACTCCATCACGATGGAGCTAGCAAACCGTGACCTGTCGGCGCGGCTGGTTATCCATCCGCAGCTGCGGGTGCGCCGGGATGTCACCGGCGCGCTGCACGAGGTCACCGGCGCGCTGCACGAGGTCGCCGGGACCGCTAGCGCCGGCCAGGTGAATGCCAGCCAGCCAAGCCACGACGAGCTGGCCGAGTCCTGGACGCACATCGAGATTCCCGCGCTGGCAGGCGGCGAGGCCGAGGCCGTGGCCGAGGATCTGCGCAGGGTGCTGGGTGATGTCAGGGTCGCGGTCGAGGATTACCCTCGGATGCGCGCGCGGGCCGTCTCGCTGGCAGACGACGTGCTGGCCAGGGAGGCAGCGCCAGCTGGCGGGGCTGATTCGCCCGCCGAGATCGCCGAGTTGCTGCACTGGCTTGCCGACGGGCGGTTCACCTACCTGGGCTACCGCGAGTATCAGCTGGCGACGGGCCCGGACGGGGTGGCGCTGTCCGCCGTGCCGGGCACCGGGCTTGGTATCCTGCGGCACGACCGGGTGGGATCTGGCTCGTTCGCGCTGCTGCCCGATGAGCTCAAGGCGCGGGCCCTCGGACCGCAGCGGCTGATCGTCACCAAGGCCAACTCCCGGTCGACCGTCCACCGGCCGAGCTACCTGGACTACGTCGCGGTCAAGAAGCTGTCGGCCGACGGCGCGGTGGTGGGGGAGTACCGGTTCCTCGGCCTGCTCACCCACGCCGCGTTCGCCGAGAGCATCAAGGGCATCCCGGTGCTGCGCCGCAAGCTGGCCGAGGTGCTGGAGCTGTCCGGGATGGCCGCCGACAGCCACGACGGCAAGGACGTCGCCGAGGTGCTCGACTTCTATCCGCGCGAAGAGCTGTTCATGGCCCCGGTGGCTGACCTGGCCGCGGTCACGGCCGGCGTGCACGTGCTCCGTGAGCGCCGGCAGACCCGGCTGTTCCTGCGCAAGGACATCTTCGGCCGGTACGTCTCCTGCCTGGTGTACCTGCCGCGAGACCGGTACACCACCTCGGTTCGGCTGCGGGCCCAGGAGATCCTGCAGCGCGCCTTCGGCGCCCCGCAGATCGATTACAGCGTCCAGGTGGGCGAGTCGCCGGTGGCCAGGCTGCACCTGGTGGTCCGGGCGGAGCGCGGCCGTCAGCTGCCCGACGCCGATCCGGTCGCGCTCGAGCGCGCCGTCACCGCCGCCGTCCGGTCCTGGGACGACGACCTCGCCGACGAGGCAGCCACCGCGCTGGGCCCGCGGCGGGGAAGGGAACTGCTGACCCAGCTCGGCGACGTGATCCCGGCGACCTACAAGACGGACGTGCCAGCTTCGGCCGCCATCACCGACTTCCGGCGGATCCTGGAGCTGCGCGCGACCGGCGGCGATGTCGACTTCGAGCTGTGGGAATCGGAGAACTACATCGGCGGCGTGCCGATCGATTCCGACGATGAGGTGCCGGACACGGTCAAGCCGGTGTGGCGGCTGACCATCTACCGGACCGGCGGCCCGATCACGCTGACAGACGTCCTGCCGCGGCTGCAGCACATGGGCGTCGACGTGGTCGACGAGCACCCGTACGAGTTCCCGGCCGCGCAGTCCTCGACGATGCTGCCATTCTGGATCTACGACTTCGGCCTGCGCCGCCGGCCAGTGCTGGACAGCAGCGTCGCCGCGCAACGTGACCTGATCTCTTATCAGCGGGTCAGGGAGCAGGTCGAGGGTGCGCTAGCCGCGCTGTGGGACGGCCGGACCGAGGACGACGGCTTCAACGCGCTGGTGCTGGACGCGCAGCTGACCTGGCACCAGGTCGCTGTGCTCCGCGCGTACGCCAAGTACCTGCGGCAGGCCAACGTCACCTTCAGCCAGGACTACATCGAGGATGTGCTGCGCGCCAACTCGCACATCGCCCGGCTATTGATCACGCTGTTCGAGTCACGGTTCGATCCGGCCAAGGAGCCAGGCGAGGCGGAGCGCAGCGAGGCCATCGCAGAGGAGATCACTGGCGCCCTGGACGGCGTCGCGAGCCTCGACGAGGACCGGATACTGCGCTCCTACCTCGGCCTGGTCACCGCAACGCTGCGCACGAATTACTACAGCACCGCCTCGTCTGAGGTCCCCTACCTGGTCTTCAAGCTGGACGCGAGCCGGGTGCCGGACCTGCCGGCGCCACGTCCGCAATTCGAGATATTCGTCTATTCGCCCCGGTTCGAGGGGGTGCACCTGCGGTTCGCCCGGGTCGCGCGCGGCGGGCTGCGCTGGTCGGACCGGCGGGAGGATTTCCGTACCGAGATCCTCGGCCTGGCCAAGGCGCAGGAGGTCAAGAACTCCGTTATCGTGCCGTCAGGGGCCAAGGGCGGGTTCGTCTGCAAGCAGCTGCCTGATCCCGCCGATCGCGAGGCTTACCAGCGAGAGGTGCTGGCGTGCTATCGGATGTTCATCGCGGGGCTGCTGGACGTCACTGACAACCTGGAAGCAGGCAAGGTCGTGCCACCCGCGCAGGTGGTGCGCCACGACGATGACGATCCTTACCTGGTGGTGGCAGCCGACAAGGGCACCGCCACGTTCTCCGATACTGCGAACGAGATCGCGATGAGCCGCGGGTTCTGGCTCGGCGACGCCTTCGCCTCCGGCGGCTCTGAGGGCTACGACCACAAGAAGATAGGCATCACCGCCCGCGGCGCCTGGGAGTCGGTGAAGTTCCACTTCCGCACCCGTGGCCTCGACGTGGACACCGACGACTTCACCGTGGTGGGCGTCGGCGACATGTCCGGCGACGTGTTCGGGAACGGGATGCTGCTGTCGCGGCACATCAAGCTGATCGCGGCTTTCGACCACCGGCATGTGTTCCTGGACCCCAGCCCGGATCTGGAGGTGAGCTTTGCCGAGCGGCGGCGGCTGTTCGCCCTGCCGAGGTCGTCATGGGCTGACTACAACCCGGCGCTGATCTCCGCCGGCGGCGGTGTGTGGCCCCGGTCCGCGAAGTCGATCCAGCTATCGCCGCAGGTCCGCGCCGTGCTCGGGATTGGCGGCGATGAACTTGCGCTGCCGCCGGATGCGCTGATCTCGGCGATTCTGCGCGCGCCGGTCGACCTGCTGTGGAATGGCGGGATCGGCACGTACGTCAAGGCGTCGAACCAGTCGCATGCTGACGTCGGCGACCGGTCGAACGACGCGGTCCGGGTGGACGCCGCCGTGCTCCGCGCCAAGGTGGTCGGCGAGGGAGGCAACCTCGGCCTGACCCAGGAGGCACGGATCGAGTACGCGCTGGCTGGCGGCCTGGTGTGCACCGACTTCATCGACAACTCGGCCGGCGTCGACACCTCCGACCACGAAGTCAACATCAAGATCTTGCTGGATCGCGAGGTGCTGGCCGGCAACCTGACCCGCGAGGGCCGGAACGAGCTGTTGCAGCAGATGACCGGCGAAGTCGCTCAGCAGGTGCTGGAACACAACTACCAGCAGAACCGCACCCTGGCCGCGGCCTGTGCGCAGTCGGCGCAGATGCTGCACGTGCACGCCCGGTACATCCGCAAGCTGGAGCGGGACGGCAAGATCCGGCGGCGGCTGGACGTGCTGCCGAACGACCGGGAGATCGCCGAGCGCAGGTCGGCGGGCACCGGCCTGGTGATTCCCGAGTTCGGCGTGCTGATGGCGCACACCAAGATCGGCACAGCGCAGGAAGTCCTCGCGTCCTCGCTGCCCGACGATCCCTGCCTTCAGAACGTGCTCATCGACTACTTCCCCACCCCGCTGCGGCAGGACTTCGTCGGCGGGATGGGCGAGCACCGGCTGCACCGCGAGATCATCACGACCTCGGTCGTCAATGACATGGTGGACCGCTCCGGCATCACGTTCGTGTTCCGGCTGAATGAGGAGACCGGTGCCTCGGTTCCCGAGATCACCGCGGCCTGGCTGGTCGCCCGTGCGGTCTTCGACATGCCGGGGTTCTGGGCCCAGGTGGAGGGGCTCGACGGGAAGGTCGATACCGGCGTGCAGATCATGGCCGCGCTGGAGGGCCGGAAGCTGACCGAGCGGGCCGCGCGGTGGCTGCTGAACTTCCGCCGGCCGCCGTTTGACGTCCAGGCCACGATCGACTTCTTCGCCGCCGGAGTGCTGGCGGTGGCGGGCGGCCTGCCCAGCCTGCTGGCAGGCCGGGATCTGGCGGGCTTCGGCGAGCGGCGGGAGATCTACGCGGCCCGTGGCGTGCCAGACGGCCTGGCCGACCGGATCGCCGGGATGGTGCCCGCTTACTCGGCTTTCGACATCGTGGACATCGCCCAGGGCACCAGCCGGTCCATCGAGGAGACCGCCGAAGTCTACTTCGACCTGGCCGACCGGCTGCAGATCGCCAGGCTGCGCGACATGATCACCGCCCTGCCGCGCGATGACCGATGGAACACCATGGCCCGCGGAGCGCTGAGGGACGACCTGTATACCGCGCACGCGGCGCTGGCCAGGGATGTGCTGAGCGTCACCGGGCCCGGCAGCCCGGAGCAGCGGCTGGCTGCCTGGGTGCAGCGCAACGACTCCGCGGTCCGGCGGGCCAACCAGACGCTGACCGAAATCTGGGAGAGCAACGCCTTCACCGTCGCCACCTTGTCGGTCGCCGTCCGTGCGGTGCGCACGCTGGTCACGACGAGCACGCTGCCGACCTGAGCAGCTGCGGCCAGGGTTGACTGGCGGGCTGAGGCTGACTGGCGGGCTGAGGCTGGCTGGCGCGTCAGTCAACGGCCGGAGGCAGCTGGTTCCGCGGCTCGCGTAGGCTGCATGCATGCCAACCGACCCCACGAGCGAGATCTCGGAGCTGATGGCGACGCTCGCCAGGGTAGAGGCCGTCCTCGATCCCGATGCCATGCGCAGCGAGGCTGACAGTCTTCGCGAGCGCTCCGCCGACCCAAGCTTGTGGGAGGACCAGGAGAAGGCCCAGGAAGTCACCAAGAGGCTTTCCTACCTCGACGGCGAGCTGGCCCGGCTGGCGGCGCTGCACCGCAGGCTGGATGACACTGCCGTGATGTTCGAGCTCGCCGATAGCGAGAACGACGAGCCGACCAGGCAGGAGGCGCTGTTGGAGCTCGCCGCGTTGCGCAGGGAGGTGGACCGGCTCGAGATCAGGACGCTGCTGAGCGGCGAGTACGACGCCCGCGAGGCTCTGATCAGTATCAACGCCGGAGCCGGGGGAGCCGACGCGGCGGACTGGACTGAGGGCCTGCGGCGGATCTACCTGCGCTGGGCCGAACGTCACGGCTATCCGACTGAGGTTTACGACACCTCGTACGCGGAAGAGGCCGGGATCAAGTCGACCACGTTTGCGATTAAAGCGCCGTATGCCTACGGCACCCTGCGTGGCGAGCACGGGACGCACCGGATGGTGCGCATCTCCAAGTACGACAACCAGGGCCGTCGCCAGACCTCGTTTGCCATGGTGGACGTGCTGCCAGTGGTTCAGCAGGTCGATCACATCGACATACCGGAAGACGAGATGCGAATCGACGTGTTCCGGTCGAGCGGCCCTGGCGGCCAGGGCGTGAACACCACCGACTCAGCGGTCCGCATCACCCACCTGCCGACCGGGATCGTGGTGTCCTGCCAGAACGAGCGCAGCCAGATCCAGAACAAGGCCACCGCGATGGCCGTCCTGCAGTCCAAGCTGCTGGAGCGCAAACGTGAGGAGCAGGCAGCCAAGCTGAACGAGCTCCGGGGCGACGGCGGCCGTAGCTGGGGCACCCAGATCCGGAACTACGTGCTGCACCCGTACCAGAACATCAAGGACGTGCGGACGGGTTACGAAACCGGTAACACGACCGCCGTGATGGACGGCGAGATCGACGACTTCATCGAAGCCGAGATCCGCTGGCTGCGCACCCAGGGACTGTAGCGCGCAGACTCCAGCGGCGCGCCTGCCTGGTGGCCCGGCCAGGGGCCCCGTGGTGCCTAGTGCGACAGATGCATGGTAGCCACCGTAAGCAGGGCAAGCACGAGCAAGACAGCCGCGATCAGCTGCATGCTCAGGCCGTGGCTGTGGTGGTGGACGTGCGCGCGGGCTTCACGGCAGGTCGGACAGCGACCCTCCGCTACCGGCCCAGCACACTGGGCGCAGATCAGGTGCTCGCAGCTCATCCGGCTCCTACCGGGCAAACCGGTCGCCCGGTCACTTCGACGATGTTGGACCTTCCAACCCAGTTTCCCCCCTAGACTGGCCCGAGGCCAAACCGGGCCGGGTTATCTGCCTGGATTGCCACTACCAGTATCTCGTCTACTCGTGCGATGGGCCAGTGATCCACTTCGACAACGTCACCAAGACGTACGCGAATCAAGGCCGGCCGGCTCTGGAGAGCGTGAGCCTGGATGTTGAGAAGGGCGAGTTCGTCTTCCTGGTCGGTCCGTCAGGCTCGGGCAAGTCGACGTTTCTGCGGCTGGTCCTGAAGGAGGAGCGGCCGACGTCGGGCCGGATCCACGTGGCGGGCAAGGACCTGGCCCGGCTGACCAACTGGAAGGTGCCGCACCTGCGGCGACGCATCGGCTGCGTGTTCCAGGATTTCAGGTTGCTGCCCAACAAGAACGTCTATCAGAACATCGCCTTCGCGCTGGAGGTCATCGGCAAGCCGCGCCGGTTCATCAGGAAGGTGGTGCCCGAGGTCATCGACCTGGTGGGGCTGGAAGGCAAGCGAGACCGGATGCCGGACGAACTGTCCGGTGGTGAGCAGCAGCGCGTCGCCATGGCCCGCGCGTTCGTCAACCGGCCGATGATCTTGCTGGCCGACGAGCCAACCGGGAACATCGACCCGGCAACATCCATCGGAATCATGAAGGTGCTGGACCGGATCAACCGGACCGGGACCACCGTGGTGATGGCCACGCACGACGCTGCGATCGTCGACTCCATGCGCAAGCGGGTGATTGAGCTCGAGTACGGCAAGGTCGTGCGCGACCAGTCGCGCGGGGTCTACGGGCAGGCCTACTGACCGCCCACCACAGTTACCAAGAGGACTAATCGACGTGCGTGCCCAGTTTGTCTTCCACGAGGTGTGGATTGGCCTTCGCCGGAATCTGACGATGACGGTTGCCCTGATCGTGGTCGTGGCGATCAGCCTCTCCTTGCTGGGCACCGGCTTGCTTTTCGTGAAGCAGGTCGACAACACCAGGTCGTGGTGGCAGAGCCGGGTTCAGCTCTCGGTCTACCTGTGCACCAGCTCCGCGCTCGGCGGTACCTGCGCCAAGAACGGCGCGGTCACCGCGGCCGAACGTACGGCGATCAAGAACGAGCTGCTGCAAACGCACGACATCCTCAGCATCCAGTACGTGTCGCAGCCTCAGGCCGTGGCCCAGTTCCGCCAGGAGTTCGCCGACAACCAGACCCTCGTCAAGTACCTCGTCAAGTACTCGGCCAGCCAGATCCCGAGTTCGTTCGAGATCAGGCTGAAGAACACCGAGGCAGATGCAGCCGCGGTCACCGCGGTTATGAACGGCGCTCCAGGGGTGGCGGATGTTGTTGACGACACCACGCTCCTGGATCAGCTCTACAAGTTGCTAGACGGCGCCCGGAACGCGGTTGTCGTGATAGCGATCTTCCTGCTAGTCGCGGCCATCTTGCTGGTGGCCAACACGATCCGGCTGTCGGCATTCAACCGGCGGCGGGAGACGTCGATCATGCGGCTCGTGGGCGCCTCGAACTTCTATGTCCAGTTGCCGTTCCTGGCCGAGGGCATGATCGCCGGACTGATCGGCTGGCTGGTAGCGACCGGCCTGCTGATCGGGGCCAAGGCACTCCTGCTCAGTAGCCTGCAGAGCATTTTCCCGCTCGGGGTGCAGCTCAGTACCGCCGACCTGGTCGAGGTGATCATCGTGGCGATGATCACCGGCCTGCTCATCTGCGGCAGCACGTCGTTCCTCACGCTCAGGCGCTACCTGCGGGTCTGACAGCGGGTAGCTGAGAGATGGGTAGAGGAGACTCGTGGCTGCGGAGCAAGGCAAGAAGGTCATTGCCAGTAACCGGCGGGCCCGCCATGAGTACACGATTGAGGATGTGGTGGAGGCCGGGCTGGTTCTGACCGGTACAGAGGTGAAGTCGTTGCGGGCGGGCCGCGCGACCCTTACCGATGGCTACGGCCTGATAACGGACAGTGAAGCCTGGCTGCATGGCGTGCATATACCCGCGTACACCCAGGGGACCTGGACGAACCACGAGCCGCGGCGCAGCCGTAAGCTGCTCTTGCACCGCAAGGAGATTGACAGGCTAGCTAGCTCGATCAGGGAACGAGGGCTGACACTCGTGCCCCTGTCCTTGTACTTCAAAGACGGGAAAGCCAAGATCGAGCTAGGGCTGGCGCGCGGCAAGCGAACATATGACAAGCGACATGAGCTCGCCAAGCGGGATGCAGCCAGGGAAGTCGAGCGTGAGCTGCGACGGCGGAGATAGTAGCGTGACACCGGATGCCGCACCGCCCCGCAGCCGCAGTGCGCGCGGCGGGGCGCATCGTGCGCCGCGTCCCGCGCAAAGCCGCAGGTCCAGGCCTGGCAAGCCGAGGGAGTCCGGCAGCAAGCCGGTGTCCGGAGACTCGGGCAGCCAGGCCGGCGCGGGCGGGGTGATCAGGCGCCGGAAAGCGACGCTCATCCGCGTGACCGCGGCGGCGGTAGTGGCTGCCGCGGTGGGTGTCGGGCTAGCCCGTCCTGGCGTGCCGTCCGCCGAGCCGATCGTCACGCAGTTCCTGCTCGCCTGGGAGTCCCGGCAATACCTGAAGGCAGCGGAACTGACGAATGGTGACCCGAAGGCAGTCGCCGCCCAGCTCGCCGCCGCCTACCAGCGGCTCGACGCCGCTGACGTTGAGCTGATCATGCAGGGCGTCAGCCAGCACGGCGCGACGGCGCGGGCGACCTTCGGCGTCTCCATTGACCTCAGCGGGAGCGGCCTTACCTGGTCTTATGACAACAGCTTCGGCCTGACCAACGGCAGTGACGGCTGGCGGATCCAATGGAGCCCCGCGGTGATCGTGCCAGGCATGACCAACGGCGAGCAGCTGGCCGTGGTCAGTAACTGGGCGCCGCGCTCCCAGTTGCTCGACTCCGCGGGTCAGCCGCTGGCTGTGTGGTCCACGGTGTACCAGGCCGGCGTCATTCCCGATCGCCTGAGGAATGCTCAGCGGACCGCCGCGGACCTTGCTGACGTCACGAAGATTCCCGAGGACCAGATCGAAGGCCAGATGGACCAGGGCCTGTCGGCCGCGTTCCTGCCGTTGCTGACGCTATCCCCGGCTGAGTACGCCAAGATGCAGACCAGGCTGAATGCGATCCCTGGCCTGCTGATCCGGCGGCGCAGGGAGCGGCTGTTCGATAGCATCGCGCCCGACGTGGTGGGCACGGTCGGCACAGAGACGGCCAGCGTACTGCGCGTCAATGGGGAACAGTACCGGCCCGGTACGACAGTCGGCCTGTCCGGACTCCAGCAGACATTCCAGCGGCAGCTCACTGGCACGCCGGAGACGCAGGTAATTCTCCAGCGATCGGGGCTTCCCGTGGCCGCGCTGAAGACCTGGCCGGGATCACCCGGCAAGCCCGTTCACACCACGCTGGACGCAGGGGTGCAGGTCGCCGCCGACCAGGCGCTAGCCGGCCAGCCGGGCTCTGCGGCGATCGTCGCAGTCCAGGCCGGAACCGGCAAGATCCTGGCGGTGGGCAGCCAGACCGCCGGCGGCATGCCGGGCCTCAGCCCGCTGACGGGCGGGTACCAGCCAGGACAGGCGTTCACCATCGTCTCGACCGCTGCGATCTTGTCGGCAGAGCGGCTGTCACCCAATGACCCGGTCTTCTGCCCTCGGCGCAATTCAGTTGATGGCTGGACTTTCCGTAATAATCCTCTAATTTCTCTGGGCAGCAACCCTTCGTTCCGCAGCGACTTCGCGCATGCCTGTTCGACCGCGTTCGCTGGCGGCCTAGCCCAGTCGCTTACTGCCAGCGAGCTGAACCGGACGAGCCAGGAATTCGGGATCGGCGGCTGGCAACTGCCTGGCAGCAGGTTCTTTGCCGGGCAGCTCGGTCACCCGGTGAACTCAGGCGTGCTGGCCGAAGACGTGATCGGTGACGGCGGCGTGCGGGTGAGCCCGCTCGGCATGGCGCTGGCGGCCGCGGTCGTCGAATCCGGCCGCTGGCACGCGCCGTCGCTGGTGGCCGGCTTGACCGATCCAAGTTCGACCGCGCGGATCACGGCAAGCCCGCAGGTACTCGGCGAACTGCGGTCGCTGATGAAGGATGCTGCCAGTACTGGCTCGAACGCGGTCGCTGATATCGGCAGAGACGTCTACGCTCAGGCCGGCACCGCTCCGTATGGCTCCGGGCAGCTGCAGCTCAACTGGTTCGTTGGCTACCGGCAGGGGCTGGCCTTCGCCGTAGTCGAGTTGAGCAGGTCAGCAGATAGCTCAGCTGCGGCGCTGGCCGGCCGCTTCCTTCAGGACATCCAGCCTGGCGGTTGACGAGGCCGCCGCCTGCCGGTCCGGGCCGGTGCCGGAACAGTCGGCCGGCCGGAACGTCCGGTCTCGCGGCCAGGCGGGCGCATTCAGCGGAACGTCCGGACCTGCATCGCGTCGGCTCTATGCGGCGGAACCTCCCTGGGAGATCCTGACCAGTTCATTAATACTCTTTTGGTAACTCCGAGCAACCACTGCATAGCCTTCCGGCGTCTTTCCTAGTGACTGGGGTGCCGCTTGGGGGGTTGCGGCCCAGTCGTCGTGATGGGAGAACCGGGCCTCATCTCGGGGGAGGCCCGGCCATTGGGACCGGCCCCGACCCTGCCGGTCAGGCCCCCGTGGATGCATATTTCGGCCACCGCCAGCATCCGCGGGGGCATCTCATCACCTTCCGGTGGATGCCCGATGGGTGCTGCGCTCTGCGGTCAGCCCGTCGGGCATTCTTTTCGCATACCGCCTGCTATCCGACAGAACGACCGGAATAAGTCGTTGGACGCGGTCGTTACGATCGCATAACATGAGTCAGCGCAACTCAACAGGGGGTGACTGGCTTCGACTTCGGTAGTTGATCTAGGGGAAGCGGGTCGAGGACGGCGGACATAACCTCGTTAACACTGTGTCCGCAAACGAATAAGTGCCAACTCAACGCGCACTAGCCTCGCTCTCGCGGCCTAATAACCGCTAGAGCCGTATGAGGCTGTCAGCCCGGGAGTTCCTCCGGCCCGGTGCCTGGCATCAGCAAGGAGGATCTACCGCCTGGTCCGGTCGCGGGACCGGGCGGGACACCTAACAGCGACTGAGCCCGTCGGCAGCTTGCCTGCGTGACTGCCGGGGCTGAGAAA
>DAHVAR010000149.1 GCA_027314515.1 Actinomycetota bacterium
CCTGCGTTCTGTCGGCACTGGCGGGAACCTGACCACTGACGTTCAGCTCGCGGCCATCGCAGCCGAGAACGCCGCGGCCATCTACTCCAGCGACGCCGACTTCGCCCGCTTCGGCGACGTTCAGCGGGTCAACCCCCTCGCCGGCAACTAAATGCGCCCCAGCGGCAACAGCCCGCGGTTCGCTGCCAGTGGTGGCGCTGTGCCGCACGTCCGCCACGCTCCCGCGGGTGTCGCAGCAATGGATCACCGCCTATGACTGCTGGTTTCCCGGCTGAGCGAAGAAGCCGAGCTGGCTGAGCAGGGCCTCCGATGCGCTGATTAGGCGTTCGGCGACTTCGACAGCGTGCCTGGCTTCTTCGGTTGTGGCGGTGTCGGCGGGGAATCGGGGATATTCCAGTTCGTTCCGCCGCCGCCGCAGGTCAGCGAATGGCCGGAAACCCGAGCCGAACTGGGCCCTGACCGCGCGTTCTACGGCGTAGTGGCCACCGTTCGCCGTGGCGCGCATGCCCTGCTGTGCGAGCAGCGCAACACATGCGAACCGCGCGGAATCGTAGGCAAGGACGTAAGCGCTGTAAGCGTCGCTCTGAACTAAGCCTTTAGCTGTGGCTGCCGTCGATCGGGCCTGGGTGAGGAACGGCGCACCGTCGGCTGCCGCTCCGGCGACGTACTCGAGTTTGCGCTGATGGATAAGCTCCAATACCTCGGCCTCCCCTCTCAGCCATCTAGCCATCGCTTGCCTGCGCGGCTGCTGGAGTTTCGCTGCCTGCATCGTCTGGCACGAGAACCGTTACGAAAGGGCCAGACTGAATCTGCTGTACCAGCGGGTCCGTCGCGTTGCGCCATGCGTCGGCTGTGCGGATCACAGGGTTCACGGGCATGGCGAGTCGCTGCTCAGCACGGTCGGCTGCGTCGTAGACGGACTCTCGCCCAGACCGTCCGACTACTAGGACATCCAGGTCATGAGGCGGCGGGCCGTGCCACTGGAGATAACGGGCTGCCCACGAGCCAAAGACCAGGACACGCTCGGCACCGTCCAGCCCGGCGAATTCCTCTGCCACTACGTGCATGGGTCCCCAGGAAAGAAACAACAGCTCCGCCAGCGGCTCGACGAGACGGTTGCTTGAGTTCGCCTGGAGGATGGCTGATCGCCCGACGTTGCGGCGACGCAGCAGTCCTGCCTCTGTCAGGCGCTTCACCTCATAGTGGACTGTGCTGAGCGGCGCATCGAAGCGCCGGGCAAGATCTGCCAGGCTGTACTCTCGCTCAGGGTTGAGCAGCAGCGCAGCAAGGATGTCAGCCTGCAGCTTCGATCGGAACACCGGCAACAGCGCCGGTGCTGCACTTCGCATAACTTGAAGATAGCTACAACCTATGCGAATCGTCAAGCAAGACCGGGCCCCGTTTAGCGGGCACGGCAATCCAGATGTCCCACACATACCTGGCATCACTACCAAGGCATGACCAGGATCCGCTTCTGCCGCAGCGCGACCAGACGGCGCGCTGACAGACCTCCTACTTCAAGCCCCGGCTGGACGCAGGCCCGCGTAGTACGTCGTCCCGAAGAACGCGACGAGACGGCGGCGCGGGCCGGGTCCCAGGAGCCAACAGATGAGACGGCGGTCAGTCACTCGCGTGCCTGAGCGCTGGTGACGACCGCGCGGATCGACCTCAGCGATCGCGGCACCTCGTGAGATCTATCGTGCCGGCTCGGGTCTGCTCCTCTTCCGCGCGTCACCAGCCGACGGATGGCATTCCACAACGTCCGGCTGACTGGCCGGGCACATCAAGCGGCGCGACCTGGGGCAGCTGCGTCCCCGATCAGGCGCCTGTATCTCGCGGCTGAGACGGTCAGGGAACTGCCGAGCCTAGCTTCCGCTGACCCGGCATCGGGCCGCGGGTGATCTGGCGCATACCCTTGATTTGTCAAGCTGGGACGAGCTACGCATCCATGGGGGCAGCATAACGGCACCCAATCACGACTCACCCGCCCACCAGGGCATTCACCCCTGGGCGCCGTCCACGCCCCGGTTCCGCCCGCGAGGTCTGAGGCCTTTCCCGTCGACTGGCGCAGCGCGTTTCCGCGGAAGCGGCTTGTGAAATCTTGCACAAGCCGCTTCCGCGGGAACGCCTTGGACGTGGTTGATGGTCCTATGAGAACTCACTTGACCGTCGTGCACAGCGGGGACGAGCGGACGCCGCGTCAGCCGCTGCCCTTAAGACCGGAGGACCTGGCAGTAGAACTCTGCCAGAACGCGCAGATCCGGGCAGTCGATCACAGTCTTCTCAAGGTGGCCGATCACAACGCGAGGCATGTCGCCTGACTGGCTGGCGCCGTGGCCGGCTCATCGCCGCGTGCCCGGACCCGGCGGCAACCTGACAACACATGCGCGGCAAGAGCCCGCGTTGATGTCACCTGGTAAATAGTGGAGTGCCAACGGCCGTTCGCTGTCACCGGCCGGGCGCGCCTCAACTGCCCGCCACTCCTTCGTGGCCGTGCTACTGCCAGCGATCACCGTCTGCATATCCCTCATCAGAGGATCTGGTCCGACAGTTCGCTGCTTTTACGTCCACGGGTCGGACGCCGTTACCGGGGTTGGCAACGCCAGCTTGGCGGTGACTCACTGGGACATATCGGTGGCAGCCGAGCAAGCGGCGCCGCTGTCTCAGGCCTGTCAGGTGTGGGCACCGTCCTAGAGCTCGCAAACCCTACCCACTGTCGCGAAGGGGCTTGCGGGCGACGAGGCGCTGCTGCGATCGACCTCTGCTGTCGCCTACGCCACCAGAACGACCGCGCACACCACGGACGCGCCCTCGTCAGCGACCCCTGGCCTGCAGCCCGGCCAGCCAGTTTGCCAGCCAGAACCAGCAATGGACAGTATCCGTAACTGGCAGTTACGCACCGGCCGGACAGCGCGGAGCGGCAGTCCCGTCAAGCACGGAATCGGCCGTCAGGCGCGCCCGAGCGGCAGACACGGCGCTGAGCCGCGGATCAGCACGGCTCTGAGCTGGCGCACGACGCATGAGCGTCAGGCTGCCACGCTCATCAACGGCGTGACATCAGCCTCGGCGGTCCAGCGCGCGGTGATGTTGGTCATGAGCAGTGCAGAGTCGAGAGCACAGGTCCCGGCAGGGAACATCGTGGCATCGTCGAACAAGCTCGAGCTCATGGCGGAGACGGCCATGGGCCTTGCTTCCCAGTTGGCTGCGTGCAGGCGCACAGGGTCGAGGCAGCCGTCAGCGTCGGACGGGGAGAATCCCAGGGCACCCTGGCGGAAGAAGCCTGCAGCCTCCTCCGCTCCGGCGAACAGGGCGCTTGTCAACGATGCGGCCGGCGTGGCCGCGACCGACAGCGATACCGCGCGGTCGCGTGAGCGGACGCCGATGCGGATCACGTCGGCCGACTCAGTGACATCGAAGCGCGCAAGATGGTAGGCGCCGGGGAAGATGCTGGCGCCTAGCGCCGCGGCGACCCGGGAATTTGTGTCGCGGCGTGGAATGTAGACCCCGACGTGGCTGCCGTGCTCGTCATCCCATTCGACAGCGAACCGGTGGGCGACGTTCTCTGTGGTCACCCCGGCCGCTCGCGGAAGACGTGCCGGACGCAAAGCGCTCATCCGGATGAAACACACGCCTCCGATAGCGTGACCCTTGACGAGCTGCGGGCGGAACGGCCGGGGCAGGAGCGCATTAACCCTTGCGGGCTCGATGCGGTAACTGACGAGCAGCCGCCGGTCGATGACGCAGTCGATCCTCTTGGTGATCACTCTTAGCGCTCCTTCGGCTTGCGGTTCGACACGCGGCTGCGGCGCAGGCGGAGCACTACCTGCTCGGGACAGACCGCTGATAGGAAGGTGCCCACGCAGACCGCGAGCTGGTCGGGCACGAGCGAGTAAAGGATCCGGTTGGCGTCGCGCCGCTCAGTCACCAGCCCCGCCGCGCGGAGGATGCTTAGATGGCGTGAGACCGACGGCCCGCTGATGGGAAACCTCGCACCGATCTCCCCGGCGGACAGCTCACCGCCCCGCAGGTCAGACAAGATCTGGCGCCGAGTCGGGTCGGCTAGTGCCTTGAACACCCGTGCGTCGTCAGGCATGAGGCGATGTTAGCTATTTTGCTAATTAGCAGTCAAGGACTTCTACCCGTAGGGTCCGGGGCTGGAACTTGGCGAGCAGAGTGGACTTGGATGAATGGCACCAGCTCAAGCGCGTGGCTGCTTCCGTCGCCGAGCAGGTAGAGTGCGCCTGGCCTTACGGCTCGGTGGCGCTCACTCCGGGAAGGTCAGCGAACCGCGCCTTCGCATCGAAGGTCAGGATGGTCCGATCGGTTTGCACAGCGTGCGCAGCGATGATCAGGTCATGAGTGCCGCGCGGCGTCCCGGCCCGCCGAGCGTAGGCGATCAGCCGTGCGTGGCACGCGGCAGTGGTGTCGGTGTAGTCGAGCACCTCCACAGCCGAAGTGATCGCGACGAGCGCCCGCGCGCGGTCTGCGGCGCGGCCGGGAGTGTCAGCTAGCTCGATGCCGACTCGGTACTCAGCGATCGTGACGGCCGCGATGGCCAGCTCGTCCGCATCCAGGGCGGCCCGGTCGATTGTTCCGCGCTCGTAGGCGATCAGGATGTTGGTATCGACGATCAGACGCCGGCCCACGGATCGTCTCCCTCGCTGGAGACCATGGCCAGTGCACTTGCGATCTCCGCGGCGAACCGGTCATCAGGCGGGGGGATCCGCTCCAGCGCTGCACGCAGGTCTGCCCCAGTCCGGCGGCGCGCCGGCGTGATCTCGGCCACCGCGTGATGGCCGCGGGTGATCGTGACGGTCTCGCCGCGCTCTACGGCATCCAGCAGCTCAGAGAAGTTCCGCGAGGCCTCCGTGGCGGTCATCGTTCGCATGGTGCTTATTTTATCTGATAATCAGATCCCAGGACTAGTCGGGCAGGCACGTCACTGGTGATCGCGACGGCACGGGACAGGTCCAGGGTCAGCCTGGTGTCAGGCCGGTGTGCGCTGCCGCGAAAGCCAGCATGTCGGCGTACTCCGCGGCCAGCATCCGCTTCGGTTTGCCGAGCCCGTGCCCGGTCGCCGCCTCGATCCGGATCAGCACAGGGGCATCGCCCGCCTGGTCGTGCTGCAGTTCAGCGCCGAACTTGTAGCTGTGGGCCGGTGCCACCCGGTCGTCGTGGTCACCGGTGAGGATCAGCGTCGCGGGATACGCGGTGCCCGGCCGGAGGGCGTGCAGCGGCGAATAGGCCCGCAGGAACGCGAAGTCTTCTGCCACGTCCGGATCGCCCACCTCCGAGATCCACGCGGCGCCGATGGTGAACTTGTGGAAGCGCAGCTTGTCCATGACGCCGACCATCGGCAGCGCCACCGCGGCCAGATCCGGCCGCTGTGTCATCACTGCTCCGACGAGCAGGCCGCCGTTGCTGCGGCCGTGGAGCGCCAGCTGGCCATGCGTGGTGACCCCGGTTGAGATGAGGTGCTCGCCAACCGCGATGAAATCGTCGAAGACGTTCTGCTTGCGTTCCCGCTGGCCTGCCTCATGCCACTGGGTGCCGTACTCCCCGCCGCCCCGCAGGTTCGCCACCGCCAGCGCGCCGCCGGCCGCTAGCCAGGCCGGCCATGCCGCCTTGAATGCCGGCGTGATGGCAATGTTGTACCCGCCGTAACCGTAGAGCAGAGTGGGCAGCGGCAGGCCGGCGCCAGCGGGCCGCAGCAGGAAGTACGGCACCGTGGTCCCGTCGGCGCTGGTCGCCGACCGGCGCTCGACAGCGACGTCCGGCACCGAAGCCGTGCTGTCGGTAAGGACCAGCAGATCGGCCCGGCCGGTGGACAGGTCGACCCGGTAGGCACGCGTGCGGCGGACGAACGATTCCACGCCGACGAAGCACTCCTCGCTGTCCTCCTCGACGTGCACTTCGCTGACCGAGCCGGTCTCGCCCAGGTCGACCTCGCCAAGCTCGGTTCCAGCGGCATCGAACCGCAGGACACAGTGCTGCGCGTCGCGCAAGTAGACCGCGACGAAACCGCCGCCCGCCCGGTGGACCTGGTCCAGGATGTCGTCCCGTTCTCCGATCACCTCTGCCCACCTGCCGGTGCCGCCGGACTCCAGGTGGGCCAGGTCCACCCTGACCAACCTGCCGCGCGGAGCTTCGCGGTCAGTGTGCAGGTAGAGCACGTCGTCCTTCAGGCCGGCCGGCTCGAAGCGGGCCTGCGGCTCGGCAACCACGTGCAGGACGGGCCCCACAGCGCCACCGCGCAGCCTCCGGGCCTGCACGAGGCACTTGGGCTCGGTCCCGGCGGCGATGGTCAGGATCAGCCAGTCCTCCGCAAAGACGCAGGGCGAGGCACGCAGGCGCGGGTCGGCCGGCCGGTAGATCAGCTCGTCGTCGTCTCGGCCGAGCCGGTGCAGCATCAGCTGGCCGATGCCGAGCGCCGTCGGGTCGTCGCCGGCGGCACGGCCGTGATCGGGATAGGCCCAGTAAAAGAACCCCGACGAGTCCGGCATCCACACCGGATCAACGAACTTCGCATAGGACACAACGTCCCCGGTGTCCTCACCGGAGTCCACCCCGCGAACCTGCAGCCGCGTCCAGTCGCTGCCAGCCTCGCTGACCTTGTACGCGACCCACTTGCCGTCCGGGCTGAGCACCGCGGCCCGCAGGGAAGCTGTCCCGTCTGAGGAGAACTCAGCAGGATCAATCAGCACGCGCCCGCCGGCTGCCAGGGTCGTCAGGTCATCCGCCACAGTGACCACGTCCTGGTCCTGGCTGCCGTCGTTGCGGTCGAGCAGGTGGCGTCCGGCGCACGCGCGCGGCACACCGGCGTGTGGTACGCCGAGGATCGCGCTGAGCTGCTCGCGGAACCAGTGCCGGGCGGCGAGGCCAGCCAGGTGCTCTTCGGTGACCGCATTCTGGGCGGCTACCCACTTCTTCGTCTGCGCGGAGTCGGGATCCTCCAGCCAGCGATAAGGATCGGCGACCTTGACGCCGTGCAGTGCCTCGGCGACTGGACCGCGCTCCGAGTGCGGGTAACGCATATCAGGGCTCCCATGGTCAAAGAGGTTGCAGCCGATATCGCCACCGACACTATCCCGAATGGGTCAGCGTTCCATGCGGCCGCGCCAGGAGCGGCCTGGCGCGAAGCGCAGGACAGGGACGTGTCATCCCACCGACAGGCAAGGATTCCAAGCGATTGCTTGACATTCGGGAACGGGCCGAGCAATATTCCAAGCATGTCCTTGGAATCGGATGGCCGAGGTAACGCGGGCGGCCCGCCGTCCCGGCAGCGCTGGCGGTACCTCGATGACCCGGTGGCTATCCGGGCGCTCGCGCATCCGCTGCGCCATGACCTGATGCGAATCATTGGCCGCCTCGGCCGGGCGACGACGGCGCAGGCCGCGCAAGAACTCGGCATCAGCCACGGCCTTGCCTCGCACCACCTGCGGCAACTTGCCAAGTACGGATTCGTCGAGCAGGTCTCCGGCAAGGACAACCGGGAACGGCCGTGGCGGCTGGTCGCGACCTCATACAGCTGGGCTGGGGCAACCCGGAGCCCCGGCGGGACCGCTGCGGTCGATGTGGTCGAGCAGGTCTATGCCGAGCAGGCGCTAGAGCGGTTTCTCGGCTGGCAGCAGCGGCGGGGCGACTGGCCGCAGGCGTGGCGGGAAAGCACGGGCATGGGCAGGTCCACCGTCTACCTGACCCAGGCGGAACTCGCTCAACTCGCCGCCGCCATGGACGCGCTGCTGCTGCGGTACGCGGAGGAACGGCCGCTGGATGACCTGGCCGCCCGGCCGCCCGGCTCGGTCGCAGTCGACTTCACCATCTTCGTGATCCCGGCCGCCAAGAACCCGCCCGGGCAGGAATGACATGCGGGCCTCCTGGCGTGCCCTTGCCGGACACCGCGACCTGCGGCTTGTGCTCTGCGCTGGGCTGGTCTCGCAGTCGGGAGACTGGATCCTGCTGATCGGCCTGCTCTACCGCGTCTACGCGATGACCGGCTCGACGGCGGCGTCGGCGCTCACGATGCTGTCAGCGTTTCTCCCGCAGGTACTGCTCGGCCCGGTAGCGGGCGTCTTCGCCGACCGGTGGAACCGCAAGCTGACGATGATCGTCGCCGACCTGCTGCTCGCCGCCGGGCTGCTGCCGCTGCTCGCGGTGCGCGGCAGCGGTCAGGTCTGGATCGTGTTCGCCGTCCTGATCTGGGAGGGCTCGATCGGGCAGTTCTTCTCTCCCGCGGAACTCGCGATGGTGCCGCGCCTGGTAGCTGATGATCAGCTGCTGGCAGCGAATGCACTCGGCGGCCAGGTCAGCAATGTTTCCCGGCTGGCCGGGTCAGCGCTCGGCGGCGTCATCGCCGCCACGGGCGGCATCGCCGGCGTGACACTGGCGGATGCGGCTAGCTTCGCCGCCTCTGCTGCACTGCTCGCACTCGTGCGCACCAGCGGCACGGTGGAGCGGCAGTCATGGCACGGGCAGCCGCTCCGCGCCGTCACCGCCGACCTGCGCGGCGGCCTGCTCCTCGCGGCTCGCCACCGGCTGCTCCGGGCACTGATGATCTTTGGCCTGATCACCAGCGTGGGCGAGGGCATCGTGGGAACGCTGTTCGCGCCGTTCTTCCGGCACGTGCTGCACGGCAGCAGCCAGGAGTACGGCTTCTTCATGGCGGCCCAGGCGATCGGCGGCATTGCGGGCGGCATGTTCGCCGCCTCCCTCGGACAGCGGGTTCCCGCCCGGCACCTGCTCAGTTACGGCGCGATCGCGTTCGGCCTCGTCGACCTGGCCATATTCCTCTACCCGCTCGGCTACGTGGCGGTCTGGCCCGCGATGACGGGCATCATCATCGTCGGCCTGCCCGGTGCGCTGAACATGGCGGGACTGCTGACGCTCTTCCAGCAGAACACCGAGGACTCCCACCGCGGCCGCGTGTTCGGCGCGTTCGCGGCCGCCGAAGGTATCGCCGTGCTGACGGGCACGCTGGCCGGCGGGTATCTCACCCGGCCCTTCGGCATCGTCCCGGTCATCGCAGTCCAGGGAGCCGGATACCTGATCGCCGGGCTCCTCATGGCTGCCTGGCTGCAGGACGGCCCCGCGATATCAGGGGTGGTCGGTCTCAACCCGGCGGCCGGCCGCCGAAGCGATCGACTGCAGGTCATCGGGGTCAGAGGTCACGACCAAGTCCCCGCGGCGGATGGCTCCTTCGACCACGCACGCATCGACGATGTCGGAAGTGGCGGCCCGCGCAGCTAAGGCGCCGACTGAGCGTGCTTGCTCGTCATCGAGCGCCTCGACCTCACACCCGGCCAGCAGCCGGACAAGCTGGACCTGCCTGGCTGATCCGCGCCAGGACTGAGCCACCACTGGCGCGGGCACCGTCGGGACCTCGCGGCGGCCGAGCAGGGCCCGGTGCCGCGCCCACATGCGCCGCTCGCCGCGGTCGGCGGCGATGAGCGCCCCGGTGTCGTAGGTGACGCCCATCAGCCGCTCCGCCGCCGGGCGCTGGCGCGTGCCCGGCCGGACCGATCAATCGCCCTGGCCGCCCAGGCATCAGCGTCCGCGGTCTCTTCCGCGGTAAAGGCGCCGTGGTCCTGCTCGAACTGGCTGACCGCGGCCAGGCCCGCCCGGACGACGAACTCCTTCCGCGCAGTGTCGGCTAGCCATGCGCTGTAGCTGAGGCCCGCTTCGGCCGCGGCAGCGGCGATCTCGGCGTCCAGTTCGGGCGGCATCGAGATGGAGCGCTTCTTGCGAACTGCCACCCCGTCACGGTAGCACAGCAGTAGGACACCGTGAAACCGCCGCGGTGAGCGAGGTCAGAGTGATCGGCTCTCCGGGAGCCGATCGGAGAGCCAGAAACGGCTGACCCTGGAGCACTGGCGGGCTTGTCACACCGCGTTCCCGCGGTTCGCGCTGGTCAAGGACGGTCGAGGAACATGCGCCTCGCTGTTGCGAGATGGGGTGCCCAGTCCAGGCGCTCAGCGGCCGCGAAGCGGAGGTAGGCGCCAAGCGCGTCGCGCATGGCCTCGACGAATCCATCTGCGCGAGACGGCGCGAAGCCGTCCTCCCACCAGACGTCAAGGACATGCACGACGCCCTCGTCTCGCTCGATGCGCGGTTCGATCCGCCCGACGAGCCGGTCTGCGAAGATGATCGGAAGCACGTAATAGCCCCAGCGGCGCTTCGCCGGCGAGAAGAACCCCTCCCACACGAAGTCGAAGCCGAACAGGCTCGCGAGCAGGGCGGTGTCCCACAGCAGCGAGTCAAACGGGGCAATGAACGCGACCGATGCGGGCGGCTCCGCCGGCGCCTCGAGCAGCGGGAGCTCCTCACGGAGGACGAAGCGCTTGCCGCGCACGCCCTCGACATCGACCGGCACGAGCGCGCCAAGCTCGACCAATTCCTTGTGCAGCGCCCTGCGCACATCCGGGTTGGCGATGCGGGCGAAGGTGCCGCCAGCTCCGCCGGCACCAAGCAGGCCGTGAGCGCGGTACCGCGACAGCAGCTTGTGCCGGAGCTGCTCCCGCTCCGGCACCTCCTTCGTGAGCACATCGGCCGGAAGCAGCCGCTCAAGCAGGTCGTAATACCGAAGGTTGCCCTCGCGCCGGGCAAGGCCGATCTCACCCGCGACGGTGCAGGCCTCCAGCACGGAGCGCACGGCGTTCTCCGGCATGCCGAACCAGTTCTTCGTCGCGCCGATCTCCCGCTCGAAGTCGGCCGACGACAGCGGCCCATCCGCCCGAATGCGGGCGAGCACGCGCTCGGCCACATCGGCGTTGGCGGCGAGTGCCTGTGAGTGGAACGCGGGTCCCTTACGTCCCCCGCTGACGCGGTACCAGGGGAACTCGCTCGCCGGAATGAACGACAGCGCCTTGTTTGTCGTCTCGAAGATCTCACGGCGCTCGTACAGCTCGTCGCACCAGGCAGGTTCGTAGTCGGCGACGCGTGCATGCAGCATCAGGTCGTGGTTCCGGCCAGCGACCGCGATCGGATCGAACTGGACCGAACCAAGCTTCCGGAGGACCTCCAGCACCCCGTCGGGCCCGTCGGCAACAGACCGCGCAGGCCCGAGGAAGTGGCGGGCGACGAGAAAGCAACGCGCCGCGTCGGCACCGACCTTCACCTGCACGACATTACTGGGTCACCGCTCCAGCGCCCCAGCGCTGGCAGATAGTGGCCGGACCAAAGACGTGGTCCCTGGCGGATTACAAGGCGCCGTGGTTCGCTGACTGGTCCCCTGCCTGCTGCGGATCAGCGAGCGCGCCAGGGCCGTCCAGGCTGACTAGTTGCAAGTCAGTTTCGGGGAAATCGTCTCCCACGCACAGCAGCGGCTCACCTGATCTCCAGGCGACCGCATACGTGCAGCAATCGCCGAAGTTCAGGCCTGCCGGATGCCGGCCCTTGCCGAAGCGGGAATAAGCGTCGAGCGCCACGACGGCGTGTTCCTCACCGAAGGCGATCGTCTTGATCGCGTTCTCCTGCAGGAAACGGGCTAGCACCGTCTTGCCCAGCGGCCCCAGCCGCGTGGTCAGTACGATGCCGACCTCCAATCGCGTCGGCGCGCCTATCCACGTCTCCGGGGAACCAGCGAGCTCATGAACGATACGCTCATAACCAGGCCCCTTGCCGATGACTGCCAGCACCGCGGATGAGTCGATGATCATGCGCCGTCATCGCCGAAGCCGAGGATGTGCTCACGCTCGGCCTTGGACACTGGCCTGCCAAGCTGGCCGGGCGGGATCAGCGGCCAGATTTCCTCCTCCAGAAACCGGGTCAGGTGTTCCTCCCGTTGCCGGACAGCCGGTCGGGACAGCGACTTCAGCGCCTGCCGCAAGGCGTACCGGACAGCCCCGGTCTTGGTCGTGCCCGTCAGCATCGCGACTTCCCTCGCCAGTCGCTCGGTCTCCGGATCTTTGATATTCAACGCCATGCAACCATGGTACCGTACTAGATTGAAAGGTACCATCAAGGGTGGCGGGTCAGCCTTTCGAGCGCGAACCGTGCTCCGTGGTCGGCGATCTGCCGGTAGCCGGCGGCGAACTGCCGCGCGAACTCAGCGTCGTCGCCAAGTTCGCCAAATAGCTCGGAGACTGTCAGGAACCCGGCTGGCTCACTCGCCTGACGGATGACTGCCGCATCGATGAGCCGCCGCCGCCGGTCGGTGAAGTCGATCGGGGTGCCGTCTTCGTCCACGCCGCGGGCGAAGGCAGCCCAGCTCGCTACGATCGCGGCCGACCAAGGTGAGGTAAGGCCGCGATCCTTACGGTCGCGGACGACTGGCAGCAGGAACTTCGCGATCCGGTCCGAGCCGTCGGTGCCGAGGCGCAGCAGCGTGTCCGGCACATGCGAGTTGGCGAACCGCGCCAGCAGGCTGCGCTCGTAGTCGGCGAGGTCGATGCCCGGCACAGGCGCGAGCGTCGGCTCGGCCTCCTCTTTCATGTAGCGGGTGACGAGCGCGGCGATGGCCGGGTCGGCGATCGCCTCATGGGCGTACCGGTAGCCCATGAGGTAGCCAAAGTAGGCGATGGCCTGATGCCCGGCGTTGAGCAGCCTCAGCTTCATGAGCTCATAGGGTGTTACGTCCGGCACCAGCCGCACGCCCGCGTCCTGCAGGGCCGGGCGCCCCAGCGTGAACTGGTCCTCGAGCACCCACTCGGTGAAGTCCTCGCAGACGACCGGCCAGGCGTCGGCGACGCCGAAGGTGTCAGCAACGTAACGGCGGGTCTCATCGGTCGTGACCGGGGTGATCCGGTCCACCATGCTGTTCGGGAACGCGGCCTCGCGGCCGATCCAGTCGCCGAGCCCAGCGTCGATCAGGCCGGCGTAGGAGGTGAAGCTGCGCCGGGCGACACTCCCGTTCCCCGGCAGGTTGTCGCAGGACACGATCGTGAACGCCGGGATGCCCCGGTCTCTGCGACGGCGCAGGCCCTCGACCACAACGCCGAAGACGGTCGCGGGCACGGCGCCCGGCGCGAGGTCACGCCGGACCGCCGGGTCGTCCGCGTCGAAGGCGCCATCCTCGGTGACGTTGTAGCCGCCTTCGGTGATCGTCAGAGTCACGATCTTGGTGCCGCGGTGCGCGAGTCGCTCGAAGACCGCCTCCGGGTCGTCCGGGGCGTACAGGTAGTCGGCGATCGCCGCGATGGTACGGGCCGCCGCCCGGCCATCGGGGCTTCGCTCTACCAGGGTGTAGCGCATATCCTGGCCGCGGAGCGCGTCCCGCACCTGAGCGTCCCGCGGCAGCAGGCCGACCCCGCAGATCGCCCAGTCCGTCGACCCGCCCTGATTCAGCAGCCGGTCGACGTACATGGCCTGGTGCGCACGGTGAAAGTTGCCGACGCCGATGTGGACGATGCCGGTCCGCAGGTCCTCGCGGCGGTAGCGCGGCTGAGCGACAAGGTTCACCGATCACTCCCGCCGGCGGAGATGCCAACCGATTCCAGCGCTGGCGCGCTATCCGCCCGGTGGGCTTCCCAGAAATCGAGGCGCTCGGCGAGGTGATCTGCCCTCGCCACCGCGCCGCGAGCGATGACCACTGTCACCGGCTTCGCTGGCGTGAACGCCGGCCAGCGGCCGAGTGCGCTCGCGGTCAGGTCGCCGGTCGCGGCGGACTCCGCCACCGTGCCGCTGATCTTGCCCGCCATGCCGACCGCCTCCGGGCGTGCCGCGGCGCACGGGATCCCGCGGAACACCGCGATGCCGTCCTCGACGCGACCCCGGATGACTCCGCCTGGGGCTGGCACGTCGATAAGTCCGGCCTCGCGGCAAGCAGGGTGCGCGGGACCTGCCATGAAGTCGTCTCCCTGATGAGTATGTGACAGCTGATGACCGGTAAGCGGGCACCAGTGCAACACACACAAGTTGGGAACCGGTAGTGGATTCATCCCACGGTTGTGGCCGATCTTTGACCGCTTTGGTCACAGCCCGCGGAGTGCTCTGGCGAGACTGAACGTCCCGTCGCCGATCGACCACTGCCCGGTGCAGGCAGACAGCGCCACCGTCGTGGCACCGGCCTTGACGGACCGGCACCGGCGCCAGGACCTTGCGCGGATCCACGTACTCCTGGACGTCCGCAGAGGTCGGTGATCGACGTCGGGTAGACGGCCTTGGTAGACGCGAGCCCGCCAGCCCCGACGCGCTGCTCGGCGTTCCGGCCGAGGGCGCCATCGGCGGTGCGGGCGAACTCGTTGTACGCGGACGGACGGTGGATCCCCACCCGGTCGGAACGCGAGGACAAGTTCCACTGCACGGCGTACTGGGCTTGTGCGGCCGTGCTCATGGACGGCCCGAAGCAGTTGCCGTGCTGCCCGCCCCACTTCACGGCCCAGGCGACGCTGCCGCCGGCGTTCGCTTACAGGCCGCCGACCGCCGGCCTGGCAGGAGATCCGATCGCGCGGCAATGACCAGCCCAGCCCGAGGATCCCGGTCGGCGCGTCCAGGTTCCACCGGGTGGCCTCAGCTCCCCCTCGGCTGGGCGGACGCGACCCGCGCGGGCTGTGGGCGCACAGCAGATCCGCAACCTCCTGACAGGCCCCGGAATACCGTCACGGAGCGCTTCGTCCTCACCACCGGTTGCTGCCGAACGAGAACTGAAAACCTTTACGTCGTCGTTGTCGAAACGGGCATGAAGTCGTTCGCCGTCCTGCCTCACAACAACGCCCAACGGGGACCCCGGACCCGATGGCCATCGAACGAGTGATCCTGGGACAAGATCGGCCCGGCTCGTCACTCCGCCCACTGAGGCATTGCTGATCGCTGGTCTTCCGGCGCTTACTGGTACCGATAGCGTCGCACCTGGCAAGGGGAACTTTGCAGGACGACAACTGACAGTTCGTTTGACGCGTCAGTAATCTGTATGGTTCACAGGCCGGAGGCCCTGGCTGGATGGAAGCCTGACAACCGCCGGTGCCAGGTGGGGATGAGGGCTGGAGCAAGCGTGGCGCGAGGGCGGCAGCGCTGGAGCGAGGTGACCCGCTCTCAGTTCAGCCACGAGGCCGAGGGCCTCGGGCTGATCCGGGACTTCTTGCCGCAGCTTGATCCCTTCCGCGCCTGGTCTAACTTCGAGTTCCGCGACGGCCAGGGCAAGTGGCACGAAGTTGACCTGCTGGTCATCGGCCAGCGGCGGCTGCACCTGGTGGAGCTGAAGTACTACTCGGGCGTGCTCCGCGGTGACGACCTGACCTGGCGGCGGGACGGGCACCGGGCCGAGGACTCGCCGCTGAAGCTGGCCCGGCGCAAGGCCCAGCGGCTGGCCAGCAAGCTGCAGGACCAGCTCGTGCACTGGGCGCAAGAGCACGGCACGCGGATCCCGGACCCGCGCGAGGCGGTGCCCTACGTGCAGGAATGCGTGTTCCTGCACCACCCCGGACTCCGCTGCGAGCTGCAGGGGTCATCCCGGCTCGACTTGTTCGGCCTGGACGAGCACGAGCAGGGCACCGGTCTGCCCGGCATCTCCGAGCGCCTGCTCGAGCCCGCGACCCCGCAGCAATCGATCGGGGCCAACCGGTCCGCGATCGTCGCGGACCTGATGGCCCAGATCGGAGTCGTCCAGCGCCGCCAGCGCGAGGCCGGGACCTGGGTGATCGACGAGGAGCCGCTCGGCGAGGGCGACGGCTGGCAGGACTGGCCGGCCTTCCACCGGGTGGCAACCACCGACAAGGCACGCATCCGGTTCCTGGTCACGCCGTCTGGCGCGCCCGCGGCCGCCAGGACGACCGCGCGGCGGATCGCCGAGCATGAGTACCGGATCATGTCGCGGCTGGCCCACGACGGACTGCTGCGGCCGCGCGACCTCGTCGACGCCGACCTCGGCGTCGGCCTGGTCTACCCCTACGACCAGCGGTTCCAGCGCCTCGACCTGTGGCTCGCCGACCAGGCCGGCGGACTCCCGGTCACCGACCAGAACTCGGTGCTGCGACAGGTCGCAGAGGTCGTCTCCTACGCCCACCGCAACCGGGTCGTGCACCGCGGGCTGACGCCGCAGGCCGTCATGATCCGCCGCCAGGCACACGGCTCGCTGCTGGTACAAGTTGGCGACTGGCAGAGCGCTGGCATGGTAGCCGGCCCGGTACAGACCAGCCTGTCCGGCGGGGTCACCGGCCTGCTCGGGACCGCTGAGCCCGGCTCGCCCGGCCAGTCGGGCGAGCGATCACCGCAGGCCGTCACCGACGCCGACAGGCGCCTGGCCGAGGCGTTCCAGGCACCCGAAGGCGTGTGGAACCGGAACGCCGACCGTATCCGCCTCGATGTGTTCGCGCTCGGCGCCCTCGCCTACTATGTGCTGGCCGGACGCCCGGCCGCCACCGACCGGGCGTCGCTGCGAGAGCGGCTGCACCGCGACGACGGCCTCGACCTGGCCGCCGACCTGCCGCAGGTCGCGCCCGCCGTCCGTGCGCTGGTGCTGGATGCCACCAGGTCAGCGGTCAGCGAGCGGCTGCCGGACGCGCGCTCGTTCCTGGCCAGGCTGGCCGATGCCGAGCGCATCCTGACCACTGCTCCCGATGATGAGAGCAATGATCCGCTGGACGCTGTCCAGGGCACGGTGCTGGACGGCCGGTTCCGGCTGGAGCGCCGCCTCGGACAGGGCTCGACAGCCGTCGGTCTGCTGGTGACCGACCTCATTGTGGGCGATAAGGGGCCCGACGCCCTGCGCGTGCTCAAGGTGGCAGTAGACGACAGCGCGGCGGGCCGCCTGGAGGCCGAGGCCGGGGTACTGCGCGGGCTCGCCGATCACCGCCTGGTGCGGCTGGTCGAGGGACCGATCATGGTCGGCGACCGGTGCGCGCTCGTGCTCGAGCCGGCCGGGGACGAGACGCTTGTTGAGGTGCTGCGCGGCCGGGATCGGCTGTCGCTCGACCTGCTGGAGCGATGGGGTAGCGACCTGCTGGAGGCACTGGTCGCACTGGACCGCGCCGGGGTCGACCACCGCGACATCAAGCCCGCCAATCTCGGTGTCCGGGAAGGCCGGAGCGACCGGGTCAAGCATCTGGTTCTGTTCGACTTTTCGCTCGCGAGGGCCGGGGCTTCCGCTGTAACGGCCGGAACGCCGCCGTACCTCGACCCGTTCCTCGACGATCCCGGCCGCGGGCGCTATGACTCGGCGGCCGAGCGGTACTCCGCCGCCGTCGTGCTGTTCGAGATGGCTACTGGCGCCAGCCCCCGGTACGGCGACGGCGAGTCGGATCCGGCGTCGGTCCACGAGGAGGCCACTGTCGAGCCGGGCATGTTCGACTCCGTGGTCGCCGGCCGGCTGACGGCGTTCTTCCGCAGGGCGCTGGCCCGCGGCGCGGCGAGCCGCCACGACACCGCCGCCGACATGCTGGCCGCCTGGCAGGGCGTGTTCGCGCCGGTGCCGCGGACTCTGCCCGAGGACGCTGACGAGCAGGCGGACCGCGCCGAGCCGGCCACCGCGCTATCGGCGGCTGGGCTGTCTGCTCGCGCTCTGTCCGCGCTCGAGCCATTCGCCGTCCGCACGGTCGCGGACCTCGTCGCGGTCGACGCCGTCCGGCTGAACCGGATGTCCGGCGTCGCCGACGTCACGCGGCGGGAGGTCAAGGCGCGCGCCAGCCAGTGGCGCCGTAAGTTCGGCCAGGCCGTCACCGGCCGAGGACCGCAGGTTGCCCCGCCGGGATCCGGCAGCGAGACACTGCCAGACCCGATCGCGGCCGCCGAGTTGCTCACCGAGCGAGCCGGCGGCCAGCGCGCGCAGGCACGCCGTCAGATCGCCCGGCTGCTATTGGGGCTGGAGCCAGGTCTCGACCCGTTCGCCAGCCAGTCCGAGCTGAGCGCGCTGCTCGGCGTCAGTGCGGGACGGACGGCGCAGCTCGTGGGAGGCTTGCAGGAGGCCTGGGCGGGCGATGACGCCTGCAGGCAACTGCTGGACGCGCTGTGCGCGGTAGCGGAACAGGCGCTGGCGGACCTCGGCGGCGTCGCCACTGTCGGTGAACTGGCCGACGCCGGGCTGGCTGCCATGCCACCGCCTGCCATCGGCCTTCCTGCCACCGGCCTTCCGGTCGCCGGCGTGAGCCGGATCGCGGCCGGGCTGGTGCGGATCGCGCTGGACCGCAACCAGGCGCTCGGCCGGGCCGGCTACCAGGGCAGCACGCTGACACCGCGCCGCCGGGCAGGCCGCATCATCCTGCTGGCCACCGACCCGGCGCTACTCGACCCCGCCGACGCACTCGGCCGGACAGCTGACCAGATCGTCGCCCAGGCGAACGCAGCTGGCGAGCCGCTGGTGCCAGCCGACCGCGCGGTGCCGCGACTGCAGGACACCTGGCGGTCCGCTCTCGGCGGACAGCCGGAAGACCAGCCGGCGCCTGGCCGGGAGCGCGTGCTGCGGCTGGCCGCCGCTACCGCCAGACAGGCCGTGCTGGCCGGCTCGCTGGAACTGCATCGCCGCGATCTCGCCATCTCGGTAGCGCTGGCGCTCGCGCTCAACGGGGCCGCCAGCGCGCAGGAACTCACGCCCCAGGAGATGCGAGACCGGCTCCGTGCGCGCTTCCCCGCGCTGCCGTCGCTGCCAGACCGGCCGCGCCTGGACCAGCTCGTCACCGAAGCCGGACTGGACCTGCACTACGACGAGACCACCCGCGCCTACCGGACCGCGGCGCGAGAGCCGGAAACCGGCGGACTCAGCCCCCGGCCGGCCACGATCATCCTGCCGCCGCAGCCTGAGCTGATCACCGGCGGGCACGCCAGCCACCGGCTGGCCGAGAGCGTGCCGGCCCGGTCGTTCCTCGCGCTCGGCGTGGAGGCCAGGAAGCTGGACCGGGCCGTCGCAGTCCTGACCAGCATGTTCGGCGCCGCGCTGCTGGACGTCACCGGATTGCTGATCGAGGCGATGCGCGCTCAGGCGGCGGACGTCGGGCTGCCCTGGGAGTTGGTGCGCGCCGCCGACGCCGCCCCGGCAGGCAGTCGCGACGCCGAGGGCCTGGCCGCCCTGGTGCGCCGGAGCCTGCCAGCCGTGGATGCTGCCATCGACCAGGCTGCCGCAAGCGCGCCGGACGGCACCCGGCCGGTCCTGCTCACCGAGGTCGCCCCGCTCGCCCGGTACGGGCACCTCGCCATCCTCGCGCTGCGCGCCGACCTGTCGATTCCGCGCAGGCAAGCCGTCTGGGTGATGGTCCCCCAGCTCCCTGGCAATCAGGGCGCCGTCGTTGACGGCCGGCCGCTACCGCTGGCGGCACCGGGACAGTTCTTCCGCCTGGGGTCGGAGTGGATCGGCGCCCAGCCCCGCGTTCCCGTGACCGGAGGATCGTCGTGACCGCGACGCCAGCCCTTACCGCCGGCCTCCAGCACCAGGTGCTGCTGCTGGAGGATGACCTGCGGGAGCGGCTGCACGCCGACCCCGAGCGCGAGGCCAGCTGGAAGCAGGAGCACCAGCAGGCCGTCGGCAATGACCGGACCGCGGCGTCGTGGCTGGCCTGGCGGGACGACCGGATCACCCAGGCCGCGGTGGCGTGGGTGCTGGCCACCGTGTTCATCCGCTTCTCCGAGGACAACGGCCTGCTCACGCCGGTCTGGATCACCGGTCCTGGCGGGCGCCGTCAGGAGGCGCTGGATGCGCAGCTCGCGTTCTTCCGCGCCCATCCGGAGGACACCGACCGGGAGTGGCTGCAGGACGCGATCGGCTACCTGTCCCGGCTGCCCGCCACGAGGGCGCTGGTGGACCGCCGGTCCGCTCTCGGGCTCGTCACGCCCTCCGGCGACGCAGCGACGAAACTGCTGGCGTTCTGGCGTCAGCGCGACGAAGACGGCGCGCTCGTGCACGACCTGGCCGACCCGTCGCTGTCCACCCGGTTCCTCGGCGACCTGTACCAGGACCTCTCGCAGCACGCGAAGGACACCTACGCGCTGCTGCAGACCCCGGTATTCGTCGAAGAGTTCATCCTCGATCGCACGCTGGAGCCCGCGCTAGCCGAACGGCCGCTGGACGGTTTCCGGCTCATCGACCCCGCCTGCGGCTCCGGGCACTTCCTGCTCGGCGCGTTCGCCCGGCTGCTGGACCGCTGGCAGCGGCACGCCCCCGGCCTTGACACCCAGGCGCTGGTCCAGGCGGCGCTCGACGCGGTGAACGGCGTCGACCTCAACCCGTTCGCCGTGGCCATCGCCCGGTTCCGGCTCACCCTGGCCGCGCTGCAGGCCTGCGGCCTGCGATCGCTGGAAACCGCCCCGGCGTTCGACGTCCACCTCGCGGCGGGTGACTCGCTCATCCACGGCCCGGAGTGGCAGACCCCGATGCCCGGCATGGAGAGCCGTGCCGCGTTCATGGCGTTCACCTACCAGACCGAGGACGGGCCGCTGCTGCTACGGCTGCTCGAACAGGGCCGTTACGACGTGGTGGTCGGCAACCCGCCGTACATCACGGTCAAGGACAAGGCGCTGAACCAGGTCTACCGGCAGAAGTACACCGACGTCTGCAAGGGCACTTACGCGATGACGGTGCCGTTCATGGAGCTGTTCTTCAAGCTCGCCAAGGGCGGCGATCGGCCCGGGTGGATCGGTCAGATCACCAGCAACTCGTTCATGAAGCGGGAGTTCGGCTCCAAGCTCATCGAGGACTTCCTCGCGAAGAAGGACCTTCGGCTGGTTGCCGACACCTCGGGTGCGTACATCCCCGGCCACGGCACCCCGACGGTCATCATCGTCGGCCGCAACCAGGGCGTGGTGGACTCGACCGTCCGCGCCGTGCTCGGCGTCCGCGGCGAACCCGGCCGTCCAGACGACCCGGCCAAGGGCATCGTCTGGACCGACATCACCGAGCACGCCGGCCAGCCCGGCTGGGACGACGGCTGGATCACCGTCGCCGACCTCGAC
>DAHVAR010000150.1 GCA_027314515.1 Actinomycetota bacterium
TCGGATCTCGAGGACCCGCCAGCTAGCCTGCGCGCAGCCGGGCGTTCTGCGTGTACCTGGCCGCGCCGCAGCGACGCTCGTGCATCTGCCGAGTTGCGGACGCTCGCGGGGAGCCGCCTCGTCGCTTGATCGAGTCAGGACAACGGCAGGAGGGCGTGACAGGCCTCGATGTTGTGGAGCTGGATGTCGTTCCTGCGTCGCCGTTCCCAGCTATCGCTGGTGAGTCGCCACCGGTTGAGCAGGGCGGGCTCGCCTTGCCGCGTCGCCCAGTCGGACCCGTTGGGCTCGTATCCGAGGCCTTGCGAGATCGCGTTAGAGCCGTGGTTGTCGGTGAAGGCGTCACTGGTTGCCTCCTTCGCGCCGAGGCCGTCGAACGCCAGGTGCAGGATCGCAGCCCGCATCTCGCGGCCGAGCCCGCGGCCCCGCTCATCGGCAGACAGCCACGAGAAGGTGGTGACCGTTCCGAGAGTCGAGAAATGCACTCCCGTCAGCGTCTGCTCCCCGGCGGGCCGGCCGTCGGCCATGACCACGAAGTGGAGCCGCCAGGCATCAGGCTCGACCTGGGCGCGCCGCCGCCATATCGCCCGGAGCCACTTGGCGACCCGCAGGTCAGGATCGGTCTCGTAAAACGACATCGGGTCGTCGTACGGGGCGGGGTCGGCATGGGTCATGCCCGCGCGCACGACCTCCGCGAGCTGATCCAGCAACTCGTCCGTTGCGCCGCGCAACTCCAGCGTCGGAGTGCTGACGCGCACGTCGAGCAGGGGGTAATTCTTCATCGGGTAGCGTTCTGCTGCCACGGTTGAGGCGCAGGCGATCGGATTGCCGGAGTGGTTGCACCACGGGTGCATCGTCGCAACACAGCAGCCGAGGCCGCCATCGATTTTCCACGGCCCGGCGAATGCGCGCATCTGCCGCTGCGCGCGTCGCGATGGGCACGGCGTTTCCGCGGGAACGTCCGCTCTTGCCGCCGCTCGCCCGCGCGTCTGGCCGCGGCGCGGTGACGATCTAGTGCTCCGTTAGCTGTCAATCGGCCACCGAAGTCGCCGAGTCGTCAACTCCACGGCGCACCCTCAGGTCCGCTAGGCGTTCGGGCAGTATCGTTGGGCGTCAGCTTGTGAGATGCCGTGGATCAGGTACCCGCTCAGTGTGGTTGCGCAAAGGCCGAGACTGAACGACCCCCAGTAGGAGTTCTGCACCGAGTAAACCATCTTGATGATTCCTGGCTTCACCTGGAGAAGCTGCATGGTTAGGGGGAGCAGTCCTTCAGGCTGTAGCCCGGCACAGGGGACCTGCTTGCCGCTCCCGGATGGGGTGCATACGGTTTGGTTGCCGAGGTCGCGATAGCTGATCGTGACGGTGCCGTCTGCGTGGTAGGTGAAGGTGAGCGGGGCCCAGGCGTAGCCGCATGGAGGACTGGGGTTCGCAGCGGTAGGCAGAGCGATGAACCCGCAGCCCCACTCGCGCAGCCAGCCGATCGTCCCCGATCCGCTGCACGGCGGCTGGTTAGAACCGTTATAGCCGGTAAGGTCGAGCGCCTGGCCTATGCAAAGTCCCGTGTCGTGCGCAACGTACCTGCCGAGGTACGTGCTGTACGGCGCAGCCTGCACCACGTGCGTGACCTTGATCCAGTATCTCGACCGGCCGTCGAACTGGTCGGCGAGACCGTTGAGCGAGCCGCGGAAGTACTCCCAGACGGCAGTGAGCGTTGCGATACCACTGAGCACCCAGCTGTAGCCGAACCCGACGACCTTGTCGATCACGTCGGACTGCAAGCAGCTGCTGATCATCGCGCCTACGTTGCCCAGCGACGCACGGCAGGTGTCTAGGGAGAGCAGGTCATTTACAACGGTCATGACCTTGGTCGGCTGGTCGCCGAACCCGAACCGGCTGAGGATCTCGAACAGCGCCTGCACGCCCACATCGAGCGAATATAGATACTGGCCTTCGTCGGCAACGTTGGCGCTGACCCCCGCCCAATAGCCAGGCTGGACTGTCGCACCGAAGTCGATCTCGCTCTGCGGCCAGGCCACAACTCCACTGGTGCTGAGTAGTTCGGCGGCACGCTGGAACATGTCGCCAGTGCCGTCGCCGCCAATGACCGGCATGCCGTGGATAAGCAACAGCGGGTAGCGGCGGTTGTTGACAACCTTGAGCACTCGGCTGCCGTTCTGCATGCCGAAGCACCAGAAGACCGTGCTGCCGGATGCCGAGGTGATGCTGTAGCCGTCCGTGCGCGCCTGCGGGCCAGTGCCCTGGCAGTCGGGCGGCAACGCATTGCTCGTGGCGTCGCTGGTCAGGGCATTGAAGAAGGCACGGAGCACGGACATGACGTCGTCCGCGCTGATCCGGACGACCCTGAACCAGCTCAGGTGCGTGACGGTCGCCTGCGCGTACATCCCGCCGTGGACGACCTTCGTCTTGAGCGGCGTCCACGGGCCGCGCGGCGACTCGGCAGTGAAGATCACCGTCAGGCCGTCGTTCGGCTCGCGCCGGGTGAGCGGTATCGTCACCACGGCTGGCTTTGCCAGCGTGCCGGACGGGGAGATCTGCCACGTTGGCGACACCGGCACCGAAACCTCCAGCGCAGATGCCGGCAGCGTCACGCCCGGAGCCAAGCGCACTTGCTTGCCCTCCGCTGAAATGGCAGCTGGCGGACCGTGGTATGGGGCTGGACCGTGATGCGCCGGCGCGCCGCACGCGGTCACGACCAGGGCCAGTACCGCCCAAGGAGCCACGGCTCTCATCGTCTTGTTCACTGTTACCTCTAGAAGCAATCAGCAGCCCAGAACCCAGCCCGAAACCGGTTCGCAGGCCAGCCCGGCGCTGACTGCGGTCACGATCATCCCTCAGCGATCAGCACTTCGGTTTGTTGCGTTCAGCTCAGCCCATCGTCCCGGCCGTTCTCCGCCAGTCGTGCCGCTTGGGTTCTGCTAGCTAGACGCCCACCAGCCTGATGCGGGTTACTCGCGGCAGCAGATCCGTGAATGGCGCCCGGTAACGGCGGCCTGTATCGGCGCCAGGGATAGACAGCGGCTTGCGGCCGCGGATACATCCTCATCTAGCCGCTCTAAGCGCGCCGCGCGCCGATCGGCGCGGTGCGCTCACGCTGGTGGCAGCGGCCTGGGCTCAAGTGGCGGCGGATACTGGCGGCATGGTCGCTGAAGGGACGTCGGCGCCCTGGCGCGGGCCCCGGCCCTTGCCGCTGAGGCCCTCTTATTTACCTGCGAGGGGGTTGACCCGCTGAACGTCGCCGAAGCGGGCGAAGTCGGCGTCGCTGGAGTAGATGGCCGCGGCGTTCTCGGCTGCGATGGCCGCGAGCTGAACGTCAGTGGTCAGGTTCCCGCCAGTGCCGACAGAACGCAGG
>DAHVAR010000156.1 GCA_027314515.1 Actinomycetota bacterium
CTTCCAAGCTGGTCATGAGGGTTCGGGATACCTCAGTCACAGGCGGCAGCTACCGCTGACCGAGGAAGACGCGGGCTGCCGAGAGCCAGGCTTCGGGATTGTCGAAGTGAGCCATATGCGCGGCCTCCGGGATCTCGGCGAAGGTGCTGGCCGGGAGCGCAGCGTGCAGTCTCCGCGCAAGAGAGATCGGGTACGCCATCTCGCGGCTGCCTTGCAGGATCAGGACCGGGCCACCCCATTGCCTGAGAAGCTGCTCGGCGTCCTGGGGCACGCCCGGCCGCAACTGACCAGCGGCATGCGGAGCATTCCAGTCGCTGCTGAACTGGACAAAAGCCAGCACACGGTGCCACTCCTCCAGCCGGTCCAGACGCCAGATGTCGCAGGGCGCACCTGCATAGGCAATAGCCCGGCTCAGGGCTCCATCCTCGGCCGTGGGGCAGGTGAGCGCTGGGTCATCCCACGCGATCTCGGCACACATCGGCGATCTGAGCTGATAGTCCAGCGAGGCCGTCCGTTCCTGCTCGTAGTCCTGGTAGGCCGTGGTCGAGGCGAGAATCAGGCGGCGTACCAGCTCGGGGTGCTGGTCAACCACGCGCATGGCGACGCCGCCTCCATAGGAGAACCCGAGCACATCCGCCTGGGCGGCGCCGTAGTGGCGGATGAGCGCACCGACGTCATCGGCCAGCAAGTCGGGCTGCAGCGCGGCGACGGGAAGATCGCCGGTCGGCGGAGTGCGGGCGCTGCGGCCGCAGCCGCGCAGGTCGAACAAGACGACGTGGGCCTGGTCGGCAAGCTGGGAAACAGCCGGGAGCAGGTAGGTGTGATCCCAGGTTGGCCCGCCATGCACGACGATGAGCATCGGAAGCGCAGGATCGCCGAACCGGCGCACGAACAATCGGACACCGTCTACCGAGACGTACTCTCCGTCAGCCACCGGAACTGTCTAACACAGCCGATGCTGTACAGCGCCTAAGTACAGCAACGTGCCGTGACATCCACCAGTGACCACTACTGGCCGCACGCCGATCTAGCTGAGAGGACAGACTTACTCCCAGCGCTGCGATAGTTCGGGATCACGCAGCGGGATTGGCAGGCATCTTGAGCAGGTGGCCGCCGATATCCGCAATCAACTCCAGCCGCCCGCCAAGCGCGGCGATGTAGCTAGCCAGCGCTTCCACCGTCGCGACTTCGCCATGCTCGATCTGGGAGACCCGCCCCGGAGTGACGCCCATGATCTCGGCCAGCCCGGCCTGGGTGAAGCCAAGCCGCTTACGCTGCTCCGCCAGCTGATAACCCCACTGCTCAGCCATGATCGCGCCACGGCGCCGGGCTGCTCCCTTCTCGCCCACACGGCCGCGATGGGCGTCACGGTCCCACTGAGAGAATCCGCTCACTGGCCTTCCTCCTCCGCCCGCGGAATCGCGCGCTCATACCACTTCTTCCACTGCCCGGGCTTGTCGGCTGCATGGGGACCATCCCGTCGCAAGTCCTCCATCCAGGCAGCGACCTCGCCTGTCTGGTAGATCTCCCACTCGGCTTCCGCCACGCCTCAACTATAGTAAAGCCTATACTTAGATTCCTGGAAGCGACATCCTCGGTGTGCCCGTTGCGTGCCCGATCGAGCGCTAAGGCACGTGCCCTGACGGTAACTCTCGGACTACCGGCGATCTCGTTGACCTGGGTAACACCTGTTGGGAATTGAGGTAGTCGCAGCCTCAGGGACACGGCAAAGTCGTGAACTGGCAGCGTGACCTGCGATGTCGCGGTGCCGTAACTGGTCTGATGTACCAAGAACGCGCCCCGCGTAACGGCATCACTGCGCAGCCTGGCCATCAGCGTCCTGAAGCGCAGATGCCATCGGCGACATACTTCCAAGTGTGGCTATAATCGCCACAGGTAATGTGGCGACGGAGGTACCGGCTTGAACGTCGGTGTGCGGGAACTGCGGAACGGGCTGAGCCGACACCTGGCTGAGGTTCGCGCTGGGCACACGGTCACGGTTACCGACCATGGTCAGCCGATCGCACGGATAGTGCCCGTCGGCCGGTTGACCCGCCTGGAGCAGTTGCAGGCCGAGGGCAAGGTCCGCCCGCCACGGCGACCTAAGAAGCCTGCCCCGCGGCCGGTAGCCACTGACGGTCCGGTCAGTGAGCTGATCGCCGACCAACGGCGGTGAGCCAGCGCTGATCGCTTACCTTGACACCTCAGCGGTCATACCCCTACTGGTCGCCGAGTCCAGCAGTGCGGCATGCCGCCGGGTGTGGGATGACGCCGATACTGTGGTGTCTTGCCGATTGCAGTTTGTCGAGGCGTCCGCAGCGCTGGCACAAGCGCGTCGCATGGATCGCCTCACTGCCGGGCAGCACGCCGCGACCCTCAGTGCGCTGGACGATCTGTGGTCCCAGACCGAGGTGATCGAGATCGACAACCCCCTGGTGCGCCGCGCGGCCGACCTATCCCGCCGTTTCGCCCTGCGTGGCTATGATGCCGTCCACTGCGCCAGCGCCGAACAGATTGCCGACCAGGACCTGATCGCAGTCGCTGGTGATCGTCACCTATTGGAGGCCTGGCACCAACTCGGGCTTGCGACCGTGGACACCAACCCCCCGAACGGCTGAGTCGTCTGATCCGCGAAACCACCTCAGCGGCGGAGCGCGCGCCTGGCCGCAGTACTACGCGGACGACTACTTGCGGACGCGTAAGCGAAGGATGGTGACGTCGCTGGCCCGGGTGTTGCTGACCGGTTCCGTTCATCGGCCCGGCAAGGAATCGGCAGTACGCCTGCCGCTAGCCCGTCATCCCGAGCAGCAGCCATTACTGCACGTCGATCGGCTGGGCGAAGCGCCGGCAGACGTGAACGCGCTGGAACTCCTGACGCATCTCTGCCTCTTGCACGAGATCCGCGTGCAGAAAGATCTTGATAGGGAACAGGCCGAGCCGGGGCTCGACCGCCTTGCCTGGCTCATCCGCGTTCACGTAGTAGTTGGCGTAGACGTGCAGGTAGTGGTTGCTCTCAGCAAAGCCGCGAGCGCGATACCAGCGCAGAGTTGCCTCGTCATCGCGGGTATAGGCGTCAATTGTGGTTGCGCCGAGTGCTGCCGCGCGGATGCGGGCGAACTCGAAGAGCTTCGTCCCGACTCCCTGATGCTGATGATCCGGGTGCACTCCGATCGTGTCGATCGTCGCCAGGTTCCCGTCCATCGAGAAGTCCAGAATGCCGACGACAGCACCGCCTTGGACGGCTACCAGTTCAGCTCCGATGGCGGGCGACTGCTTGGCGGGCGTCACGTCGTCGAAGTACGCGGTGCCCAGGAAGGACAGCACCCGGCACCGGAGCCAGGCCTGCTCGTCTGCTGGTCGGTAATCCCGAATCTCTATTGGCACGGGCCGACCCTTCAGTCGGGGAACGAGGCCGGACAACCGACTTTCAGCGCGCGAGCACTGGCGGGGTCTCGCCATCCGAGCGGAAAGGCCCCCAAGGTTCCCCCGCGCCCCTTCGATCTAGCAGGAAATCGAACGGCCTGCAGCGCGCCGTCTGCAACCCCGGGGAGTCTTGCTAGGCCCGGTTGGCGGGCCGTGTCTACTGTCCCAGGCTGTCTCGCCATGGTGTTCAGAGGTTGTTGGTGCGCGCGTGGACAGCGACCACTTCGACGAGTGCTGCCGCACCCTGGAAGTCGTCAGGGTTAGCGGTGTACAGAGGCAAGGCGTTACTGGCCGCGGTTGCCGCAATCATCAGGTCCGAAGCCCGCCTACGCGGCTGACGCCCTGATGCCCGAACGGCCGCGCAAATCTGTCCGTAGAGGCGGGCCGCGGCTTGGTCGTAAGGAAGCGGTTCAAAGGTCGCTTCCACATGTTGCAGCACCGCGACGCGCCCTGCGCGCTTCGCCGGATCGTCGGTCGCATGCGGACCATACGATAGCTCGCCCAGCGTGACCGCGGTGACCAGCATCGTGTCAGGGAGCTCCGACGGATCGTAGAGCCCAATTGCAGCAATGACGCTGGTGTCCAGGACCGCAACCTCGTGCACGGTCACGGGCCGGTGCCTTCGTACGGGTCGCGCACGTCCTGGCTGACAGCATCGTCTAGATCAGCGCGTAGCTCATCGATATCTACTGCCGGAGCCGTAGCAAAGATGGCGAGAACTTCCTCCTTTGGAACCGCCCGGCGCCGACGGATCGGGATCATCCGCGCCAGCGGCTCTCCGTTCAAGGTCAGCGTGTACGTCCTGCCCTGCCGGAGGCCACGCGTGACCGAACCCGAGTCCGCAACGAACTGGCGGACACTGACATCAGTCGGTTGCTCGAGTGCCATGACATCACCGTGCCTTACCCGTACCACAGCGTACCACGGGTACGGATCGCGCCTCAGCGCGTAGCCGTCGCGCGCATTCGGCTACGCCGGGCGCTGTATCAATTCACCCGACTTGGGCGCCTGCGACGAAGATGGACAGATCTGACTCCAGTTAGCGCAGGAACCGGGCATGAACCTGCTTCGGCTGCTCACGATTGCGGCGTCCCTCGGCATCATCTATGCGCTCATGTGGACGGGTACGCGCGTGTGGCTGAACCGGCAGCGCGGCAGAAATGCCGGGTCGCGCAGCGAGATAGAGGAGCAGGTGTGCTTCGCAACCGCGCTTGACCGGGCCGGCATTCTCCGAAAGAGCGGGTAGCTTGACCGCTCCGCCCGACTCGGCGTCTCAGCGCTCGCATGACGATCGGCAGCCGCGATCAGCCAGGCGGGACCAGCAAGCGGTAAAGCTGGACGGCTTGTTTCCTGCTGAACAGGTTGATCTGTTCCGCCCGGAGTGCGATGAATCTGCGCCGTGGTTGCGGGGCCTGCCAGAGCTTCCCGGCCACGCTCATGCCGACGGCATCGCCAGAGTCATATGCCTGCTGGATGAGCTCCGTCAACGCCGGCACATCGGCGGCGGGAAAGGCGACCACGAATATGTACCAGGCAGGCCCCGGTTGGTTCCGGCGGGTGGTGACCGAGGAGACAGCAGCGGAAGTGATCGTGACCGGCGTCCCGACCGGAAGGAAGCACGCTACGCCCGGCGGCGGCGCCTGAGGCGTGGTCGGCGTGGCCATGGGGGCGGGGTTGGTCGTGCTCCCGTGGACGGGCTGCGCGGGCAAGGGCGACGCTGCCGCCGTCCGCGGCACGTTAGGGTCCGACCCGAAGAGAGCGACTGAGCCGGCCGGGCACTTGCCCGTTACCGTGGGGGGCTCGCTGCGCATGACCTGCATGACGATCGGTGACCCCAGCGGGGCTGCCGGTGGCAGGCTCACTGGCGCCGGGTCCGGCCCTAGCGGAGCAATGTGACCGCAGCCAGCAGTGGCGAGCACGAGGCCGACGGCCAGCGCGCTGACCAGCACGGACGCCGGGCGGGGCGGACGCTGGCGCGGCATGTCCTGGGTCCTCACTAGGCAGCCATGGCGCGGGGATATGGGGGCGGCGCTGTCCGGGCGCGGGCGGCGTCGGGGGCGACGAGCGCGACGGCGGCCAGCACGATGAGCAGTTCGGTCAGGCTCACTATGATCAGGTGCGGGTCGTTCAGGTAGTCGGTGAGCGTGACCATCCGGTACGCCCCGGCGACAGCAGCAAGCAGGACCAGGCTCAGCGACCACACGCCCGAGCCGGGAGTCCTACCGGACCGGACCCTGGGTGCGTGGACCAGGCAGGCAAGGCTGACAAGGATGCAGCACAGCCCGGAGAAGTCCGGTAGCCATGCGGAGTTGCCGGTGGCCACCAGCGCCAGCAGTGGCCCGTACACCAGAAGGTAGCCGGCGGGTAGTGCCAGCAGCCAGGGCCCGGGCGTGACCGGCGAGGCGCCGGAGTGGAACGCGGTCATGGCCAGGACCGGGGCAAAGTCGAGCAGGATCCAGAAAATCCACGGCCCGAATGGCGCCGGCATGAAGCCGGTGAGCTGGGCTTGCAGCAAGGCGACCAGGCCGGGGACGATGGCCAGTGCCGCGAGAAGCCGGGCCGTGCGGTAGTGACCGAGGGCCAGCGACACGAAAATTGCGATCCAGGCAACGCTCACGAGGTAAAACACCGTGACCCAGACGCCGCCGGGCGAGGCTGCCGCCATGCTCGCGGGCACCGCCGGCAGCCAGCCGACCAGAAGGCGGCTCTGCACCAGGAAAACCAGAATGTCGGCGGCTAGCACCGCATGCACCAGCGCCACGGCGAGCACCGCGCGCCGGATGGCCTGGCCAAAGGCGTGCCGGCGCGAAGTGCCCGGGCCGCCCAGATGCAGCCGGATGGCCAGGCCGGCCACGCTTGCGACCTCCGCCGGGCTAGGCCCGGCTACCTTGCTGATGTACTCATCGGCGGCCGGGTCGCCGGTCAGCCAGCTGTCCAGGAACGCGGCGGCCATGTCATCTTCCCACCGCTGCCGGTACCAGCCCGGCAGCAGCCGCAGCACCCGCCGGTACCGCCGCTCCAGGTCGCCGCTCATCCGGAGGCCTTCCCGTCGGCCAGGCCAAGCCTGGCCCGCACCACACGAGCGGTGGCGGTACGCAGCTCGGCTTCGTCAGCCAGCGCGCGCTGCCCCTCCCTGGTCAGCCGGTAGTAGCGGCGCAGCCTGCCGTCGTGGGCTTCCTCCCGGTCGGCCTCGATAAGCCCCTCGGCGGCGAGCCGCTCCAGCACCCCGTACAGGCTGCCGATCTTCAGCGTCACCCGGCCCTGCGATAGCTCAGCAACCTCGCCCACGATGCCGTATCCGTGCCGCGGGCCATCAGCCAGCGCGGAGAGCACGAAG
>DAHVAR010000158.1 GCA_027314515.1 Actinomycetota bacterium
GCTGCGGGTCATCGGCCACCTGCACCCAGTTGCCTTCGGTGGTGATGCCTACCGGGATGACCTCATACCGCGATCGGTCGATAGCGCCGAGCAGGTTGCCGCCGCCCATGCAGGACACCTGGTGCTCCGGGCCCCGGCCGCCGAACACGACGGCAACCCTGGTCTTCCGCTGCTCACTCACTCGTCCTCCACTCCGGGCTCCTGCCCGCCATCCGCCGCCAGCACCGCCACCGAGCGCACGACTCGCTGCCCCGGCTTAGATCCCGTACCGCTCCGGCTTGGCTGATCTGCTGGCCAGCAACAGCACCGCTTCCCCGATCTCCAGGCCGTGATGCATCACTTTGTCGATGACTTCGGTGATCGGCATCTCCACGCCATACTGCCGCGCGAGTTGCAGGACCGACTCTGACGACTTGACGCCTTCCACCGTCTGGGTGGTGCTGGAAAGCACGGTGGCCAGCGGGATTCCACGGCCGAGCTTCTCGCCGAACGCCCGGTTCCTGGCCAGCGGCGAACTGCAGCTGGCAACCAGGTCACCCATTCCCGCCAGGCCGGCAAAGGTGTGCTGATCAGCGCCGAGCGCGGCGCCGAGCCTGGCGATCTCGGCCAGCCCGCGGGTGATGAGCATGGCCCTGGTGTTGTGGCCGAGGCCCATGCCAATCGCGATGCCGACTGCCAGCGAAATGACGTTCTTCACTGCTCCGCCGAGTTCGCAGCCGACCACATCGGGATTGGTGTACGGGCGGAAGTAGCCAGTGTGGCAGGCCTTTTGCAGCTGCGCGGCCACAGCCTCGTCGGCACACGCCACGACCGTCGCGCAGTACTGGCGCGCCGCGATCTCCGGTGCCAGGTTCGGGCCCGAGATCACCGCGATCCGGTCGGGACCGCTCCCGGTGATGTCCGCGATCACCTGGCTCATTCGCTTCCCGGTGCCGAGCTCGATGCCTTTTATCAGGCTGACTAGCAACGCGCCGGGCGGCAGCAGGCCGAGCCACGCAGTCAGGTTCTGCCGCAGGGTCTGCGCGGGCACCGCCAGCACGACCAAGTCGGTGCCGATCAGCGCCTCCGTCAGGTCCGCAGTCGCTCGCAGCGCCGCGGGCAGGCGCACCCCCGGCAGGTACGCCGGCGACTCGTGGTCGGTGCTGATCGAGGCAGCCAGTTCGGGCCGGCGGCACCACAGCGTCACCGGCGTACCGGCGTCGAAGAGCACCTGGGCGAACGTGGTGCCCCAGGCCCCCGCGCCGAGTACCGCTGCCCTCACCCGGCTCGCCTCCGGCCGCGAGCCGGGTGCCGGAATTCGCGGCTGAGGATGTCCGTGGCCTGGCTCACGGGGCAGCGGTCCCGGTAGCCGTGCCATCTGCCGCGGCGTCGCCGCCGACAATCTCAGCGCGGCCAGTGTCCGTTTCGCCGGTGTCGGCGGCAACCGTGCCGCCTGAGCCGGCCGCCTGCAGGCCGGCGCCGGCCCCTTCGGGCTGGCTGGCTGCCTGCAGCGTGCGCAGGTCCTGCCGGAGCTTCCGGCGGGCCACTGCCGGGTGATAGAACTCGGCCGGCGGCGTCTGGCCGCGCAGGTCGCCGAGCAGCGCGGCAACATTCGTCATGACCTTGCTGGTGGCGGCCCTGAGCACGGCGTTGGTGAGCGGCTGGCCAGCGAACTCGGACAGGTCGACGGGCGGCCCGGCCGCGATCCGCACGGTCTTGCGCGGAAAAAGCTTGGGCACGAACTTGCCGTACGGCAGGATCCGCTGCGCGCCCCAGTGCGCGACGGGCACGACCGGGATATCGCGTTCCAGCGCCAGCCGGGCAATTCCGGTCTTGGCCACCATCGGCCACTGCTGCGGGTCCCTGGTAACCGAGGCCTCTGGGTAGAAGATCACGCACGCATTGTTCCTGGCGGCCAGATCGGCGGCCTGCTTGAGTACGAGCGCCGCGTCCGTCTGGCCCCGGTACACGGGCAACTGCCCGAGCCTGCCGATGAGCGGGCCGAGCACCGGGATCGTGAACAGCGACGACTTGGCGAGGAACACCGGATACCGGCCGGCGCTGTCGGCGAACAGGGACACGGCGAAGATGTCCATGTAGGACAGGTGATTGGCGGCCAGGATGACGGGGCCGTCGGCCGGGAGGTTCTGCTGGCCGCGCCAGTCGAGCCGCATCATCATCCGGATCCCGGGCCGCAAGACGATCTTCGAGACGTTCCGCCAGGCTCTCGAGTAACTGCCGTCAGCCGGCCTGCGCGCCTTCCTGCCTGCCATCGGTTCCCTTCTGCCGTCAGCCGCCACCTGCCATCACATCGTGACCTGCCTCAGTCTGTCCGGTCCCGCGATGCCGTGTCGAGGAGTCGCGGGAGGATCATATGCATGGCACCCGATGTCGACCCCGAAACAGCCCGGCCTCCGACGGCAGCCGCGGGGCTGAGCTGGTCGCTGGTGATCCCCGTCAAGGTACTTGCCCAGGCCAAATCGAGGCTTGCCGAGCTTACCGGCACCGCGCGGTCGCAACTGGCGCTGGCGATGGCGGCGGACACCATCGCGGCCGCAGCCGCCACGGCGCTCGTGGGCGCGGTCGTGGTCGTCACTGACGATCCTGCCGTCGGCGACATCGCGGCCCGGCTGGGCGCGCTGGTGCTCCCCGACCGCCCGGCCTCCGGCCTCAACGACGCGCTGGCCTACGGGGCCGCAAAGGCCCGAGAGCGATGGCCGGAACGGGGCCGTGCCGGGCTGGCCGCAGACTTGCCGGCCGTGCGGCCGGGCGAACTGACGGTGGCTCTGGCGGCTGCCGCCAGGCTGGGCGCGGCGTTCGTGCCGGACGCCGAAGGAACTGGCACCGTGCTGTATGCCGTGGCACCGGGCGTGGAGTTCCGGCCGCAATTCGGCCAGGACTCAGGTAACCGGCACCGGGCGGCCGGCGCGGTTGAGATCGGCCCGGCCGAGACAGGCGCGACCGCCGGGCCGGCCGCGCTGGCCGGACTTCGCCGGGACGTGGACACGATCGGCGACTTGCGCCGGGCTGCGCAACTCGGCCTCGGACAGCGAACCAGGGCGCTGCTGGCGGACGGCGCCCCGCATTCTGAGCTGGCCGGCATCCTGAACTGATCCGCGATGGCCAGCCCGGCTGCCGGAAGGCTCGCCCCGCAGCCCTAGATGTGGACGATCGGGCAGGTCAGCGTCCTGGTGATGCCGGCGACTCCCTGAATCTGGGCGACCACCATCCGGCCGAGTTCGTCTACATTGTCCGACTCGGCCCTGACGATCACGTCGTACGGGCCGGTCACGTCGTCGGCCTGGGTGACGCCGGGAATCTGCCCGATTGCGAGGGCTACCTCGGCTGCCTTCCCGACCTCGGTCTGGACGAGAATGTACGCGTGCACCATGTCGCCCTCCACGGTCATTGTTGTCACCGCAACGCTACCGTAAGCACGCGCGCCGATCTGCAGCGAGTCGATGAGCCAGGAGGACGCCATTACCGTCGCCGATCTCGGTGAGTTCGGCCTCATCGCGGCCATCCGTGCGGTGCTGCCGCCAGACCCCCCCGGCGTGCTCGGTATCGGCGATGACGGTGCCGTCCTCCCGGCACCCGACGGGCGCGTCGTAGCCAGTACCGATCTGCTGGTCGAGGGCCGTCACTTCCGCCGTGACTGGTCGGCCGCCGTGGACATTGGCGTGAAGGCCGCCGCGCAGAACATGGCCGATATCGCCGCGATGGGTGCGGTACCGACCGCGCTGTTGTTCGGCCTCGCGGTGCCGGGCGACCTCGACGTGGCCTGGGTTCTCGACGTTGCTCGCGGGCTGGCCGCCGAATGCTCGCGGGCTGGCGCACTGATCGCCGGCGGCGATGTCACCAGTTCGGACAGCGCGATGCTGGCGATCACCGCGCTGGGCGGCCTCGCTGGCCGGGATCCGGTGACCAGGGCCGGCGCCAGGCCCGGCGACGTGCTCGCGATCAGCGGCCCGGTCGGCCTGTCGGCGGCCGGGCTTGCGCTGCTGCAATCCGGGCTCGCCGCGTTGCCTGCCGCGGCCGAGCCGCAGCTCCTGCGCCTGGTGGCAGCGCACCAGCGGCCGCAGCCCGATTACGCCGCTGGTCCTCTCGCCGCCGCGGCAGGCGCCACGTCGATGATCGACGTCAGCGACGGCCTGGTTGCCGACCTCGGGCACATCGCCGAGGCAAGCGGAGTCCGGCTGGAGGTACGGTCCGCCAGTTTGCCCGGCATCGGCGCGCTGGAGCCCGCTGCGGTGCGGCTTGGCACTGACTGGCGCACCTGGGCGCTGGCGGGCGGGGAGGATCACGCCCTGGCAGCCACGTTCCCGGAGGCAGACATGCTCCCGCGCGGCTGGACGATGATCGGCGGCGCCGGACCGGGCGCCGGAGTTCTGGTTGACTCTGAGCCCTGGCACGGCCAGGCTGGCTGGGACCACTTCCGGGGAACTGACATATTCCGGGACTAATTGTGAACTGGTCACTCGAGCGCTACTGGCCGATGACCGCCCCAGCTTGATATAAACCCCCTTGATGTCCCGCCATCGCAGAGAGCGCGTGCCCCGGCACATGGCGCAACGGCTAACCGGTTCCCCGGCCCGGCGCGCCCGGCTGACGGCTGCCGTGATCGCGGCGAGCACCGCCGCCGACAATGCCCGGCCGGCTGGGAGCGACCTGGCTGACGGCGACGTGGATGGCAGAGCGACCGTTCCCCTCCCGGTGCTGATCGGGATACTCCCGGCCCGGTGGCGGGACCCGGTCCCGGCCGCTCCCGAGGACGCCGCTGCCGGGCATCCTCACCCCGGCCGCGGCCGTGGCCGTCGGCCGCAGGACCATCGTCCTGCGGGTCACTCCGGTCACTCTCGGCCGCGCGGCTCGCGGGCCCGGAGCGCACCGGACCGGACGCCAGCTGCTGAACTCGCAGCTCAGCAGCGCGGAGTCGGACGCGCGCTGGTAACGCCGTGGTTCGCGGCCGCGACCGGGTTTGTCCTCGCTGCCTCGTTGTGGATCTACTCCCCGCATCCGCGATTCACGTACCCGATCACGATCGGTGCGCTGCCGCAATGCACTCCGGGCATGTGCAGGCCGGAAGTGGGCGGGAACGGCTCCGGGCAGCTCGCGATCGCCTCGGGACAGCCGATACAGCCGGGGCGGAAGCCGGCTTCGCCCACCGCGGGGGCCGGTGCCCGCCGCCCGCTCCCTTCCGCGGCTGCCGGCCTGTCCTTCGGCTACGTCGTGCAGCAAGCCTGGCACGGGCGATTCGACGTCATCATCACAGTGGCCGGGAAACACGACGTCAACTTCAAGCACTGGACACTGGCCTTCACCCTGCCCGGCGCGCGCATCCGGTTCGTCTACGGAGCTCGCTGGCTACCTGTGGCCAGGGATTCCGGGATCGCCAGCGCGCTCAGCGGCGACCCCATCCAGTGGCGCGGCGGTCCTGGCGGCTCTGGTGACGGCCACGGGTCCGGCGCCCAGGGCGCGAGCCACGCCGACGGCCGGTGGGGCTGGCCCGGCCAGCCTGGCGTGAGCTTCATGGTGATCGCCTCCGGCAAGCCGATTGGCCCGGTGCATTGCGCCTTCGACGGAGCGGCCTGCAAGTTCCAGCTGCGGATTGGCGGCTAGCCAGCCGTCCGGAGCGTGCGCCGGCCTGCGCTGCATGCGCGGGGTCCCGCCCGGCCGTCACTCGGCCGTCACTCGGCCGTCACGGCGAAACCGCTGATCATCGAGTGCAACGTCGCGGCGACCGCATCCCTGGTCGCCTTCGGTTCGGCTGAGCTTGCGATCAGCAGGCCGGCCCTGGTTAGCGCGCCGAACATCAGGCGGGCGAGCGTCGGCGGGTCCGGCACGCGCAGCAGGCCGCCCTCGTTCGCGGCTTCGATGGCCGCGACGGTGGCAGCGAAGGCGTGCCGCTCGTCCAGTTCGATGAAGCGAGCCAGCCCGAGCACCGCCGGGCCATCGGTGATCACGATTCGCTGTACCTCTGGCTCCAGCACCGCGTCGAGGAACGCGCCGAAGCCAGCCGTCAGCAACCCGATCGCGTCGGTGGCCTGCCCAGCCGCCCGCAGTGACGCCTCCATCAGATCCGAGTGCACCTGCTCGAACACCGACTCGAACACGGCGGCTTTGGTCGGGAAGTGGTGGTAGAGCGCACCGGTCGTGACGCGCGCCTCGCGCGCGATGTCCTCGACGGACGTGGCGGCGAACCCGCAGGTTCCGAATAGCCGTCGGCCGGCCGCCACCAGCGCCGCCTTGGTCTGGGCCACCTGCTCCGCGCGCAGCGAAGCCAGGGGGACTGCCCCGGGCGAAAGTCGCGAACTATCGGTCATCCCCACTGTCTAGCCCACAGCCAGGCCTTGTGCACAGCAGCACGCGGTGAAATAGTAACGCTATCTTCAAGCGCAAGATTACCGTGCAAATTGACGGCATCCTCAAGAGGGACAGAATGCTTCAGGCGATCGAGGCGGTCAGAGCCGACCGCGCCGCGCTGCTCGGCATCTGCGGCGGCCTGTCCGCGACGGACTGGCGGTCCCCCTCCGGGTGCGCCGGCTGGACCGTGCAGGACCTGGTCACGCACCTGGCCAACCTGTTCTGGCTGGTTGTCGACCGCGGCCAGCTTCCGGACACCACCGGTATCCCGACAGAGCGCGCTCAGGACATCGGCGTCCAGGCCAGGCGCGGCTTGGCGGCCGCGGACGTGCTGGCCGACTACGCGAAGGTCAGCGAGATAGCCCTGATCAGGCTGGCCGAGCTGGCAGCGCTGGATGCCGAGCTGCCGCCAGGCGAGGACTTCGGCGGCTACTCGACGCGGGTGCTTCCGTGCGCCTACGCATTCGACCATTACACGCACATCCGCGCGGACTTGTTTGCGCCACGGGGTCCGCTGGCCGGGGAACCGCCGCCATCCGACGAACTGCGTCTCGTGCCGACCCTGGACTGGATCGAGGCGGCACTGCCACAGCAGAACCGGTCCGCAGCCGGCGACTGCACGCTGGAGATCCAGGTCACCGGTACCGCGGCGCGGCTGATCAAGTTCGGCTCTGGTCAGGCCATGGCAACCATCTGCGCGGCTGCTCCCGCCATCGTTCGCTGGATCACCGGCCGCGGCGACTGGGATGAGCTGGGCGTCCAGGTCGCGGGCGACGGGCAGGCGCTCGCGTCAGCCCGCGCGCTCAAGGTGTTCTGAAGCCGGTCGCGTCGTCGGTCCCCCGCGCCGGAGTCCGTAGGCTGTTGAGCATGACGCCAGCCAGGCCGCAGCCATCGACGCCACCGCGCGTGCTCGCAATCGCAGGTTCTGACTCTGGCGGCGGGGCCGGCATCCAGGCGGACCTGAAGACGATGCTGGCGCTCGGCGTGCACGGCATGACCGTGATCTGCGCCGTAACCGCGCAGAACTCGGTCGGCGTTCAGGGCTACTGGGAGCTGCCGTCGGAGGCTGTGCGAGCGCAACTCGACTCGGTGCTCGGCGACATCGGCGCGCAGGCAATCAAGACTGGCATGCTGGCCTCCGCGGAACTGGTCGCCACTGTGTGCGACGTACTTGCCGACGTCGCGGCCCCGGTCGTGGTTGACCCGGTGGCGATCTCCAAGCACGGTGACCGGCTGCTGTCCGCTGGAACCGTCGAGGCGATCAGGGACCGGCTGCTGCCGCTGGCCACGGTAGTGACTCCGAACCTGCTGGAAGCAGAGTTGCTAACCGGCCGGAAGGTCACCGGGCAGGCTCAGATGCTGGAGGCCGCCAAGATGATCAACGCGATGGGGCCGCAGTGGGTGCTGATCAAGGGCGGCCATCTGCCTGGCCGGCCGATGGATCTGCTGTTCGACGGCACCGAGGTGATCCGATTCCCGGCCGAGCGCATTCGAAGCGCGCACACGCACGGCACTGGCTGCACGTTCGCATCGGCCATAGCGTCCAGGCTCGCGCTGGGCGAGGAGGTGCCCACCGCAGTCAAGGCGGCCAAGGAATACGTGACGGGAGCCATCGCGGCAGGGTTCCCGCTCGGTGCCGGGATCGGGCCAGTTGATCATGGCTGGCAGCTCCGGACAGCCGCGCTGGGCACGTCGCTTGCGTCCGCTGGCGCAGCGGACTAAGGCCCGGTCGTCGCGGCGGCCTGGCGCGCGGGTGGCGAGCCAGGCCACCGGATCGCGGTAATGGCTGCGGCGCCGGGTTGCGGTAATGGGCCGCCGCACCGGACTGCGGGCAGCGATAAGCCCCGGCGAAGTGCCGGGGCTTATCCTGCAACCCTGCGCTAGCGGCTTACCTTGCCCGCTTTGATGCAGGAGGTGCAGACGTTCAGGCGACGGGGCGTCTTACCTACCATCGCCCGCACGCGCTGAATGTTCGGGTTCCAGCGACGCGGGGTGCGGCGGTGCGAGTGCGACACGTTATTGCCGAAGCCCGGCCCCTTGCCGCACACATCGCAGACAGAAGCCACGGGATCGCTCCAGTTCGGGAGTTGGTCAGACGGTTGCTGGCGGGCACACACCCAGCCGGTCGTCGAAGGATATCCGACGAACCAGGCCCGGCGCGACTCGGCCGCCTGCTGACGGTATCGCGGCCTATTCTTGCGACGTGGCGATCGCGATGAGGCTGGCGCCCGTGCGGCTGGCGCCCGTGCGGCGATCCGGGGTCACTGCGTACTGGCGGCGCGATGGCCGTCAGCGCTGACCCGCTCCGGCTGGTGGTCGGTGACAAGGCGGCCAAGCGGCTGGCCTCGGTCCTCGGCCTGCACACGGTCGGCGACCTGCTCGGTTACTACCCGCGCCGGTACGACAAGCGCGGCGAGCTGACGGACCTGCTCGGGCTGCGGGATGGCGATCACGTGACGGTCCAGGCGGAGGTGGCCTCGACGTCGGTCCGGAAGATGCAGAGCCGGCCAGGCTCGACGATCTTCGAGGCGGTCGTGACCGATGGCCGCGGGAAGCTGACGCTGACGTTCTTCGGCCGCGGCCGGCAAGCGTACCGTGAGCGCGAACTGAGTCCGGGCGTCCGTGGCCTGTTCGCCGGCCAGGTGTCTAGCTTCCGCGGTAAGCGCCAGCTCACCCACCCGGACTACGAACTACTCGGCGCGAGCAGTCCGGGCGTGCGTGCCGAGGAGTACGCCAGCGAACTGATCCCGGTCTACCGGGCCAGTGCGCAGCTACCGTCCTGGAAGATCGCGCATGCGGTCCGCGTCGTGCTCGACGTGCTCGACGTGCCCGCCGACCCGTTGCCGGCCGACCTGCGCGGCCGGCTGGGCCTGTGCGGATATGCCGACGCCCTGCGCGGCATCCACCGGCCGGTCGACCTGGCAGACATGGCCAGAGCGCGGCAGCGGCTGAAGTGGGACGAGGCATTCACGCTGCAGGTACTGCTGGCCCAGCGGCGGCTTGCCGCCATCAGCTACAGCGCCATCCCCCGGCCCCTGGCGGACGGCGGGCTGCTGGCCGAATTCGACCGCATGCTCCCGTTCACGCTGACCGCCGGGCAGCGTCAGGCCGGCCAGGTCATCGCCGCCGACCTGGCGCTCGACCACCCGATGCACCGCCTGCTGCAGGGTGAGGTCGGCTCCGGCAAGACGATCATCGCGGTGCGGGCAATGCTGCAGGTGGTCGACGCGGCCGGCCAGGCGGTCCTGCTGGCGCCCACCGAGGTGCTCGCGCAGCAGCACTTCCGCTCGATCTCCAGCCTGCTCGGACCGCTTGCCATGGCCGGCCAGCTCGGCGGTGCCGAGCACGCGACCAGGCTGACGCTGATCACCGGCTCGCTCGGGGCGGCGGCCCGACGGCGGGCGCTGCTCGAGGCTGCCTCCGGTGAGGCGGGGATCGTCATCGGCACGCACGCGCTGCTGGAGGACCGGGTTCAGTTCGCTGATCTCGGCCTTGTCGTCATCGACGAGCAGCATCGCTTCGGGGTAGAGCAACGCGACGTGCTGCGGGACAAGGCCGGCGACGGCAGGCCGCACATGCTGGTGATGACCGCGACGCCGATCCCCCGGACAGTCGCCATGACGGTGTTCGGTGACCTGGACGTGTCCACGCTGACCGAGTTGCCGGCTGGCCGGTCGCCCATCAGCACGCACGTCGTGCCGGTTGCCGAGCGACCGCACTACCTGGCCAGGACGTGGGAGCGGATCCGCGAGGAGATCGGCCGGGGACGCCAGGCCTATGTGGTCTGCCCGCGAATCGGCGGCGACGAAGCCAGCCTGGCCGCAGCCAGCGAGGATGCGCTCTTCGACGAGCCAGGGCTCCGGCCAGCGCGGCCGCCCGTCGCGGTACTCGAGCTGGCCGCAGAGCTCGCAGCCGGCCCGCTGGCCGGACTACGGCTGGCGATCTTGCATGGCCGGCTGCCAGCGGAGGAGAAGGACAAGGTGATGCTGGCGTTCGCCGACGGGCTGGTGGACGTGCTGATCACCACCACCGTGATCGAGGTCGGCGTGGACGTGCCCAACGCCGTTGTCATGGTGATCATGGACGCGGAGCGTTTCGGCGTCTCGCAGCTGCACCAGCTCCGCGGCCGGGTCGGCCGGGGCGCTGATCCGGGCCTGTGCTTGCTGGTTACCGAGATGCCCGAAGCCGCGCCAGCGCGCGAGCGGCTCGACGCGGTCGCCAGCACGGTGGATGGCTTCGCGCTGTCCCGGATTGACCTCGAGCAGCGCCGGGAAGGCGACGTGCTCGGCACCGCGCAGGCCGGCCGCAGGTCCAGCCTGAAACTCCTGCGGCTGCTCCGTGACGAGGACCTGATCGGCCAGGCGCGCGAGGAAGCGGTCAAGCTCGTCGACGCCGATCCGGCGCTGGCCGGCCAGCCCGCCTTGGCCGAAGCCGTGCGCGGACTGGTTGACGCCGAGCAAACCACGTTCCTGGAAAAAGCATGATCAGTCCACGATGCGTCGTCAGGCGGTCGGCGGGGCCGTGACCAGGATCATTGCCGGCCTAGCCGGCGGCCGCCGGCTCACGACATCAGCGGGCCGCAGCACCAGGCCGACCAGCGACCGGACCAGGGAAGGGCTGTTCGCGACCGTGACCGCAATCCGCGGCGAGCTGGCCGGCGCGGCCGTGCTGGACCTGTACGCGGGCTCCGGCGCGGTCGGGCTCGAGGCGCTGTCCCGCGGCGCCAGTGACGTGCTGCTGGTCGAGTCAGACGTCCGGGCTGCCCGCGTGATCAGCAAGAACATCGCGGCGGTCGGGCTGCCGGGCGCCCGGCTCGCGACCGGCAAGGTGGATCGCGTGCTGGACCGCGGACCGGAGAACGGCACGCCGCCGCGAGGCTTCGTCTTCGCCGACCCGCCCTACGCGATGACCGGCGACGAGCTGACCCGGATGCTGGCGGTACTGGCTGGCCGGGGCTGGCTGGCGCCCGGCGCGCTGGTCGTGCTAGAGCGGGCAACGAGATCTGAACCGCCAGCCTGGCCGCCAGGGTACGAAACTGACCGATCCCGCAGATACGGTGAGGCGACACTCTGGTACGGTCTCGCCGCAGATGCGCAACCTGCTGCAACATCCCGACGGGAGAGTGAACCCGAGTGCGGCGAGTAGTCTGCCCAGGCTCTTTCGACCCGGTGACCAACGGGCACCTCGACATCATTTCCCGCGCCGCGCAGCTCTATGACGAGGTGGTAGTCGCCGTTGCGCAGAATCCGAGCAAGACAACGCTGTTCACGGTGGCCGAGCGGGTCGAGCTCATCAGGGAGACGACCAAGCGGTACGACAACGTACGCGTCGACCGGTTCGAGGGCCTTACTGTCGATTTCTGCCGCGATAACGACATCTCCGCCATCATCAAGGGCCTGCGGGCGGTGAGCGACTTCGACTACGAGATGCAGATGGCACAGATGAACTACAACCAGGCAGGCGTCGAGACCCTGTTCATGACCACGAACCCGCTGTACGCGTTCCTGTCGTCCAGCCTGGTGAAGGATTTCGCTAAGTTCGGCGGGGATGTGAGCGGGCTGGTCCCGGCGAATGTGCTTGAACGGCTGAACAGCCGCCTCGCCGAGCGCTGACGAGTCGCTCGGATCGCCTGCCAAGTTGGGCCTGCCGGGGGCTGGCCGGGTACCATTGACGGATACCTTGTCACTACTCAATTTGCCATGCCGCCAAGCACACCAGACAGCCATGCCACATTCTTCGACCAAGCACTCCAGGGGCCCGGACCTCCGCAACCCGCTGGTCTTCGACACCAGGGATCTCGCGCCCGGTGCGGCCCGCGCGCTGACGCGCACCGCTCCCGCGCCCGAGCACATGGGCGTGGAGCTGGCCAGGGTACCGGCGGGGGCTGACCTCGGCCTCGAGGTCCAGCTGGAAGGCGTCACCGAGGGCGTCCTGGTAACGGCGACGGTGACCGCGCCGCTCGAGTGCGAGTGCGCGCGCTGCCTCGAGGCGTTCAGATCGGAAATAAAGGTACGGTTTCAGGAGTTGTTCGTGCTCGCCGCCGACGCCGGGCGGGCCGAGGACGCGGAGGCGGACGACAGTTACCTGCTGGACAACAGCGGGCTGCTCGACCTTGAGCCGGCCGTGCGCGACGCGATCGTGCTCGAGCTTCCGCTCTCGCCACGGTGCGAGGAAGGCTGCCAGGGCCTGTGCGTCGAGTGCGGTGTCCGGCTGGCCGATGCCGAGCCGGGTCACGGGCACGATCAGCGCGACACGCCATGGGCGGCACTGAGGGACTTTCGGGCGGACGAGCCGGATGGCGGGCAACTGGCCAGCGGTCCGGCCGGCCAGGGAATACCGGACGGGAAGGCCGGACCGGAGATGACGAGATACCGGACGGATGCCGTGCCGGATCAGCTGAAGGAGCAGTGACGTGGCAGTACCCAAGCGCAAGATGTCCCGCAGCAACACCAGGTCGCGGCGGGCGCAGTGGAAGACGACGGCGCCGCAGCTGATGGCCTGCCCGAACTGCCGCGAGCCAAAGCTTCCGCACACCGCCTGCCCGACCTGCGGCACCTACAACAGGCGCCAGGTGACGACACCTTCCTGACGGGCAGTTACGGCGCGGGCGCGAGTGCTGGCAAGCGCCGCCGACACGAGGCGCTGCGGGAAGGAGCGCTGCGGGAAGGGACGGGCCGGTGACAAACTCACCTGCTGACAAGGGGGCTGTGACTGACCAGCCGCCCGGTCCGGCTGGCCAGAACGATGACCTGCTCCGGGCGCTGCAGGTGCCGATCGGAGCCGAGTTGCTGGAGCGGGCGCTCATGCACCGGTCATTCGCCTACGAGAATGGCGGGCTGCCTACCAACGAGCGGCTTGAGTTCCTCGGCGACTCGGTGCTCGGGCTGATCGTGACCGATACGCTCTTCCGCTCCTACCCGGACCTGCCCGAGGGCCAGCTCGCCAAGCTGCGTGCCGCGGTGGTCAACATGCGCGCGCTGGCCGGCGTTGCCCGCGGCCTGAACCTGGGCGCCTATGTGCGGCTCGGCAAGGGGGAGGAGGGCACGGGAGGCCGGGACAAGTCCTCGATCCTGGCCGACACCCTCGAGGCCGTGATAGGCGCCGTTTACCTGGACAGTGGCCTAGTCGGCGCGGACCAGCTCGTCCATCGCTTGTTTGACCCGGTCATCGCGCGGTCAGCACGCCTCGGTGCGGGACTGGACTGGAAAACCTCGCTGCAGGAGCTGACGGCGGCCGAGATCCTCGGGGTTCCCGAGTACCACGTCGAGGAAAGCGGGCCGGATCACCAGAAGTCCTTCCGGGCGTTTGTCCGCATTGGTGCGAAAACGTACGGCGAGGGCGAGGGCCGGTCGAAGAAAGAAGCCGAGCAGCAAGCGGCTGAGGCAGCCTGGAATGCCATCAGCGAAGGTGCGGCGGCTTCCTCCGGAGACGGCCGGGCTGCCGCGGGCAATCACGGCGGGAACGCGGGATCAGCCGGCCAGGCCGGTAAGCCGGGCCAGTCGCAGCGGAGCCAGTGAGTGCCAGAACTGCCCGAGGTCGAGGTCGTCAGGCGCGGGCTCGAACAGTTTGTGGTCGGCCGGCGGATCAAGTCCGTGCAGGTCCTGCATCCGCGGGCGGTCCGGCGGCACGAGGGTGGCGCAGCGGATTTCGCGGCGCGGCTGTCCGGCCGGACTATTGATGGCGCCCGCCGGCGGGGCAAGTACCTGTGGCTGCCGGTTGGTGACGACGCGCTGGTCGCCCATCTCGGAATGAGCGGCCAACTCCTGGTCGGGCCGCCGGACGCGGAGTTGTCGCCGCACGTCCGGATCCGGTTCGAGTTCGACGATGGCGGCCCTGACTTGCGCTTCACCGACCAGCGCACGTTCGGCCACCTGCTGGTGTCGGCGGACGGCGCGCAGTTGCCGTCGGTCATCGCGCATATCGCGCCCGACCCGCTGGAAGACGCCTTCGACCTGAAGCGGCTGACGGCCAGGATGCGCGCCAGGCGGACCGGAGTCAAGCGCGCCCTGCTCGACCAGTCGCTGGTCAGCGGTATCGGCAACATCTACGCCGACGAGGCGCTGTGGCGGGTCAAGCTGCACTGGGCGCGCGCAACCGATCGGCTGCGCCCTGGCACGATCGCTGACCTGATGACGGCCGTTGCCGACGTCTTTACCGAAGCGCTGAAAGACGGCGGCACCAGCTTCGACAGCCTGTACGTCGACGTGAACGGGGAAAGCGGGTACTTCGGCCGGTCACTGAACGTCTACGGCCGGGCCGGGGAACCGTGCCTGCGCTGCGGCGCGCTGATCCGGCGCGACCCGTTCATGACTCGCTCGTCGTACAGTTGCCCGGTCTGCCAGCCGAGGCCGCGGAGCGGCCGATGGTGACCTGGGAGGCCAACGTGCGCCTCACCGCCTGGGTCGAGGGCAGGCTACAGGGCGTCGGCTTCCGCTGGTGGGTGCGCTCGCGGGCGCTGGAACTCGGACTAGCTGGCTTTGCCGAGAACCTGGCGGACGGCAGGGTGAAGGTAGTCGCCGAGGGCGCCAGCGGTCGGTGCCGGGAACTGCTTGCCCTGCTGACGGAAGGCAGCGACGGGGGCGAGGGCAGCATCGGTCGCGACGGTGCGGGCGGCGGCCTTCCGTGGCCGGGCCTATCCCGCCGGCCGGGCCGCGTGACGCGCGTAGCTCACCGGTGGGCCGACGCAGCGGGGAACATGTCGGGTTTCGCCGAGAGATGATCACGTGCCGGCTGACCGTGCGATCGCAGCATTAGCCCTGTGACCTGCGGTAGCGCCAAACTTGACCGATCGCACTTGACGGTGGGACCATGGGAGTGTTAACCAGCGCGCAGTTATGCCCGATGCCTGCTGTCCGGCATCTGCGTGTTTGCCCACTCTGGTCACTCAGTGTGGAGGACCTTACACAATGGCAAAGGCTCTACTCGGCCACGTCGGCGGTCCGGATCCGCGCATGGTCTCAGAGGTGCGCCGGTTGCAGCAACGAGTACGTGACCTGGAGGCTGAGCTTGCTCGGCTTCAGGACGAGAACGATGTGCTAGTTGCCTCTGTCGGCCACGACCTGCTGATCCCGGTTCGCGAGCCTGCGCTTACCTGACGGAGCGCAAGGGGCCAAAACCGACGGTGAGGGACGCTTGCAGAAGCGTCCCTCTTCGGCTGTCCGGAGGGTTTTAACCGCGACGGCAGTACGGGAGTCGCCGAAGAGGCGGCTCGGTTACCCGCCGAGCCGGCGCAGACTGGATTCTGTCGAGCGGCTGAATGCGCAAGGTCCGTGGCTGCCTCGGGGTAGTGTGCCAACGATGATGGCCGCCCGGCGTACCGGTTCAGGCCGACGCGGCCAGAGGCTGGGGAGGAGTCGGCAGGTGTACCTGAAGACCCTGACCCTGCGCGGATTCAAGTCGTTTGCGTCCGCTACCTCGATGCGGTTTGAGCCTGGCATCACCTGCATCGTCGGGCCGAACGGCTCGGGCAAGTCAAACGTGGTCGACGCCTTCTCCTGGGTCATGGGCGAGCAGGGCGTCAAGCCGTTGCGCGGCGGCAAGATGGAGGACGTTGTCTTCGCGGGCACCGCGGGTCGCCCGGCGCTCGGCCGCGCCGAGGTGGCGCTGACGATCGACAACAGCGACGGCGCCTTGCCGATCGAGTACTCGGAAGTGACGATCAGCCGGCTGCTCTTCAGGTCGGGCCAGAGCGAGTATGCGATCAATGGTGATCAGTGCCGGCTGCTGGATATCGCCGAGTTGCTGTCTGATACCGGTCTCGGCCGGGAGATGCACGTCATCGTCGGTCAGGGGCAGCTCGACGAGGTGCTGAACGCTGGCCCCGACGCGCGCCGGGCGCTGATCGAGGAAGCGGCCGGCGTGCTGAAGCACCGGCGCCGCAAGGAGAAGGCGGTCCGCAAGCTCGACGCGATGCAGGCGAACCTGACCCGGCTCGTGGACCTGACCGGCGAGCTTGGCCGTCGGCTTAAGCCGCTTGGCCGGCAGGCCGAGATAGCTCGCAGGGCAGCCGCGATCCAGGCTGACCTGCGCGACGCAAGGCTCCGGTTGCTTGCCGATGACTACACCACGCTGGCCGCTGAGCTGGTGCAGGACCAGAACGACGAGGCGGCAGCCATCCAGCTGCGGGTCACCCTGGAGACCGCGCTCGCCGGCGCCAGGGAAGCCGAAGCCGCGCTGGAGGTGGCTGAGCAGCAGCACGCGCCACGACTGGCTGCGGCGCAGGATGCGTTCTTCGCGCTCTCCGGCCTTGCCGAGCGGATGCGCGGCGTGGTGAACCTCGCCTCGGAACGGCACCGGAATCTGTCCGCGCCAGAACCGCAGCGAGCCGGGCGCGACCCGGATGAGCTCGAGTCTGAAGCCGCGAAGCTGCGCGCGCAGGAGCGGGAACTGGCAGCACGACTGTCCGCTGCACGTGAGCAGCTGGCCAGCGCGGTAGCGGACCGGACGAAGGCCGAGAATGCGCTCGCTGAGAACGAGCGCCGGCTGGCGGCAGACGCCAAGGCCGCCGCTGCACGGGCCGACCTGCTGGCCCAGCTGCGTAGCCAGGCCGGAGCCGCGGCCAGCCGGGCCGCAGCGGCACAGGACGAGGCCGGGCGGCTGGCCGAGGCCATCCGACAGGCGACGGCAAGGGCTGAGCAGGCGCAGGCCGAGTACGCCGCGCTGCAGGACCTGGTGGCTGGCCGGGAGGAGGGCCGCGCCGACCTGATGGCCGGGCACGAGCGCGCGGCGGCGGCAGTGAAGGCCGTGTCAGCCACGGTGGGCCAGCTGCGGGCGGCCGAGCATGCCGCGAGCGACCAGCGCGCGGCGCTGCGTGCCAGGGCAGAGGCGCTGACCGAGGCAGTCATCACCGGTGCTGATGCGTCCGGCGTGCTGCTTGCCAAGCCGGGCGGGTTCAGCGGGGTGCTGGGGCCGCTTGCTCAGCTGCTGACTGTCGCTGACGGCGCACAGGAAGCCATTGCCGCCGCCCTCGGGGCCGCGGCGGGCTCGGTGGTCGTGGCTGGCCTGGACGCTGCCGTGGCGATCATGAACGCGTTGCGGAGCCAGGACGCCGGGCGTGCCGGGCTGGTGATCGCGTCCGGGGACCGGCAGGAACAGCATCGGCCAACGCAGCCAGCAGATGCCAGTGCCGTGGCGTCGCAGAGCGGCGTCGGCGGCGTCTGCGCTGCCGTCGATCTAGTCAGCGCGCCGGCCGAGCTCTCCGCCGCGATCGCCGGGCTGCTCGGCAATGTGGTGGTCGTGTCCAGCCTGGCCGACGGCGTGCGGGTGCTGCGGGCCAACCCGCGCCTGCGGGTGGTCACCAGCGATGGCGATCTGCTGGGCGCGCACTGGGCGCGTGGCGGGTCTGCAGGCGGGCGGAGCCTGCTCAGCCTGAAAGCGGCCGCCGGAGAGGCTGGCTCGCTGCTGCGCGAGGCCGAGGCAAGTTGCCAGCGGGCCGAGCGGCAGCTCGAGGCCGGGCTGGAGGAGGAGGAGCAGGCCCGGCAGGCGCTAGCCGAGGCAAGTGCGAGGCTGCAGCAGGCAGATGCCGCCGCAGCGGAGACCTCAGGCAAGCTGGGCACGCTGGCGGGCCGGGCCAGAGCGGCCCGAGACGAGGTAGGCCGCCTGACCGCGGCCATCGCGCAGGCGGAGAAGTCACGCCAGCAGAGCCTCGCGCAGGAAGCCGACGCGCAGGCGCGGCTGGCCGAGCAGGAAGCGCGGCAGCCCGAGAATCGCCGCGACGGGGCTGGCGAGGCGGACAGGGCCGGTGCGGCCGGGGCCGCATCGGGTGACGCAGGCGCCCGGCCTGTCAGCCGCCAGTTGCTCGCTGATGCCGCGGTCGCCGCGCGTGCCGCGGAGATGGAAGCCAGGCTCGAGGTCCGCACTGTCGAGGAACGGCAGCGAGCGATCTCTGGTCGCGCTGACTCGCTCGCGGCGGCCGCGGCGGGCGAGCGTCAGGCTGTCGCCCGTGCGCTGGCCCGGGCGGAGCGGCGGGCGGCGGGGGCGCTGGTTGCCAGCGCCGTGGCCGAGGGCGCCAGGACCGCGCTTGCCGGCATCCAGCAGTCAAGCGCGGCGGCCGACGCCGACCGCCAGCAGGCCGAGGAAGCGCACAAGGGCCGGGACGTCGAGCTCAAGGCCGTCCGGGCGCGGATCAGGGACGCATCCGATGAGCTAGAGAAGGTCGTCAGCAGCGCGCACGGCACGCAGATCGCCCGCACTACCAGGCAGCTGCAGCTTGACCAGATCGCGGCGCGGGCTCTCGAGGAGTTCGCCGTCGGCGCTGAGGTGCTGGTTGCCGAGTATGGCCCGCAGGTCATGGTTCCGGGCGCGGCGGAGGGCAAGCTCCCCGCGGCCTACGACCGCGAGGTTCAGGAGCGGCGCGCTCAGCAGGCGCAGCGCCAGCTCGATCAGCTCGGCAAGGTGAACCCGCTGGCGCTCGAGGAATTCGCGGCGCTGGAAGAACGCCACGCATTCCTGGTGGCGCAGCTGGAGGACCTGAAGAAAACCCGCCGGGATCTGCTGACGGTGATCAGGGAGGTCGACGAGCGGGTGCAGCAGGTGTTCAGCTCCGCCTACGCCGACGTCGCGCGACAGTTCGAGTCGATCATCGCGCGATTGTTCCCCGGTGGCGACGGCAGGCTGCTGCTGACTGACCCGGACGACATGCTGGCGACCGGGATCGATGTTGAAGTGCGGCCGCCTGGCAAGAAGGTGAAGCGGCTCTCGCTCCTGTCCGGCGGCGAGCGGGCGCTCGCGGCGCTCGCGTTCCTGGTGGCGATCTTCAAGGCCAGGCCGTCGCCGTTCTACGTACTCGACGAGGTCGAGGCGGCGCTCGATGACACCAACCTGCAGCGGCTGTTGGAGATCCTGGCAGAGCTGCGGGACGTATCCCAGCTGATCATCGTGACTCATCAGAAGCGGACCATGGAGGTCGCCGACACCCTCTACGGGATCAGCATGCGCGGCGACGGCGTGTCCACGGTCATCAGCCAGCGGCTGCGCGAGCGCGAATCCGCCTAGCGGCTGGCTAGCGGCGGTTCCGGGCGACCGGACACCGGCTGGCTGCCGGACAGCGCGCCCCGGCTCAGTCGCCGCCATGGCTCTCCGGGTGGCCGGCCAGCGTGCCTGGTTACCGGCCGTGGTCTGTCAGACTGGTTGCGCCATGGTTCACGACATCATCATTGCTGCCATCGTGGTCGTCGTCGCGGGCGGCGGCGCCGCAGGACTCGTTCCGTACGTCCGGTCCCGGCGGCGGTCGCTGCCGCCCGGCGGTCAGGCCCCGGCTGGCGGCGAAGGCCAGCCCGGTCGCAGCGGGACGCAGTCCGGCGCGACCGCGACCGCGACACTGGCGCCGCCGGAGCCAGGCACCGTCGCGCCGCCCGACCTCACCGCGCCGCCCGACCTCACCGCGCCGCCTGAGGTTCCGGCCCGCGTCGTCGAGAAACCGCCGCCCTCGGCCGGTCGGCTCACCCGGCTACGCGGCAGGCTGGCACGGTCGCATTCGGCAATCGGCTCGGTACTGCTCAACCTGATCTCCGCCGGCAAGCTCGACGAGCAGGCCTGGGAGGAGATCGAGGACACTCTGATCACGGCGGACATGGGCGTCGGACCGGCCAGGGAACTGGTCGAGGAGCTCAAGACCGAGGTCAAGGTCGCCGGCACGACTGACCCCGCGGCCGTACGGCAGATGCTGCGGACTGACCTGATTGCCATGATCAACCCCGCCCTGGACCGGACGCTGCACCTGGCCAGGCACGGCGACCGCCCGTCGGTGGTACTCGTGGTCGGGGTCAACGGTACCGGCAAGACCACAACCTGCGGCAAGCTCGGCAGGCTGCTGGTCGGCGATGGCAAGACGGTGGTGCTCGGCGCGGCGGATACCTTCCGCGCCGCGGCCGCCGACCAGTTGCAGACCTGGGGCGACCGGGTGGGCGCCAAGGTTGTGCGGTCGGACCGGGAGGGTGCTGACCCGGCTAGCGTCGCGTTCGAGGCCGTGAACGTCGGCATTCAGCAGGGCGTGGATAGCGTCATCGTGGACACGGCCGGCCGCCTGCACACGAAGACCGGGCTCATGGACGAGCTGGGCAAGATCAAGCGGGTGATCGAGAAGCACGGCTCGGTGGACGAGGTGCTGCTGGTCCTGGACGCGACGACGGGCCAGAACGGCCTGCGCCAGGCGCGGGTCTTCGCTGAGGTCGTCGATATCACCGGGATCATTCTCACCAAGCTCGACGGGACAGCTCGGGGTGGCATCATCATCCAGGTGCAGCGCGAGCTCGGCGTTCCTGTCAAGCTGGTCGGCCTCGGCGAAGGTTCCGATGACCTGGCCTTTTTCGATCCGCAGGTGTTCATCGACGCGATCTTGGGTGAATAAGCGGCGAACCGGTATGCACCGGTTTGGTGGCGCTGGGCCCGTCTGTGTTGCACCGGTAATAACGGCCTAGTCTTAGGCGTGGCGGGACAAGGCACGCGCGGACCCATTAGGTTTGATGGTTGGTGTGGCGTTACCGGCGCAGAGTCCGGTTCCGTGCAATTGCACGGGCGAGGCGGACGGTTGTTGCGCGGTTGTTTGACCGGGTTGATCCGGGTGACCTAGACCCGGCCAGCGAAATCGGAGTTCTGCATGGTGCGAGTGCCAGGCGGTGTGGCTAGCCGATGACTCCTGTGACGCGCCGCCCGGAAATCCCGTCCGCAGGAACTGAAAACCACTCCGCAGGAACTGAAAATCACTCCGCAGGAGCGTCAGGCAGTCCCGCTAGCGGCACCGTGGCCGCAAGCGCACTCGAGCGGGCTGCCGAGCGACGCGCATTACCATGGTGGCGGCTGCGCACCTGGCGGAAAGACCTGGACGCGCTCACCCGGCTCCGCGACGGCCTGCGGGATATGGACCTGGAGTCACCCGCAGCCACAGCGACCACAGTTCCGGAAGCCCCGGCGCCGCCGGGTTCGGTCCCGACGTCGCCGGTTCGGCCCTCGGCTGCGCCCGCCGGCGGGCCGCATTTGCGCGGGACACCGGAACCGGCCGAGGGCGGCACGGCATCCGATCCGGGCGGAGCGGCCGTCCAGCATCGCCCTGAGGCTGCGGCCGGGCTGCACCCAGATCCGGCGATCGTGGCGATCCGCGATACCTTTGCGCACGTCGCGAACGCTGGTGACGAGGCAGTCGGTTATTTCTACGCCTGGCTCTTCCTGCGCCGGCCCGAATTGCGCGAGCTGTTCCCGCCGGCCATGAACGAGCAGCGCGACCGCCTGTTCGCCGCGCTCAGCCGCATCGTGGAGAGCCTCAGCACGCCGGACGAGATGGCCAGCTACCTGTCCCAGCTAGGCCGTGATCACCGTAAATACGGGGTGGACCCCGGCATGTACGACGCGGTCGGGGATGCGCTCATCGCGACGCTCCGTGCATTCGCTGAGTCAGCCTTCACGCCCGCAGCAGAGGAAGCCTGGACGCAGACCTACGCCGCGGCGGCTGCCCTGATGATCCGAGCCGCCGAAGATGATGCGTCCGTCGCGCCGGCGTCCTGGACCGCTGAGGTCGTGCAGGTGGAGAACCGCGGACGGGACATCGCGATGGTGACGCTGGCCCCCGACCGGGTGCTGCCTTACCAGCCCGGGCAGCACCTGACCCTGCAGACCCCGAGGTGGCCGCACGTGTGGCGGCCGTATTCCATCGCCTGCCATCCGCGCGACGACGGGCTGATCACGCTGCACGTGAAGGCAGTGCCGGGCGGCTGGGTCAGCAACGCGCTTGTGCATTACACCGAGCCCGGCGACGAGCTGATCCTTGGGCCGGCCCTCGGCACGATGACGCTGGCGCACGCGCAGGGCAGGGACTTGCTGTGCATCGCCGGGGGAACCGGCCTCGCCCCCATCAAGGCCATCGTCGAGCAAGTCGTCCGGGACTCGGCCGCGCGGCCGCGGCAGACCTTCCTGTTCTACGGCGCCAGGAAGCGGGACGAACTGTACGACATCAAGGACCTGTGGCGGCTGTCCGACGCCTATCACGGGCTCCAGCTCACCCCGGTCACCTCCGAGGACCCGGCGTTCAGCGGCATGCAGGGGAACGTCAGCCGGGTTGCAGCCCGTTACCTGCCGCATCCCGACTGCGAAGCCTACGTGGCCGGGCCCGCTGCCATGGTCCGGGAGGCGATCCGGGTGCTGACCAAGGCCGGGATTCCGCGCGAGCGCATCCACTACGACGACGCGTTGCTCGCGGCCCGGTCCCGGCTCGGCGGCGGCACCTGATCGGCCAGTCCGGCCGGTGCATCGGCCGGGACCGGGCAGCCCGTGTCGTCCGCAGGCCGGCGAAAGCTCGGCGAGGTATCGAAGTTCGCGTAGTACCGGTGGAACACCGGCGTGGTGGACCCGGCAGCCGGCGGCACGATCCAGGTCCAGTCGGCCGGGCACTCCCGGCCGCTGCGCTCCTCCATTTCCAGGTGCTTCAGGAACCGAACCGATTCGGTGTGATGGTCGGTGATCGTCACTCCGGCGCCGCTGAAGGAGTGCATGACGGCGAGGTTCAGCTCGGTGACCGCGCGGTCCTTCCACAGTGTGCGATCGTCGCTGATATTCAGGCCCATCCGTTTGGCGACCGCTGGCAGCTGGTCATAGCGCCCCGCATCGCCCAGGTCGCGGGATCCGATCTCGGTGCACATGTACCAGCCGTTGAAGGGCGCGGCCGGATAGCAGATGCCGCCTGCCTCAAGCCGCATGTCGCTGATCACCGGGACCGCATACCAGCGCAGTCCGAGTTCGGTGAACCAGGCGTAGTCCGGATGCCGCAGCGGCACCTCGAGCACCGCGTCGGATGGCACCTCATACCAGCTCGGCTCGGCCCCGGCTGGCTTGACGATAAGCGGCAGCACATCGAATCGCCCCCGCGGGCCTGCTGTCCGCCAGCCAAGTTCGGCTGCCAACCGGGTGATCGTGACGCTAGCCGGGTCGCCGACGGTCGTCGACCGGTCACCGGAGTAGCCGGCGTACCGGACGAGCTGAGAGTTGAGAATCCGCGGGCCGGGCCTGCCGGGTGAGTCGGGAGCGAAGACGGTGATCAGCGGCCTGACCCGCCCGCCGTTGGTTGCCGCGCGCAGGTGCGCGAATGACTCGGCCGCGACCTGGTCAGCCGAAAAGACGTCTCGGCGGTCCCTGACCCGAAGGCTGCGCCAGTACAGCCGGCCGATACAACGCGCGCTGTTACGCCAGGCGACCCTGGCGGCGAAGGCCAGCTCAGCGGTGGTATGGCGGTAAGTGCCGCCCGACTCGATCTCCCGCCGGACCTGCCGCAGGCGCTCTGTGGGTGATCCGGCCTCGGGATTCTCCGCGTGGAACAGGGCAAGGAATCTCTCGGCCCTGGCTAACAGGTCAGGGCCGGCAGACGGCTGTTCCGCTGCCTTGCCGCCGGCGCCGGGCCGAAGCTCGGCGATGGCAGGCAGGCGGTCCGCAGGCTGGACGGCGCCGTTGCCGGCGCCATGTTCGGCCAGTTCGAGGGCTCTGGCCGCTTCGGCGCGCCGTGCCCGCCCGCGCTGCGGTAGCAGCCAGCGAGGTTCTGATTGATTACGCCGCTGGCCGGCCCGCACTGAACCTCCGAGTGGCACTTGTCAGAAAATCTCGACATCAAAGACGTTACGTTCCCTTCTTCCGGCGGACAAGATGCAATGCTCCTTGCACTTTCCGGGGAGTGCCCGGCGAGCTTGCACCAGGTCAGCTTCGCCCTGCAGAGGTTCCCGGCGGTTACCCGATAGCCTGGGGGTAGCAACCGGGTCTTCTAGCAGGACGGCAGCCCTACGTGTTCGAGACACTTTCCGACCGGCTCAACCAGGTCTTCTCTTCGCTGCGCGGGCGGGGACGGCTCTCGCCGGCCGATATCGACGCCACCTGCCGGGAGATCAGGATCGCGCTGCTCGAAGCCGACGTCGCCCTGCCGGTTGTCCGTGAGTTCATGGCCAAGGTCCGGGAACGGGCAGGTGGCGCCGAGGTCTCCGAGGCGCTGAACCCCGCTCAGCAGGTAATCAAGATCGTCAACGAGGAACTCGTTGCGATCCTGGGCGGCGAGGCCAGGCGCCTGCGGTTCGCGAAGGTCCCGCCGACCGTGATCATGCTCGCTGGCCTGCAAGGATCGGGCAAGACCACGCTGGCCGCGAAGCTCGCGCTGTGGCTGAAGTCCCAGCACAACACGCCGCTGCTGGTCGCTGCCGACTTGCAGCGCCCGAACGCCGTCCAGCAGCTGCAAGTGCTCGGCGAGCGGGCCGGAGTCCCGGTCTTCACCCCGTTCCCCGGTAATGGTGTGGGCGACCCGATCCAGGCGGCGAACCTCGGCATCGCCGAGGCAGAACACAAGCTGCACAACGTGGTGATCATCGACACCGCGGGCCGCCTGGGCATCGACGAGGAGATGATGCGGCAGGCGGCCGACATCAGGGACGCGGTCGATCCCGACGAGATCTTGTTCGTCGTCGACGCGATGATGGGCCAGGACGCCGTGCAGACCGCGCAGGCGTTCCTGACCGGCGTCGGCTACGACGGGGTGGTGCTCACCAAGCTGGATGGTGACGCTCGCGGTGGTGCCGCGCTGTCGATCGCGCAGCTCACCGGCAAGCCGGTGATGTTCGCCTCGACCGGCGAGAAGCTGGCGGACTTCGACGTCTTCCACCCGGACCGGATGGCCTCCCGCATCCTGGATCTCGGCGACGTGCTGACGCTGATCGAGCAGGCTGAGCGCACCTTTGATCAAGAGCAGGCCGCCACCATGGCCGACAAGCTGGCCTCCGGCGAGGGCTTCACGCTGGAGGACTTCGTCGAGCAGCTTGCCATGGTGCGCAAGCTCGGCCCGATCGGCAACCTGCTCGGCATGCTGCCGGGGGCCGCGCAGAACCGCGAGGCGCTGAGCAAGATCGATGACAAGGACCTGGACCGGGCCGCTGCCATCGTGAACTCGATGACGGTCGAAGAACGCCGCAATCCGAAGATCATCAACGGTTCGCGCCGGGCCCGGATAGCCCGCGGCTCGGGCGTCACGGTCGGCGAGGTTAACCAGCTCATCCTGCGATTCCTCGAAAGCCAGAAGATGATGCGCCAGATGATGGGCAGCATGCCGGGGATGCCCGGAATGCGGCGGCAGTCTAAGTCGAGGGGCAAGGCGAAGAAAAAGGGCAAGGGCGGCGGCCGGCCCGCGGGTGCCGGGCGGGCCTCGCAGCAGAGCGCGAAGGAGGCGCTGGAGCAACTGGCGGGCCTCGGCCAGGAGGCCGGTGCTGGCGGCGGGATGGCCCGTGGCGGTCCGCTCGGCGCTGGCGCGGACGGTGCCAGCCCGGCGGCGCTGCCCGGACTTACCTCGCTGCCCGGCCTGGGTGGCGGTAAGGGTGCGATCCAGTTCCCCGGATCCGGCGGATTTAGCGCACAACCATCTAAACTTCCCGCAGCGTTTCGCGGTCGGCCGGGAAAGCAGGACCGGTAGCCTGCGTTCGCCAGGCCGTGATTACGCTCAGGCGGGTCTCGTCTGGCAGAATGTGACCGCTATGCTCGGTCGCGCGAGGCCCTCTCTAACTCGCTGAGCCGGCACCATCTGGGCACCATGTTCCCGGTCCTCACCCGGGTGGCAGCCTGCCCGACACCAAATTGCTGGGAGAAGACCACAGCCGTGGCTGTCAAGATCAAGCTGAAGCGCCTGGGCAAGATCCGCGCGCCGTATTACCGGATCATCATCGCCGACTCCCGTACCAAGCGAGACGGTCGCGCGATCGAGGAGATCGGCAAGTACCACCCGAAGGCCGAGCCCTCTTTCATCGAAGTCGACTCTGAGCGTGCCCAGCACTGGCTGTCCGTCGGCGCGCAGCCGACCGACCCGGTTCGCAAGATCCTCGAGATCACCGGGGACTGGCAGAAGTTCAAGGGCCTGCCAGGAGCAGACGGGACCTTGCGGACTGCCGAGCCGAGGGCCGACAAGAAGGCCGCGTTCGCTGCGGCCGCCGAGCAGGCACTCGCCGAGAGCGGCGCCAAGGCTAAGCCCAAGGGCAAGGCAGCGGCCGGGAAGGCTGAGGCCGGGAAGGCTGACACGGCGCCCGCCAGTGGCAAGAAGCCGGCCGGCGAGGCTGCTGCGACCGCCCCTGCCGAGGCTGCTGCGACCGCCCCTGCCGAGGCTGCTGCGACCGCCCCTGCCGAGGCTGCTGCGACCGCCCCTGCCGAGGCTGCTGCGACCGCCCCTGCCGAGGCTGCTGCGACCGCCCCTGCCGACGCGGCTGCGACCGCCCCTGCCGACGCGGCTGCCGCCGACGCGGCAGCGACCGCTGCAGCTGCCGCGGCCGCGCGTGCTGAGGCTGCTGCGGACGAGACCACGGGCGGCGAGGGCTGAGATGCTCGAGGAAGCCCTGGAGCATCTGGTCAAGGGCATCGTCGAGTACCCGGAGGAAGTCCGGGTCGGCAGCCGCGGCTTGCGGCGCGGGCGGGTACTCGAAGTACGCGTTCATCCCGACGACCTGGGCAAGGTCATCGGCCGCGGCGGCCGGACCGCCCGGGCACTGCGGACGGTGATCGGCTCGCTGGCAGGCAACAGTTACGTGCGCGTCGACCTGCTGGATGCCGACGAGGCACGCTAGCCGCCATGCAGCTAGTGGTCGGACGGATCACCCGGCCGCACGGCGTCCGCGGCGAACTGGCCGTCGACGTGCGGACCGACGATCCCGAACTGCGGCTGGCAGCGGGTACCGTGCTCGCAACCGACCCTGCGGCGGCCGGGCCGCTGACGGTTGCTCGTGCCCGGTGGCACTCTGGCAGGCTGCTCGTCCAGTTCGAGGGCGTCGGCGACCGGACCGAGGCAGAGCGGCTACGCGGCGTCCTGCTCCTGGTGGACTCGGCCGAGCTTGAAGATCTTCCCGATCCGGACGAGTTCCGCGACCACCAGCTGATCGGGCTGGCCGTCCGCACGCTGGCAGGCGAGCCTGTCGGCGAGGTCGCCGATGTGCTCCATTACGGGCAGGATCTGCTGGTCGTCGCGGGAAGCGGCAAGCATGCGGGTACCGAGATCATGATTCCCTTCGTTTCGGCCATCGTCCCGGAGGTGGACCTGCCAGCCGGGGAACTGCGCATCGCTCCGCCGCCCGGTTTGCTGGATCTGCGGGAAGCTTTATAGGGATGGCCAGTGCGGATCGACATCATCACGATCTTCCCTGAGTACTTCGGACCGCTGAGCGTCTCGCTGATCGGCAAGGCGGCGCAGCGGGGTGACATCAGCTTCAAAGTGCACGACTTGCGGGACTGGACGCATGACGTGCATCACGCCGTTGACGACGCCCCGTTCGGCGGCGGACCCGGCATGGTGATGAAGCCGGAGCCATGGGGCGAAGCGCTGGACTCGATCGCGCCCGCCGGCACCAGCCCGCTGCTGGTGATCCCGACGCCGGCCGGCTTGCCGTTCAGCCAGCCGCATGCCGCCCGTTACGCTGCGGAGCCGTGGCTGATCTTCGCCTGCGGCCGCTACGAGGGCATCGATGGCCGGGTAGCCGACGAGGCACGATCCCGGATGCGGGTCGAGGAAGTCAGCATCGGCGACTACGTGCTGGCCGGCGGCGAGCCGGCCGTGCTCGTCATGACCGAGGCTATCTGCCGGCTGCTGCCGGGCGTCCTGGGCAACGCCGAGTCTGCCGCGGACGACTCCTTCGGCTTCGGCGCCCGTCCGGCAGGTGAGGGAACGTCGGCGGGCGGTCCGCCAGGCGGTCCCATGGCGGGCCTCGTCGAGGGACCCGCTTACACCAGGCCGCGGGTATGGCGAGACCGGCCGGTACCGCCGGTGCTGCTGTCCGGTGACCACGGGGCGATTGCCAGGTGGCGCCGTGATAGCGCGCTGCGCCGGACCGCGCAGAACCGGCCCGACCTGGTGTCCAGGCTCATGGCGGCGGAGCCGCGTACGGCCGGCGGCACCGCCGTAGCCAGCTCCGGGCAGCTCGACGAGCGGGACCGGGCGGTGCTGGCGGAGGCTGGCTTTCCGGTTGCCGGCGAAGATGTGGCACACTAAAAGGCACTGCCCCGCTCCTGGCTTCGTCGCTGCGGGGCTGCCGGGCCCCCGCCTGGCGCAGACACAGGCCGATCCAGCGCGTTCGCAGGCGTGCGCTGATGACTATTGAGGAAACCGCAGCGATGCACACCGCGATTGCCGAGCTTGAACAGGCGCAGGTCCGACCGGACATCCCGGCTTTCCGGCCGGGTGACACCCTGAAGGTGCACGTCAACGTCAAGGAAGGGAACCGGTCACGAGTCCAGGTCTTCCAGGGCGTGGTAATCCGGCGCCAGGGCAGTGGTGCCCGCGAGACGTTCACCGTCCGGAAGGTCAGCTACGGAGTGGGCGTCGAGCGGACGTTCCCGGTGCATACTCCGGCCATCGACAAGATCGAGATCGTCACTCGCGGCCGCGTCCGCCGCGCGAAGCTGTACTACCTCCGCTCCCTGCGCGGCAAGGCTGCGCGCATCCGGGAGCGCCGCGAGCCCACTCCGGCCAAGTAAGCCGGTCAGGCGCCCGAGTGGCGTTGCCGACTACTGACGGGCTAGACCGGCCCTGGCGGCGCAGCACCCAGGATTGCCCAGCAGGCCAGGCGATCCGCTGCGCCTCCTCGCACGGTGACCTAAGTGCCCGCTACTGTCAGAAGGTCGCTGGGTACTCTGCCGGGCGGCGTTCGCCGGATGACTGCTTCATCGGGGGGGACTAGATGACGCCGGCCAGCGATCCGCGTCCGGGCGCAGGCTCCGCAATTCCCGCAGGACAGCCCGAGCGCGCCGCTGAGCTGGGCGGGGGCTCCCAGCTCAATCCCTGGTGGCGGTCGGCCGCCGGCCCGCAGGGTCAGTCGTTCCCCGCCACTGCGCCGGACCCGGCCGGCCCGCCGTCAGACCGCGGCGAACCGGCTAGCCCTGGATCTGCGACGGCAGGGTCCGGCAAGCCCGGGTCAGGCAAGGCCTGGTCAGGCAAAGCGTCCGGCAGGTCGTGGCTACGCGAACTGCCCGTCCTGGTGGTCGTGGCGCTCATCATCGCGGTCGTGATCAAGACTTTCGTGGTCCAGGCCTTCGTGGTGCCGACCGGATCGATGCAGGACACCATCGAGATCGGCGACAAGATCCTGGTCAACAAGCTCGTCTACGACTTCCGGCCGATCCATGCCGGAGACATCGTGGTCTTCAACGGAGCTGGCAGCTGGAACGCGCCCACGCCGCCGTCAGGCACTAACTCGAATCCGCTGGCGCGCGCTTACGACGACACGATCCGCAAGGTATTCGACGCGGTCGGCGGGCTTTTCGGCACCCCGATCGGCCAGACCGACTACGTCAAGCGGGTGATCGGCGTGCCCGGCGATCATGTCGTGTGCTGTAACGCCAGCGGCCTGATCACCGTCAACGGGGTGCCGCTGCACGAGCAGTCCTATCTGTACCCCGGCGATCGGCCCGGCAGCCACCCAAGCGGCATTCCCGGCCGGTTCAACGTCACTGTGCCGCCCGGTTACCTGTGGGTTCTCGGTGATCACCGGAGTATCTCTAACGACTCCCGCGGGCACGAGGCGTATCCAGGCAACGGGATGGTTCCCGAAGACAAGGTCATCGGCAGGGCCTTCGTCATCGTCTGGCCCCCGAGTCAGTGGCGGATCCTGCCGATCCCGGCGACGTTCGAGCAGGCCGGCGTGACCAGGGCCGCGAGTTCCGCAGCGGCTGCGGTACGCGCTGCGGCCGCCGTGACGACGGTGCCCCTGCGGCCGGACGCGCCGTACTTGCCGGTGGCAGCCGGCTTTGCCGGCGCCGTCCCGCTGACCTTGCTGCGCCGGCGGATCCTGGCCCGGCACTCTCGGCGGCGGCCTGGCAACGGCCCGCGCGTAACGAGGGGCAAGGCAGCCTCTGCCGTTGCCCGCGGCTGGCGTGGCCGGTAGTGGTCGCCTTGCACCCGGGCACGGCACACCCGGGCACCGGGCCGGCCGTGGCGGGAGCAGCCAGCCAGCCGAGTTACGGGCGGTTGACCCCGTTACGACAAGTTTGTCGCGAACGCGGGGCCGATCCAGCGTCTCCTGCCAGTCCGGCCGGCGGAGGATAGGCTCAGCCTGATGAACGACGAGCAGAGCAGGCCGGATCGGCTCACCGGCGGCCCCGGGTCGCAGGACCCGAACCGGGTATCGGAGCAGCAGGGTAGCCCATCCGGTCAGCGCGGCGCGGTCGGCAGCGACGGTCACGGGCTCAGGTTCGACGCTGAGCGGGCCGGAGACGGCGGCCGGGAGGCCAGCGCTCTTGCCCGGCCGGCTACGGGCAGCACGTCATCGGGCGCTGCCCAGGGCGCGGCCGAAGCGAGAAAGCGGGGCTGGTCGGTCTGGCGTGAGCTCCCGATCCTGATCGTCGTAGCCATTGCCATCGCTCTGGTGATCAAGACCTTCGTGGTGCAGCCGTTCTACATCCCGTCGTCGTCGATGGAGAACACGCTGCTGATCGGCGACAAGGTCCTCGTTAACAAGCTCGTCTACCACTTCCGCAGCATTGAGCCGGGCGACATCGTGGTGTTCAACGGGGCCGGCTCCTGGAATCCCAGCCCGCCGCCGAGCCCGCCCGCGCATAATCCCCTCGCCCGCGCCTACGACGCCACGCTCCGCCCGCTGTTCCGGTCGATCGCGGACCTCTTTGGCACGCCACTCGGCCAGACTGACTACATCAAGCGGGTCATCGGTGTCCCTGGTGACCACGTCGTCTGCAACCTGGCTTGTGCCGATCACCGTGGTCCGATTACGGTCAACGGCGTCGCACTGCACGAGTCGTCCTATCTCTACCCGGGTGCCGCTCCGTCTCAGATCCCGTTCAACATCGTGGTTCCGCCCGGCCGGCTCTGGGTCATGGGTGACAACCGGGCGATCTCTGACGACTCCAGGCTCCGGATGACCGATCCTGGCCACGGCACGATTCCGGAGAATGAGGTCATCGGACGGGCTTTCGTGATCGTCTGGCCGCCAAGCCGCTGGCGCTTCCTGCCGATCCCGTCGACGTTCCAGCAGCCGGGCATCGACAAACCGCGTTCCGGCGCGCAGGCGGGGAAGTCCGCGCACCAGCGCGCGCTCGCGCCGCAGGCGACCATCTCAGCGCTGCTAGGCACCAGGGTGCAACCGGCGGGAACGTACCTCCCCCTCGCCGGTGGACTAGCCGCCGCGGTGCCGCTGACCTGGCTGCGGCGCCGTGCCAGGCGGCGGCGGGCCTGGCTGTGGCTGACCGGGAGACTGCGGGCGGGCCGCGGCAGACGGGCATGAGCGCCGCGACTTCGCAGCAGAGCCGGTCCGTCGGATACACGCCGAGACGGAACGGCGGGCTAGGCGCGTACGAGCGGGTCCTGGCGCGGGCCGGCCTCGCGCCGGTCGCGGGCGTCGACGAAGCGGGCCGCGGTGCGTGCGCTGGGCCGCTGGTGGTCGCGGCAGTGATACTCAAGCCCTCGCGGATCGCCAGGCTCACCGAACTGGCCGATTCCAAGGCTCTCACGGCGAAGGCCCGTAACGTGGTATACCAGCAGATAATGGACGCAGCTCTCGACTGGAGCGTTATTACGATCTCGTCGGCGGAGATCGACCGGCGGGGTTTGCACGTCTGCAATGTGGCCGGCATGCGCCAGGCTCTCGCCGGGTTGAACGGGAATCCCGGATACGTGCTCACCGACGGCTTCCCGGTACGCGGGCTGACCGCCCCGGCGCTTGCCATGTGGAAGGGTGACCAGGTGGCGGCCTGCGTTGCCGCCGCCTCGATCGTGGCCAAGGTCACAAGGGACGCAATAATGTGCGAACTGGACAAAACGTTCTCAGCCTACGGTTTCGCCCGGCACAAGGGGTACTCGACTCCCAGCCACATGCGGGCGCTGGCCGAGCACGGGCCCTGCCCGGAGCACAGGACGTCGTTCGTCAATGTCCGCGGCCGTAGCCAGGCTGACCTTGGGGCGGTCCCGGACAACTCGCCACTGGCGAACTCGTGCTACCCGCCTGGCAGTGGGCAGAATGGCCCTATCGTTGACGTCATCGATGAGCATGGCTGGCCGACGGCAGGCTTCGCGGCGATAGCTCGCGGCGCCTGATCGGAGGGGAGAACATGAGCGCGGAGGATCTCGAAAAGTATGAGACCGAGATGGAGCTCCAGCTCTACCGCGAGTACCGGGATGTCGTCGGCCTGTTCAGCCACGTGGTGGAGACGGAACGACGGTTTTACCTGACCAACCAGGTGGAGCTCAACGTCCGGCAGGCCGAGAACGGCGAGGTTTTCTTCGAGGTCACCATGCAGGATGCGTGGGTCTGGGACATGTACCGCCCGGCACGCTTCGTGAAGAACGTGCGTGTTGTCACCTTCAAGGACGTCAACGTCGAGGAACTCGCGAAGAGCGACCTGGAGATCCCGGACCCGAAGTAGGACCGGCCGCCCCACGCTGACCAGCTCCGGGCCCTTCTAGCCATCTCGGGTGCTGCCCGGTGCGGCGCCCCTGGCGGCGGATTCAACCATCCCGGGCTGACAGTCCACGCTGGTTGCCCACCCTCGGCTGCGGGCCAGCCGGCCGTGTGCACAGGGCCCGGCTCAGGCCGACGGCCATCGCCTGCCCACCGGCACAGTGGTGCCGGAGGTGGACGGCATGAACGCGAAAGACCTATTAGGTCAGCAGGGCGAGCAGCTAGCCGCGGACTTCCTGGCCGAGGCGGGCCTGGAGATCCTTACCCGTAACTGGCGCTGCGCGCACGGCGAGATCGACATCGTGGCCAGGGATGGCCGGACCCTGGTCGTCTGCGAGGTCAAGACCCGGTCCGGGGTGCGCTTCGGCACTCCGGTCGAGGCGATCACCAGGCAGAAGGCGGCGCGGCTGCGACGGCTCGCCGTCGCCTGGCTGAAGGCCTACGGCCTGTTCTTCGATGAGATCAGGATCGACGCCATCGGCGTGCTGAGGGGTGCCACGGGCGACTTCAGCATCGAGCACGTCCGCGGGGTTGGCTAGATGGCTCAGCAGGCGTAGTCGCTGTCATAGGGGCGGCTGAACCACTGCGTCACGGCAACCGTGCCGCTGGTGAAGGAGGCCTGGCTGCAGTTCGACTCGGCTCCGGACAGGTTCCTTGCCCCGGGAATCCAGACCGGGATCCGGTAGAGGGATCCTGAGGCGGGGCTAGTCCCGCCGGTGATGGTCTTCCACTGCGAGGCGGTGGAGTACGCCCCCACCGTGGTGGCACCAGCAGACTGGAGTCCGGCGATCATGCCCTGCAGGTCCGCGACGTTCATCGTGGTGGCGGACTGCCAGGTGTTGGCCGTTTCGACGTCGAGCCACCACGGATAGCTCGCCGCTGTACTCGCCACGGTGACCGGAGGCGCCTGGCTGTTGATGGCGGTTGCCGCGCTGGTGAGCCAGGTCGCGTCCTGAGCGGCCTTGTTGTAGCCGAACTGCCAGGCACAGGCATCGGAGTTGGCGCCGACGGTGTAGGTCCCGCTGCGGAGCGTCACCGTTGTCGTGGTGCACGATCCGTACGGGGTGCTACCCGACGTGGGCCAATCGGAGATCACGGCGCCGTTGTAGACGTTTCCGGGGTCGCCCGTATTCACGTACAGCGAGGCCTTCGGCTGGCTCGTTCCGCCGACTGAGGATGCCACTGCCCAGTACAGCTCGCTGGAGGTGTAGCTCGGGTATGACGATGTCGGGCCGAAGCAGGGGTTGAGATCGTTGGCGAGCCCGCCGGTGAGGCCCACAATGCCAAACGCGGGGCGCGCCGGGAGGCTGCTTCCGCACTGAGGGTAGCCAACATCTGTGCCCGTGGGCGTAGAGCTTCCGCCACCTCCGCCGCCTCCGGGTTTCGCGGCCCAGGCCGGGGCGGCTCCCGCCAGGACGAGCGCAGTGGCGACCACGCCCTCAAGCACGAGGCGAATTGCCTTAGCTCCCACCGTTCGCCTGCCCATGTCCTGCGGCTCCTTCGCTCGTAGTGCCGCTTCGCTCGTCGTGCGGCGATCATAGACGAGCAGGCTCCGGATCCTGCGCATTTCCGATAATGGCGTGCACGCTAGCTGTCTCGACCGAGAAACAACGGTCATGGCCGGACGGTCAGGCTGTCCGGGTGTGCGCTGAGGGCCGGGACATCAGTCGGGCCGGCCGTCGGCTGGATCGAGTACGCCAGGCTGGCTTGGCGTACTAGCGCTGGCAGGCAACTGAGCGCGCGCGACCAGGCATTGAAGCAGGCGCCGCCGACAATCGCGGGGCGGCATTGCACACGACGGCGTTGTGGTCTGCGGCCATCCACAACCCGCCCTTGGCCGGCTCGGTAGCGGGCGGCCCTCCGGCACTGTCGGGACCGGAGGTGGTGGCAGATGGCGCTCGCCCGCACGTATGCAATGGCGCTGGCCGGGGTCCAGGGACATGTGGTGGAGATCGAGGCTGATATCGAGAACGGTCTCGTCGCTCTCCTGCTCGTCGGCCTGCCGGATACAGCGCTGCGCGAGGCCAGGGACCGCATCAGGTCCGCGATCCTCAACAGCCGCCAGTCCTGGCCGCAACGCCGGATTACTGTCGGTCTGTCACCGGCCAGCTTGCCCAAGCGGGGTAGCGGTTTCGATCTGGGCATCGCCGTGGCGATCCTGGCGGCGGACGCCGTGGTGCCGAAGGAGGGCCTAGTCGGCACGGTCTTCCTGGGCGAGCTGGGCCTGGACGGCCGGATACGGCCGGTGCCAGGGGTGCTGCCGTCGGTTGCGGCCGCAGCCAGAGCCGGGTTCGGCCAGGTTGTGGTGCCGGCGGAGAACGCTGCCGAGGCGTCCCTCGTGCCCGCGGTCCGGGTCGTGGCGGCGTCGGCGCTGGGCGGACTCATCGGCTGGCTCGGTGATGGCGGCCCTTCGGCGGGCGGCTGGGGCGTTCAGGTGGTGGACTCCGGTCCCGGGCTGGCCATGCCCGCACCGGATGGGGCTTGCACTGGCCCGCGCGGTGACCTGGCCGACGTGGTGGGCCAGCCGGTCGCACGGCGGGCCGCCGAGATCTGCGCGGCTGGCGGCCATCACATGCTGCTGCTTGGCCCGCCGGGAGTCGGTAAGACCATGCTGGCGGAAAGGCTGCCGGGGATCATGCCGCCATTGGAGCCGCCGGCGGCGCTGGAGGTCAGCGCGATTCACTCGGTGGCGGGCGTGCTGAAGCCGGACCGGCCGCTGGTGACCGAGCCGCCGTTCTGCGCGCCGCATCACACCGCGACGAAGGCGGCGATCGTGGGCGGCGGCAGCGGCGTGATCCGGCCCGGCGCGGCGTCGCTGGCGCACCACGGCTGCCTGTTCCTGGATGAGGCGCCGGAGTTTGACAGGGATGTCCTGGATGCGCTGCGGCAGCCGCTGGAGTCGGGTGAGGTGGTGGTGGCCCGGTCCGGGCTGACGGCGCGGTTTCCGGCGCGGTTCACTCTCGTCCTGGCGGCTAACCCGTGCCCGTGCGCCCGGACCACGGCCGGGGGAGCGGGCTGCACCTGCACGCCGCTGGTGCGGCGCCGGTACCTGGCCCGGCTGTCGGGGCCGCTGCTGGACCGGGTGGACGTCAAGGTGGAGTTGCTGCCGGTGGGCCGGGCTGAGCTGCTGAGTGACCGGCAGCTGGCCGAGCCCAGCGCCGCGGTCGCCGCACGGGTGTGGCAGGCCCGGCTGCGGGCTGCCCGCCGGCTTGAGGGCACCAGGTGGCGGCTGAACGCCGAGGTGCCCGGCAGCGAGCTGCGGCGCAGCTTCCGCCCGGCTGCGGGCGCGCTGGCGCCGCTGGAGCAGGCGATGGACCGCGGGCAGGTCAGCGCCCGCGGCGCCGACCGGATCATCCGGATGTCCTGGACGCTTGCCGACCTGGCGGGCCAGCCGCGACCTCGGCTGGCCGAGATCGGCACCGCGCTCGCACTGTGGCTCGGCACCGGACTATGAGCACTCGGGCCGAGCACAGGCCGGGCATCGTAGCTGCGGCTACGGCTTGACCGCAGCCGCGCACAAGGTGTAGCCCGCGCGGCCGGGCGGCTCCGCCGGGCTGATGCCCATGACCCATCTGTTTGCCTCGGTGATGCCGGGGGGAACGAGTTCAAGGCCCTCCAGCCAGGCCGCGATGTCCGCAGTGCCGTGATTGCGATACGGCTGAGCCGGGAACGCAGCGCACATCTTGTCGTACAGGGCCAGATCCTCGTAATGTCCCACCGATACGATCAGCCATGATCCGGCCGGCACGAGGGCGGCGTACTCGGCCGCCACCTGCTGCGCGGCCGCCGTGTCAAAGAAATGCAGTACCGCTGCGAGAATGACGCACATCGGCTGCGCCGGGTCGATCACCCGCACGACATCCGGGTGGGCGAGCACCTCACCCGGCCGGGTCAGGTCTGCCTCGGCGGCGGCCAGGCCGGCACCGCTGGCCAGCAGTGCCCGTGCGTGCACTGCCGCTACCGTGTCCAGGTCGACGTAGCAGACCCGGGCGTCCGGGCTGACTGCCCGGACTGCCTCATGCACGGACGGCTGGGCAGGCAACCCCGAGCCGAGGTCAAGAAACTGGCCGATGCCAGCCGTGGCGGCGCGCGCCGCGGCGGCACAGACGAACGCCCGGTTATCCCGCACCATGTGCACCAGCGCCGGGTTGATCTCAGCCATGTTGGCGGCAACCGCCCGGTCGGCGGCGAAGTTATCCCTGCCGCCGAGCCACCAGTCGTAAACCCTGGCGATGTTAGGGCGGGACGTGTCAAACGCTTGAATTTCGGGATCGGCTGCCATCACACCATAATGGCGCCGCCGTCAGGATCCTTACCACGCGGCCCCGGACCCTCTGCCAGCGGAGGGCCAATCGGTGGCCCACTGCCGATCCCTTGCGGGCAATGGCGTGACGGAGCCACGGCAGCCGGGCCGCCAGAATTGAGATTGCCTGTCGGGCCGAGCAGCAGGTCGGGCAGCCTGGTCATTGCAGGGTGATCCAGAGATCGTGCTCGGTGTAGAACTGCTCCACCTCGTCCAGCTCGACGTCTGCGTCCTCCCCACTGGCAACCGCGGCGCCGGCGACCCACCAGTCGGCGCCCGGCAGACCGGCGGAGAGATAGGCCCGGGTTCCGGGCTGTGGCGACGCGTGGGAGGACCGTGGCTGAGCCACGACTTCGCCGTGCGCCGGTTCCCACAGCCTGATCAGGAAGTCCTCCTCGCCGAGCACAACAGCGTCATACCACCGCCAGATCACCACCTCGGTGCCGTCCGGCGCGGTCGCCACGGCCACCAGGTGACCAGGCGACACCCGTTTCGTCCGCGGTGACGGAAACGACGTCGCGTACCGAACCGGGCGGGGCTCGCCGTTCCCGGCAATCTCACAGGCGTCCTCCCGGACTCTCACCACGATGCCGCAGCGCAGCCGCGCGGGAACGGCGTTTTGCCTCGTCGAATCAGTCATCTGCGTCGCGCTCCTTGCGGACTGGGCGGCCCAGGAACGCGGCCAGTCGCTCGATGGCAGGGGCCTGTTCGGCGACAGCCTGAGCCGGGCCGAAACGGCCGGGACGGGCTTCCTCGGTCACCTGGAGTTGAGCGAACGCCAGCGACTGCTCGGCTAGCTCGTCAGGCAGGCCGACGGGTTGCGATGTGGCTCGCGCGAGGTCCCAGCCATGGGCGAGGAGATCGTAGAGCCGGATCTGCAGTCGCTCGGCGCCAGTGGCGGCACCGAGCGGCCCGTGGTACGTGCGGTCGAGGACTCCGGGCTGGCCGAACGCGGTCAGCAATGCGGTCGCCGACTCGCGGTAGGCGCGGGCCGGGTCGCCTTCGGCGTGATCCGCGGACGGCCTGGCCGGAGGTGGCTGGCCTGCAAGCAGCGCGGCGAAGACCCGGTTCATGCCGATCAGGTGAGTCACCACCCGATGGACCGTCCAGTCCGCGCATGGAGTGGGCGCTGACCACTGGTCAGCGCGGATATTGCCGATCAGGTCAGCGACCGCGTCGAATGCACAGCCAAGCTGTTCGACCAAAGGCGCGCGCTCGGCGTCACTGCGCTCGATGCGGGAGGCGGTGCTATTGCTGCCTGCGACCACGGGGCCACCTTTCGAAGGCGGCGCCACCTGCGGCTGCGCTCGGTCAGCCAGCCTCAGGAGGCGCGGAAACCAACATCGACACGGGTCTCGCACCTCCTCTCGACTCGGCCTCACGGTGTTGCAGCCTCACAGTGTGCCAGAGCCGCGGCTGTCGTGTCACGTGCGGATTCCCGCCGGATGCTGAGCGGTAACCCGCGCCGCCACCGCTCGCATCCCCGCCCGGAGCCTCCGGGTGAGGACTCCGGTGGTAAAGATGCGCCATGGTGCTGATATCGCCGAGCCGCTCAAATCTGGTGGCGTACGTCGCAGTGATCGGGCCAGGCGCCCAGGCGACCGAAGAAGAATGTGACACCGCCCGGGAGGCTGGCCGGCTGCTGGCAGACCGGAAGGCCGTCGTGGTGTGCGGGGGCCTGGGCGGAGTCATGGCAGCCGCATGCCAGGGGGCTTTCGAGCGTGGCGGCACGACCGTAGGGCTGCTGCCAGGGCACGATCGCTCGGCTGGCAACCCCTACCTGACGGTGGCGGTGCCGACAGGACTGGGAGAACTCAGGAACGGCCTGGTGGTAAGAACATCCGACGCTATCATCGCCGTCGGCGGAAGCTGGGGCACGCTCAGCGAGGTCGCTCTCGCGATGCGAACCGGCAAGCCCGTTGTCGTGATCGGCGGCTGGCGCGTCGAAGATCCCGTTCACGGGCTGCCCGAGGACCAGCCTGCCAGCGCCGTCTCCGCGCGAGACGCTGTCGATCAGGCGCTGCGACTGGCTGGTTCTCGCCTCAGAGACTGCCCCTGACCTTGTACAGCAGGCCGCGCGCGATCAGCTTCAACTGGTCACGCTTGCCGGGCTCGTTATAGATGACGAAGTCGTCGAAGCGGTGGACGCCCTGCTTCCCGGCGACCGAGCGGGCTGCGGCGTGAACGTCCCCGAGCTGGGTGACGGTCATCTCCAGGGCTCGCTCGTCGGGCTGGTACGTGGCTCCGAGCGGGTAGTCGCGGCCTGGCTGCCTGGTCATCTCGACGTGGCAGCCCAGCACGTGGGTGACCATGCGGTTTTCGGTGAGGGCGACCATCCGGTCGAGGCTGGCGAGGAACTGCGGGAAGTCGAAGGCGTACAAACGGCCAGGGATCACGGTGTCGCCGGTGAGCAGGAAACCGGTCCACGGGTCGTAGATGGTTATGGCGGCCCGATGGTGACCAGGGCTGCCCGTGACTTCCAGCACCCGCCCGCCCAGGTCGAACGTCACGATCTGCGCTGGCCAGTCTGTGAAGCCGAAGAACTGCTGCACGGCGTCAAGCTCCCGGCTTACTACCCGCGTAGCCGCCCGGCCCGCGAACTGCCCGTCGCCTGCGACGTGATCATTGTGGCCGTGCGTATGCGCGACGACCAGCTCATAGGTGTCGCGCGGATGCCGGGCCAGCCACTCGGCGATGAGCTCGTCGACGGTGGCGCGCAGCGGAAACTTCGCGGCGTCCGCCGTGGCGCCGGTATCCAGCAGCAGCGCGCGGTCGTTGCCGAACATAAGGTACAGGAACGGGGCTTCGTAGCTGACCGACTTGCTCTCGCGCAAGATCGTCGTGTGCTGGTCATAGTGATGGACCTGGATTGGCGGGTCAGTACTGCGCTGTCGGCCAGGTGTGCCGTGGATCCACCTGACGTCCATCGAGCCGACGGCGGGGGCCCGGGTTACGAAGTCGATGCGGCTGTCAGTCACGGCGTCCTCGCTTGTCTGCCGGATCGGGTTCTGGTACGGGTGTTGCGGCCATGAAGTACCGGACATGACGCTGTCCGGACTGAAGCGCAGGGCGCTCGGTTCCGGTTCTGGCGACGAACGGCGCAAGAAGGGCTATCCACTTCTCCTTGATGGACGCGGCGTCGTCAGGTGACAGGACGGCCACCGCGGTCACGATCCCGGCCTTGTGCTGCCACTCGGGGTCCGCGCCGGCCGGTCGCTGCGAGTAATCGAGGATCGCCTGCATCTCCCGCTCTACTACCAGCCGCTCGATCTGCTGCCTGACGGCCGCCTCGCCTGCTGTCCCGATCCGCAGAGATAGCCGGGTGTACGTGAGCCGCCACTGCCGCTCGCGCCGATCTCTTCCAGGGCCTGCGTCCTCCGCGAACCCGTACTTGGCAAGCTGGCGCAGATGAAAGGAGCAGCTTGCCTGGGAGACCCCAAGCAGGCGCCCGCACTGGGCCGCAGTGGCCGGGCCATCCGTGCCAAGGATCTGCAGCAGGTCCAGCCGGAGCGGGTGAGTCAGGGCCCTGATCGCCTTCGGGTCGGTGATCTCCATATGCCAAAGGATACTTTGGGATATTAGGAAGGAGTCAAGGGTTCCATTGGCTTCTGTCCGGGATCGCGCCAGCCGCCGGACATCGCCGGCCATTCGCTGACCGGCGTCGCGGCCGCTCCGACGCCGCCGGCCGACTGCACCGCGCATTCGCCGCTGGCTGCTGCCCGTCTGCCGGTCTGCCCGTCTGCCGGTCTGCCCGTCGTATAGTCAGCAAATGCCAGTTCCGCCGCACGTTGCCGAGCTCCGCGCCCGCATCGGGCACGCCTTACTGTGGCTCGCCACAGCGCGGACGGTCACCGTCGACGACCGTGGACGCGTCATTCTGGGCCGCTACCGCGGCGGTAACACCTGGTCGCTTCCCGGCGGCGTGATCGACCCCGGCGAGCACCCAGCCGACGCGGCTGTCCGTGAGTGTTACGAAGAGACTGGCATCATCGCAATGCCGGAAACACTCACGTCAGTGACGGTCTCCGGACTGATCACCCATGACAGCGGCGACCTGACGCAGCACCTCGAGATCACCTTTCGATGTCGGGCGACCGGCGGCCTGGCCGGGCCCGCAGATGGCGAATTTCACGAGGTGCGCTGGCACCACGCGGACGCCTTGCCCGCGCTGCCCGCCTACGAGCTGGGCATACTGACCCAGGCACTCCACGGCGCCGGTCAGGCTGATTTCGCCTTCTCCGGCATAACCCGGGTGCTTGCCAGCGCGCAGCACAACTAGCTCCAAGGAAGCCGCTCGGGCCTGGTACGAGTCGCCTGACTACCAGGCCGTGGTTCACCACCGGCTCGACAACACGCACGGGTAAGCCGTCTTCTGTGACGAGTATGTCCGGGCTGGCTAGCAAAGACCCGACGTCACGTCAGTGACATGAAGTCTCAGAGCGTCCTGGGGGCAGAGCGGTCGGCTGCCGCACTCTTCCAGGCCTCGTCCATCATGAGCTGGCGAAAATATGCTTCAAGGCCGGCGGCCATGTCGACGCACGCCCGGTCGAGCAGCCACTGCACCTGCAAGCCATCCATCAGTGCCAGGGCCGGCCGTGCGGCGACTGCAGGTCCCACTCCGGCACGCAGCTGGCCGTAGGCTGCCATTCGCTCGAAGGCTTCAGTGAGCCCGGACCGGAGCCGGGGTATCGCTTGGTGAAGTACTGGTGCGCAGGGTGGTCTGGCGGTTTACGCGCGGGTCGACGACGGTTCGTTCGCTCTGGCTGCTAAGGCTGGAATCTTCGCCGCGAGCCGCCGGCCGCTGCGCGGCTGATGGTGTCGATCCGGTCGAGCAGGGGCTGGCAGTGCAGTCGGGTGGCGATGTTGCGGGCTTCGGCGATCGCGGCCTCAGCGGCGTCGGTGCCGGTGCCGGTCAGGTACTCGGCATGGTCGAGCAGGCCGTGGGCGAGGTGATAGGGAGTGCTGTGCTCGCGCAGGCCGCGGATCGCGGCCGCGAACTCCTCGTCGGCCTGCTCTGCGCGGTCGCGGGCGGTGAGGCGAGCGCGGGCCAGGTCACGTTCGGCTCGGAGCATCGGAGCCAGGTGGCCGGGCTCGGCGGCGTCGAGTTGGGCGAGCAGCCGCATGGTGGCGGCCACGTCGGCGAGGTCGCGGGCGGCGCGGGCGGCGACCGTCCAGGCCCAGCGGACGGTTTCGTGGCTGATCCCGAGGACGTCGGCGCGGGCGAGCACGGCGCGGGCGTGCACCAGTGCCTCGGCGGGCTGGCCGGCCGCTGCCGAGCTGAGGGCACGGACGATGTCGACGCTGGCCCTATCTTGGGGATGTTCGCTGGCCAGCAGGCCGGGCAGCGCTGCTATCGTGTCCTGGGCGCTGCGGGGGTCGCCGCGCAACGCCGCGAGCAAGCCCCGATTGCAGGCAACAGGCCAAACATCGGCCAGCCCGTCGCCGTCGGCGGCTCGGGTGAGCTCGGCGTGCGCAGTATCCCAGTCGCCGGTCATGATCAGCGCCTGGGCCAGGTTCACGATCGCATGTGACAGGAATACACGGGAACCGGTCCGGCGGGCGTGTCTGATGGCGGCGCGCGCTGCCTCCGCGGCCGCCTCCGGGTCATTGCCGGTCAGTACGCCGGCCAGGTTAGCCAGCGCCTGCGCCGCGTGTGTGTTGTCGCCAGCCTGGGTAGCGATCCGGGCGGCCTCCCGGAAATATGCAGCCGCCTGAAGGTTCCGCTGTGCGAAGCCGTGGCAGATGCCGCGGGTGATCAGCAGACCGGCCAGCAGCTCTGTGTCGTCGGCGCCCAGGGCCTGGCCCAGGGTCAGCGCCTCGGCGCTCAGGGGGTTCGCTTCGGGCGAGCCGGCAAACGCCTCCAGCGCTGCGAGGTGGTTCAGGGCGGTGACGGTGTCGGTGTCGGGGCTTGCGCGCAGCACCTCCAGCGCGGCGGTCAGCTGTTCGCGTGCATCCCCGAGCCGGCCCTGGCGCTGGAGGGCGTTCGCCGCTTTGGCCCACGCCCGAGCGGCCGCGCGCTCCTGGCCGTGCTGCTGGTAGTACGCGCGGGCCCGGCCCGCATACTCCTCCGCGTGCTCGTAGTCGGCAGCGGTGTCCGAGGCGCCGGCCGAGCTCTCCCACAGCGTCCCGGCGTCGGGTATGCCGGCCGTCCGGTCGACGTCGGCCAGGTCGTTCACGCAGAGCTCCGCCGCGGTGGCATAGCTGGTCGCGGCGGCCGCCGGCGCGCCAGTCCGGCTTGCGCGCTCGGCAGCGCGGACTAGGGCGCTGATGGCCTGGCCGCGGATCGACTCGGCGTCGGGGTCGCTGGGGACGGCATCCAGGGCGTCGCGGTAGTGCCGTGCGATGGCGTCGGCAACTTCCTCGCCGCTACCGGCGAACGCTGACTGCAGATACTGCGCGACGGCCAGGTGACGGGCCTTGCGGTCGCGGCGGGACAGGGTGTCGTAGGCGACCTGGCGCAACATCTGCTGGGTGAACTGATAGGAACCGCGCTCCGGAGACAGCGGATCCCCGGACACCGTCAGCACCTCTCGGCGGACCAAGTCGGCCAGCGCAGCCCGCACGGCCGACTCGCGTTGCCCGGAGACGGCGGCCAGGCCCTCGGCGGGGAAACTGGCGCCGAGCACCGCGGCGTCGGCGGCGAGGCGCCGCACGTCCGGGTCGAGGGCGTCGAGGCGGGCCGAGAGCAGGGCGTGCAGGCTGTCGGGGACGGCTAGGTCGCCGACGTCGGCGACCAGACGATAGACACCCCCGGAGGGCTGGACGATGTCGCGGTCGATCAAGGAGCGGATAGTTTCCACCGCGAATAGCGGGATGCCCTGCGCGTGCCCGCCCACCTTTGCCCGCGCGGCAGCGGGCATCCCAGGTACCAGTGCCTCAACGAGCGCGCCCATGGACGGCTCGTCGAGCGGATCGATGGTGAGGGTGAGCCGGTTCCGTCCGGCACCCAGCCCCGGCCGGGCCTGACCCAGCTCGGGCCGGGCCAGCACCAGCGCGAACACCGGCAGGTTTCTGGTCCAGTCGACCAGGTGGTCGAGGAAGTCCAGCAGCCCCGCATCCGCGTGCTGGGCGTCCTCTACCAGCAGCACCACGGGCGCCTGCGCCGCGAGCCGCTCGAAGAACAACCGCCATCCGGCAAACAGTTCCGCACGGGCCAGCGCCCCGCCGTCGTCGCCGATCACGCTGACGCCGAGCAGTCGGCCAAGCCGCACGCCCACGTAGCCGCGCTCAGCCGGATCGGCGATGTACCTGTCGAGCCCTTGAGCGAGTTTCTCTGCCGCGGCCTCTGCCGGGTCGTCCTCGGCGATCTCCAGCCGCTGGCGGACGATCTGCGCCAGTGCCCACAGCGCCACCCCGTCGCCGTAAGACAGGCACCGGCCCTCGTGCCACCACACCGTCGCGGCCAGCCCGTCGATGTACTTGCGGAACTCCCAGCCCAGTCGCGACTTGCCCACTCCGGCCGGCCCGGATACCAGCACCAGCCGCGGCAATCTGCGCTCCGCGCTCGCGTGAAACAACTCCCGGAGGGTGCGCAGCTCGGCGTCCCGGCCGGTCAGCGGCGCCTCCAGCCCGTCGATCCGCTGCGACCCGCCGACCGCGGCTAGCACCCGCACCGCCCGCCACAACCTGACCGGCTCGGCCTTGCCCTTCAGCAGGTGCTCCCCGGCGTCCTCGAAAGCGACCGCTGCCTCGGCCAGCCGGCGGGTCGCCGCATCCGCGAGCAGTTGCCCTGGCTGCGCCGCCGACTGCACCCGGGACGCGGTGTTCACCGCGTCACCGGCCACCATCCCCTCACCCGGCGCTCCGAGGGTGACAGCCACCTCCCCGGTGACGACGCCAGCGCGCGCCACCAAACCGGGCACACCGGCGTCGTTCCCGAGCTGCGCCACCGCGGCGACAAGGTCCAGCCCGGCCCGGACGGCCCGTTCCGCGTCCCCTTCCGCGGCCGCCGGCGCCCCCCACACCGCCACTACCGCGTCCCCGATGAACTTCTCCACCACTCCGCCATACCGGCCGACGATCGTGCGGGCCACCGCGAAATACCGCGACAGCAACTCCCGGACCGCCTCCGGATCCCGTGACTCCGCCAGCGGCGTCGACCCCACCAGGTCGCAGAACAGCAGCGAGCACACCCGTCGCTCGGCCACCGCCGCGTCCGCACTGCCGGTTAGCAGTCCGGGCGCGGCGAGCATCAGGGGGCCGGACGGTCGCTGCGTCGGCGCCCCGCCTGTCGGCGCCGTGCCCGTCAGCGCATGCCCGCACGAACGGCAAAAGCGCTTCCCCGCGGTCACTGGCGCACCACATGCGGGGCACCCGCCCGCCGGCGCGCCGCAGTCCTCACAGAACCGGTCGCCCGCCTCCAGCGGCGCGCCGCACCGGCCGCAGTGCTCCATCAGCAAGCACCACGGGCAACGACTGTCGCAGCATGCATAGGGTCCCATCCCACACAGACACTCTAAAAGCGCGCGCCTGGGCACGTGAATGGGCAGGCCCACCTATCTTCGCCGGCGGGCAGAGCTCCCGATCCCGGAAGAAGTGCCTAGTGACATGAGGCGCGACTGTCGTTCCCTGACGGACCTCAGCAAGGCTGCTGATGATAAAGGTGACGCCAGCCAGCCCAGGCCCGCTGAGGTCCACGGCCGTCAGTCAGGCGCAGCTTCCCAGCGCCTCCAGTGCCTGGTTCCCAGTTCGCGTAACGCAGCGCGTTGTCCACCATCTGCAGGGTCGCCGCGCATGTTGTCCACAGCCGTCGTCGCCGCTCGCGCGCCGGGCCTTCTCCCCTGGGACTGTCGGCAGTGGAGGTGGTCGCGATGAGTCCCGACAACGAGCGGCGGGCGCGGGTGGCGCTGAGCTTCCTGGCCCAGCCGGGTGACTTGGTGCTGGGCGCGGCGCTGCGCACGCGCACCGCGTCGGAGGTGCTCGCTTTGGTTGCCGGGGCTGACGCCGACGGCCAGGCCGCGCTGGCGGACCAGGTCGCAGACCGGGCGCTGGAATCCGCGATCCAGCGGTGGCGGGACCGGCTCGGCGAGGTGCCCACCAGAGCGCGGCTCGCGGCCTGGCAGGAGATCGGGTTGCGCTTAGTGATGCCCGGCGACTCCGAGTGGCCGACCCAGCTGGACGATCTGGGTGACGCCCGGCCGCTGCTGCTGTGGGTGCGCGGGACCGCCGACCTGAGGTTCGCGTGCCTGAAGTCGGTCTCGATGGTCGGCTCCAGGGCCGCGTCCGGCTACGGCAATCACGTCGCGGTGGAGATGGCCGCGGTCCTCGCCGAGCACGCAGTCACGGTGGTGTCCGGCGGGGCGTACGGGATCGACGCCAGTTCTCATCGCGGCGCGATGGCCGCCGACGGCGTCACCGTGGCTGTTCTGGCTGGCGGCCTCGAGTTCGGCTACCCGCGCGGCCACGAGGAACTGTTCCGCGCGATCGCCGCCCATGGCGTGCTGGTGAGCGAGTGCCCGCCGGGCCGCGGGCCGACTCGGCCAGGGTTCCTGGTCCGGAACCGGATCATCGCGGCGCTGAGCCGCGGCATCGTGGTAGTCGAGGCGGCGCTGCGCAGTGGCGCCCTCAACTCGGCGCGGCATGCGCGCGAACTGTGCAGGCCGGTGATGGCAGTGCCGGGCCCGGTCACCTCCGAGCAGTCAGCAGGCTGCCACGAGCTGATCCGCGATTACGGTGCCATGTGTGTGACCTGCGCGAATGATGTGCTCGATCACATCGGCGGGAGCGGCGGCACCGGTGGCACACTACGGATCGGCCCGGCGGTCCCCAGGGACATGCTCGATCCGGCGGCGCTTGCGGTGCTAGAGGAGTTGCCGCTCCGCGGCGGCCGCGGCCCGGCGAGCATCGCGGTCAGGGCTGGCGTGGACCTAGATACCGCATTGCGGTGCCTCGGCCTGCTGGCCGCCGGGGGGTTCGCAGAGCGGTGCGAAGCAGGCTGGCGCGCGAGGAAGACTGTGTGAAGCGTCCATCTGGCCGCGTCTTCCCGCAAATCCTGCCCGGAATCGGGCAGAATTCTTGCGTAATTTGCAGCCGAGCGGTCATGATAGGCGACGTGCCCGGACCGCTACCTTATGGCGACTTGGTGGATCACCTGGCTCGTACCTGCTCGCTCGGCCCCGCTGAGGCCGCGCGCGTAGTGGCGGACGTCCTGGGGTATTTCTCCGAGCCGCCAGATGCGTTCGTGCGCCGACGGCACCGGGAGCTCCAGGCTCGCGGGCTGACCAATGACCTGGCCTTCGCGCAGATCGCCGCCGAGATGCCGCAGCGGCGCTATGCGCCGCCCGCGTTCTCGCTGCGACAGCTGCGCCGGATCGTATACGGATGAGGAGCAAAAGCCTTGTGCGGAATAGTGGCATATATCGGAAACCGAGACAGCGTACCCATCCTGCTCGAAGGGCTCGCCAGGCTCGAATACCGAGGCTACGACTCCGCCGGGATCGCGGTCGTCAGCCGGAGCGGTGACCTGCGCGTCCGCAAAGTCAAGGGCCGGGTCCCTGAACTCGCCGCCGACGTCCCGGCCAGGCTCAAGGGAAGCCCCGGCATCGGGCACACGCGCTGGGCAACCCACGGCGAGCCGAGCGACGCCAACGCCCACCCGCACAGTTGCGGGCCGATTGCCATCGTCCATAACGGGATCATCGAGAACGCTGAGGAACTGCGTGCTGGCCTGATCGCGGCCGGAGCGAAATTCTCATCGCAGACCGACAGCGAGATCTTCGCTCACCTGATCGCCGCCCAGTTCGGGATCGGTAGTGATTCGCCGGCCGAGCGAGCCGAGCCGGGCGACCGGGGCGAGGCGGGCGACCGGGGCGAGCCGGGCGAGGGGGCTGGCCGGGGCGAACCGGTCGACCTCGAGGAGGCGGTCCGGCGGGCGCTCAAGTCAGTCGTCGGGACGTACGGACTGGCAGTACTCGACGCCCGTCACCCGGACCGGCTCGTCGTTGCCCGCAATGGCAGCCCGGTTCTGCTCGGGATCGGGGACAAGGAGATGTTCGCCGCCTCTGACGTCGCGGCCCTGGTCCGTTACACCCGCCAGGTCGTCCACCTGGACGACGGCGAGATTGCCACCCTGCATGCCGACGGATTCCGCACCAGCACGCTGGATGCGCGGCGCACCACGAAACAGGCCGCCGTGGTCGAGGCGGATGTCGCCAGCTATGACGCGGACGGCCACGCCCACTTCATGCACAAGGAGATCCACGAGCAGCCCGGCGTTGTCGAGCGGGTGCTGCGCGGCCGGCTTGACGACCGGTTCTACACCGCACATCTCGGCGGGCTGAACCTGGATCCGCGGGAGGCACGCGCCATCAAGCGGGTGAAGATCCTGGGCTGCGGGTCGGCGTACTACTCGGGCGTACTCGGCGCCCAGCTGATCGAGGAACTCGCCAGGGTGCCAGCCGATGCCGAGCCTGCCTCGGAGTTCCGGTACCGGGGGCCGGTCATCGAGGAAGGCACCCTGTACGTGGGGGTAAGCCAGTCCGGCGAGACCTATGACACGCTGGCCGCCGTGCAGGAGGTCAAGCGCAAGGGCGGCCACGTGCTGGGCGTCGTCAACACGGTCGGCAGCACGATCGCCAGGGGGGTCGACGGCGGAGTTTACTTGCACGCTGGCCCCGAAGTCAGCGTTACCTCTACGAAGACCTTCACGGCGACCGCCACCGTCTTCGCGCTGCTGGCGCTGCACCTTGCCCGGATCCACGACCTGTCGCCGGCCGACGGCCGCCGGATCACCGACGGCTTGCGCAAGCTGCCCGAGCAGATCGCCCAGATCCTCGCCATGGAGGAGGAGATCGCCAGCCTGGCCAAGGACCTCGCGCACTATCCCGGCATGTTCTTCGTGGGGCGGGTCCGCGGCTGGCCGGTCGCCAGGGAGGGAGCGCAGAAGCTGAAGGAGGTTTCCTACCTGCACGCGGAGGCCTACCCGGCCAGTGAGCTCAAGCACGGGCCGCTTGCACTGGTCGGGCCGGAGCTGCCGACGGTGGCCATCGTCCCCGATGACGAGCTCATCGAGAAGAACCTGGCCACGCTCGGCGAGATCAAGGCACGGCGAGGCCGGGTACTGGTCGTCGGCCACTCGGCGCCGGACGGGGAGCTGGCCGACAACGTGCTGGCGATACCCAAGAACGAGCATGAGCTGGATCCGATCCTGCTCTCCGTGCCGCTGCAGTTGCTGGCCTACCACGCTGCCGTGGCGCTGGGCAATGACGTGGACAGGCCGCGCAACCTGGCCAAGAGCGTGACAGTCGAGTGACAGGTGCCCGGCCGGAGAGGGCCTCACTCTCATTCAAGATCATTTAACCGGAAACGGGCGCGAGCCCGGCACGGAGTTGGCTGGCAACCCGGCTGGCTGCCGGACGTGCCGAAGTCGGCGCTGCCCGGCCTCAGCAGCGCGGAAGGCAGATGGCCGGGTCTTTGCCCGGCGCCGGGGGCGTCGTGCCGCAGACTGTCGGATATGAAGGAGCAGGCGCTCCAGCCTGAACGGCAGCAACCGCCGCCGGAACTGCCGGAGTCGATGGCTGCCGCGCTGGCCATGTTCGGTCGCCATCTGGCAGCCGAGCGCGGTTTGTCGCCGCACACGGTCCGCGCCTATCTCGGTGACATCAGCGCGCTGCTGGCGTTTGCCGCCGGGGATGGCTGCGGCCAGCTGGCCGACCTGGACATCTTCGTGCTGAGGGGATGGCTGGGCAGCCAGCACCAGGCCGGCCAGGCACGGGCGAGCATTGCCAGGAGAGCGGCTTCCGCGCGGGCGTTCACGGCCTTCGCGCACCGCCGCGGGCTGCTCGCCGCGGACCCGGGGGCTCAGCTCGGCACGCCTAAAGTGCCCCGGCGCCTGCCGGACGTGCTCGCGCAGGAGCAGATGGCTGCCGTGCTGGCCGCCCGGCCCCGCGCCGCGGGTGCCGGCCGCGGGTCGCAGCAGGGCGGACTGCGTCACGGGGCAGATGGCGGCGCGCTGGCCGGCGCCCTGGAACTGCGGGATACCGCGATCATTGAACTGCTGTACGCGACTGGCATCCGGGTCAGCGAACTGTGTGGCCTGGACGCGGGCGACCTCGACACCTCCCGGCGGACCGTGCGGGTACTCGGGAAGGGCAGCAAGGAGCGGGTCGTGCCAGTCGGAATCCCGGCCGTCCGCGCGGTACTTGCCTGGCTGCACGACGGCCGTCCTGCCGTCATGGCTGCTCAGCATGACGGGCCGGGAGTGGCCGGCGCTGCGCCCGGCGCTGCGCTCTTCCTCGGCGCCAGGGCCGGTCGCATCGATCCGCGTACCGTCCGGCGGGTCGTGCATGGCCGGATCGCCGCAGCCGGGTCGGCGCCTGACACCGGGCCACACGGCCTGCGGCACACAGCCGCTACCCACCTGCTCGAAGGTGGCGCTGACCTGCGCAGCGTGCAGGAGATACTGGGTCATGCCTCGCTGGCGACTACCCAGCTCTACACCCATGTCAGCATCGACCGGCTGATATCGGTCTACCGTCAGGCGCATCCGCGGGCCTGATCAGGCCGAGGCGGGCCGGGTGCCGTCCGCGGGCCGGGATAAGCCGGGCCAGCCGGGGTTATCCCGCCGGACATCCCGCCTCGCTCCGGGCATGTAGACTTGCTAACCGGCCTTCTCGCTGGCTCGCGTGAGCGCGTCGTCCCGATGGCCCAATTCGCGCGTCCGCTTGCTGCGTAGCGGCTCTGCCCGCGGGGACCTGGCTGTTTCTCGCTCAGACGCCGCGCAGGACGCCCTTCACCGGTCCGCCGGAGTAATCCGGAGGCGAGGGGCGTACGGGCGCCAGGAATCAACCGGCAGGCGTGCCTGCTCTGCACGGCAGCGCGCCACGACAGGAAGGGGACACCGGCATGGCTCCGGTAGTCACCATGCGCCAGCTGCTGGAAAGCGGCGTTCACTTCGGGCATCAGACCCGCAGGTGGAACCCGAAGATGAAGCGATTCATCTTCACCGAGCGCAACGGCATTTACATCATCGACCTTCAGCAGTCGCTCGAGTTCATCGACAAGGCTTACGACTTCATCCGCGAGACGGTCGCGCACGGCGGCTCTGTCCTCTACGTGGGCACCAAGAAGCAGGCCCAGGAGGCCATCGCCGAGCAGGCACGGCGGGTTGGCATGCCGTTCGTCAACCAGCGCTGGCTCGGTGGCATGCTCACCAACTTCGGCACGGTCTACAAGCGGCTGCAGCGGCTGAAGGAACTCGAGGAGATCGACTTCGACGACGTGGCGGGCTCCAACCTCACCAAGAAGGAACTGCTCCAGCTCCGCCGCGAGCGGGACAAGCTGGAGCGCTCGCTCGGCGGGATCAGGGACATGTCGAGGGTGCCCAGCGCGCTGTGGGTCGTCGACACCAAGAAGGAGCACATCGCTGTCAGCGAGGCCCGCAAGCTGGGCATCCCGGTGATCGCGATCCTGGACACCAACTGCGACCCGGACGAGGTGCAGTACCCGATCCCTGGCAACGACGACGCTATCCGCAGCGTCGCGCTGCTCACCAGGGTGATCGCGGACGCTGTCGCGGACGGGCTGATCGCCCGGGCCGGCGCGGCGACCGCCGACGACAAGCCCGCTGCCGAGAGTGGTGACGGGCTGCTGGGCGCTGCCGAGCCGCTGGCCGAGTGGGAGCGGGAGCTGCTCGAGGGGAGCCAGGCTACTGAGCAGACCGCGGTGAATGGCGCGGCCCCGGCTGGCGCGGCGACTGGGACGCCGGCCAATGGGGCAGCAGCGGGTACCGACGCAGCAGCGGGTAGCGACGCAGCGGCTGGTGACATCCCGGCTGGTGACATCCCGGCTGGTGACATCCCGGCGGGTGACATCCCGGCGGGTGACATCCCGGCGGGTGACGGGGCGAACCCGACAGCCTGACGGCGCCTGCGGCCCGCGGGCAGAACGCGCTGCCGGAGCTGCCGCCGTGACCGCTGCCGTCGGCATCGGCCCGCCGGTGCTGACGATGCCTACCGGTACCACGACAAGGGAAAGATGGGGACATGGCGAACTACACCGCCGCCGACGTGAAGAGACTGCGCGAGCAGACCGGTGCGGGCATGCTCGACTGCAAGAACGCGCTGGTCGAGGCCGATGGCGACTTCGACGCGGCAGTCGAGGCGCTGCGTATCAAGGGGGCCAAGGCGGTCAACAAGCGGGCTGAGCGCACCGCTGCCCAGGGGCTGGTCACTGCCCAGCTGGACGGCACTAGCGCCGGCGTGCTGCTCGAGCTGAACTGCGAGACCGACTTCGTTGCCAAGACCGACCTGTTCCGGCAAGTTGCCGCTGACATTGCCGCCGCCGCGCTGGCGTCCGGCGCCGCTGACCGGCTGGCCGTGCTAGGCCTGCCGGTCAGGCCAGGGCAGACCGCCCAGGCGCTGATCGAAGAGGCAGGGGCATCGCTCCAGGAGAAGCTGGAGCTGGGCCGGCTCTCGCGGTTCGAAGGCGGTTTCGTGACCAGCTACCTGCACAAGAAGGACCCGGGCCTGCCGCCGACGCTGGGCGTCCTGGTCCAGCTGGATGGTGCCGGCGCCGAGGTCGGCCAGGACATCGCACATCAGATCGCGGCCATGCGCCCGCAGTACGTCACCCGTGACCAGGTGCCGGACGACGTGCTGGCCAGCGAGCGGCGCATCGCCGAGCAGGTGACCAGGGAAGAGGGCAAGCCGGAGCAGGCCATCCCGAAGATCGTCGAGGGCCGCCTCAATGCCTTCCTCAAGGACATCGTCCTGGTCGAGCAGGCGTCGGTCCGGGACCCGAAGAAGTCAGTGAAGCAATTGCTCGCCGAGCACGGAGCCAGCGTGCGGGACTTTGCCAGGTTCCAGATCGGCCAGGCAGGTTGAGGCTGGCAGAGGGCGGCACCGCGGTGGCAGACAGCCCGCCAGGCGACCCGGATTCCTTGGCCAGGACCAATCCTGGCCAGGGTGACTCCAGGCCGATTTGGCGGCGGGTGGTCCTCAAGCTGTCCGGCGAGGCATTCGCCGGCGGCGAGCCGCTCGGCATCTCGCCCGACGTGGTCGTCCACCTTGCCAGGGAGATCACGGCCGCAGCCAGGGAAGGCTTCCAGATCGCCGTAGTCGTCGGGGGCGGCAACATGTTCCGCGGTGCCGCGCTCTCCGAGCGCGGCATCGACCGGTCCCGTGCGGATTACATGGGCATGCTGGGCACTGTGATCAACTGCTTGGCCCTGCAGGACGTGCTGGAAAAGCTCGGCGTCGAGACGCGAGTCCAGACGGCGATCACGATGGGCCAGGTAGCCGAGCCCTACATTCCGCGCCGCGCTATCAGGCACCTGGAGAAGGGCAGGGTTGTGATCTTCGGGGCTGGCCTGGGCGCGCCCTTCTTCTCCACCGACACCTGCGCGGCCCAGCGCGCCCTGGAGATCGGCGCCGAGGCCGTGCTCAAGGGCACCATGGTTGACGGCGTGTACGACGATGACCCGCGGAAGAACGCAGACGCCGTACGCTTTCATCATCTGGACTACACCGAGGTGCTCCGCCGGGAGTTGCGCGTCATGGACGCCACCGCGGTGAGCTTGTGCATGGACAATGACCTACCGATCGTGGTGTTCGACCTGATGGGGGAGGGCAACGTGGTCCGGGCGGTGCGAGGTGAGGAGATCGGCACCCTCGTCAGCCGGTCACCGCGCTGATGCCCCGGCACGGCCCCGTCGCACCAGGCGGCGCACCATGGAGATACCACAGACGTGCCACGGCCGGCCGCTTACCAACGCACAGGAGCCGAAGTGATTGACGAGAGTCTCCTCGAGGCCGAGGAGAAGATGGAGAAGGCTGTCGCGGTTGCCAAGGAGGACTTCAACGGCATCCGGACTGGCCGGGTGCATCCGGCCATGTTCAACAAGATCACGGTCGATTACTACGGCACGCAGACGCCCGTCAACCAGCTGGCTTCCTTCCACATGCCCGAGCCGCGGATGGTGCTCGTGCAGCCCTACGACCAAGGCTCCCTGGCGGCCATCGAGAGGGCGATCAGGGCCTCTGACCTTGGCGTCAACCCCTCCAACGACGGCACGCTGATCCGCGTTGCGTTCCCCGAGCTGTCCGAGGAGCGCCGCCGGGAGTACATCAAGGTCGCCCGGAACAAGGCTGAAGATAGCCGGGTTTCCATTCGCAACATCCGCAGGCATGCCAAGGACTCGATCGACAAACTGGTCAAGAACGGTGAAGCGGGCGAGGATGACGGCAGGCGGGCCGAACGTGAACTGGACGAGTTGACGCACACGTACACCGCCCAGGTCGATGAACTGCTGAAGCACAAGGAAGCCGAGCTTCTCGAGGTCTAGCTTGCGGGCTGAGAAGAGAACCGAGGTAGAACCCGACGCCGGTTTCGGGGCGATTCCGGCGGCCGGGACACTGGCCGCCAATGGTTTCGGGGGGCATGACGGGCAGCAGGATTCGGCCGGGGACCGGCACGGCGACGGGCCAGGCGCAGCGCAGGCGGGTACTGCGCAGGCGGGTACTGCTCAGGCGGGTCCGGTGACCGAGCGCAGGTCGATCAAGACGGGCCGGAACCTGCCCGCCGCGATCGCGGTCGGCCTCCTGATGGGCGGCGTGGTCGTACTTACCCTGTTCACCGTCAAGGTCACGTTCCTGCTCTACGTCGGTATCATCCTCGCCGTCGCGCTCTGGGAATTCAGCCGCGCGCTGCAGACCCGCGAGATTCACCTGGCCCTTATCCCGATCGTGGCGGGCGGGGTCGCAATGGTCACGCTGGCGTACTGGACGCAGGCCGGCTGGGCGCTGGGCGCTCTCGGGCTGACCGGGATCGGCGTGCTTGGCTGGCGGCTGCGCGGCGGCGCGGACGGCTATGTCCGCGATGTCACAGCCAGCATCTTTACCCTGCTGTACCTGCCGCTGGCCGCGGTGTTCGTCGCGCTGATGCTAGCCCAGCCGGACGGTGCACGGCGCGCCTTCATATTCGTCACGCTGACCGTCTGCAGTGACACCGGCGGGTATCTGGCCGGCATCCTGATCGGCAAGCACCCCATGGTGCCGTCCATCAGCCCGAAGAAGACGTGGGAGGGACTTGGCGGCGGATCGGTCCTCTGCCTCGCGGCCGGGGCCGTGATGGTGCCAGGCCTGCTCGGCGGGCACCTGTGGCAGGGCCTGCTGCTGGGCGCCGCGGCCGTCGCCGTGGCCAGCCTTGGTGACCTGGTCGAGTCGATGATCAAGCGTGATCTGCAGATCAAGGACATGGGCCACTTGCTGCCGGGCCACGGCGGCGTCATGGACCGGCTCGACTCGCTGGTAGTGATGGCGCCTGTCGTCTGGTTGCTGCTCGCCGTCTTCGTGCCGAACGGGCGCTCGGTCTAGGCAGGCAAGCCGAGCAGCAGGCACTTCCCGGCTACCCGATTAAGGGTCGTAAACCCAGCTTCGGCGCTGCGCGGCCAGCTGAGTGACGAGACTGGCCGAACTGCGTTCCCTGGCCAGGCGGCGCTCGCGCTCGTTGATCGGCACGATCCAGAGCCAGCGGACCGGGTCGTTGCTGGTGCGGAAACCGTCCAGCCGCGGCACTTCCGGGCCAGGCAGCCGGGATGGATCGTCCAGCAGCAGGACGGCCTCGTTACCGCCGCCGAGCGGGAACGTGGCGGGCTCGTGATACCAGGGAATGCTGTGCCCGGCGCCGAGCCAGGTCACTTCGCGCCACGGGAACTGGGCGAGCCAGAGGAAGATCCGCGCCGCCGCGGCACTCGGCATCGTGGTCGCCAGCGCGAGCTCGATCCTGGCCCGGCTGTCGGCGCCCTCACCAGTCTGCTCGACGACCGGCATCCGCTGGCCGCTCATGCCGACCGTGGACAGCACCGTATACGGACGCCTTGGCAATGGTGGCCGTTCGGACACCCCGACGGCCGGCGTCTTGCCGCCGCTCACGTCCCAGTAACTGCCGCCGGGGCCAAGCCTGGCCAGCAGGTGGCCTAGCTCCGCCTGCTGAAACAACGCCCACGAGCCAGCGCTCGCCCGCCAGCGCCAGAACTGGGCCGACTGAGAGATGCGCCAGCCGAGACCTTCCATCGCGTCGTCGAGTGACCAGGCGAACGGGGTCTGCCCGATAGCGTCCCTGGCGTACCCCGGCAACCGCCTGGACAGATCGGACCAGCCGGGGATGACTGCGAGCGGCTGCGAGTCCTCCAGGATCGCGACCCCGTCGCCTTCCTCGAACCAGACCGCGCTGAGCGCCGCGGCGATGATCGGCGGCCGGCCGTCCGGGTGCTTCGTGTGGTCGGCCGGCATCTCCGGCGGGGCACCCGAGCGGAGTTTGCCGAGGTCTACGGTCGCCGGCGCAGGCTGGTGATTGGCGATCCAGGTAGCCGCGATCGCACCGGACTTGTCATGCAGGTAGGCAGACGTGGTCGTGCCGTCGCACTCGACGACCACGCGCCGGCTGCCGTATGGGCTGCTGCTGTCAAGCAGCACGGCCGGCCGCCCGGCCCGCTCGCTCTCCCGGGCGCGGTGGTCGCTCCCACGGGAGCGGCCCCTCTCGCGGGAGCCGTCACGCTGCGGGGCGCGGTCGCTCGCGCGGGCTGGCCCGCCCGCGTCGCGGCCGCCCGGCTCGTCGGACGCGCCGGATATCCTGAAGCCCTGCCTGGACCCTCTGCGCAACCTCGGCACATGCCGAAATCTACCGACTTCCCGCAGGTCGTTGGGCGGATGCGCAGAGATTGATCCGTGCGTCACAGTGGCGCCGGCTGGCTGGAGCCGCGAACTACCGGAGGTGAGCACTCAGTGGCCGAGGAGATTGAGCTGCTGCCGGCCGGGCTGGCGGCGGCGGAACCGGGCGTGCGCGACGGGCGGCAGGCGCGGCCGCCGCGTCACCTTGCCGACCTCGACCCGACCGGCCGGCGTGCCGCAGTTGCCGAGCTCGGCCACCCTGACTACCGCGCTGACCAGCTCTCCCGGCATTACTTCGGCCGGCTGACCGACGATCCCGCGGGCATGACCGATCTGCCGGCCGGCGTGCGGGCCGCGCTGGGCGGCGCACTGCTGCCGCCGCTGCTCACCGCGGAGCGCGAGCTCGAGTGCGACGGCGGCACGACCCGCAAGACGCTCTGGCGAGCGTTCGACGGCGCATTCGTCGAGTCGGTGCTGATGCGCTACCCCGACCGGGTCACCATGTGCGTCTCCTCGCAGGCCGGATGTGGCATGGCCTGCCCGTTCTGCGCCACCGGCCAGGCCGGCCTGACCAGGAACCTGTCGACCGCCGAGATCGTCACGCAGGTGTTCGCCGGGGCCCGGGCAATGGCAGCCGGAGCGGTGCCGGGCGGGCCCGGGCGGGTCTCGAACGTGGTGTTCATGGGCATGGGCGAGCCGCTGGCGAACTACCGCAGCGTGCTCGCCGCAGTCCGGCGGATTACCGATCCGCCTCCGGCGGGGCTCGGCGTCTCGCAGCGCTCGGTCGCCGTGTCAACTGTCGGGCTGGTCCCGGCGATCAGGAAGCTGGCCGCCGAGGGGCTTTCGGTCCGGCTCGCGGTCTCGCTCCACGCGCCCGATGATGAGCTGCGAGATGAGCTGGTGCCGGTGAACCGCCGGTGGAAGGTCGCCGAGGTACTGGACGCGGCCTGGCAGTACGCGGCGGCGACCGGCCGCCGCGTATCGATCGAGTACGCCATGATCCGAGACGTCAACGACCAGGCCTGGCGGGCTGATCGGCTGGCGAGCCTGCTGGCCGGCCGGCTGGCTCACGTCAACCTGATCCCGCTCAACCCGACGCCGGGCTCGAGATGGACGGCGTCTGATCCCGTGGTGGCCGCGGAGTTCCTGGACCGGATCGCCGCTCGCGGCGTTCCGGTGACGGTCCGTGACACCAGGGGGACGCAGATTGACGGTGCCTGCGGGCAACTGGCCGCCGCGAGTGCTCCGGGCTGAGCGCCGAGCCGGGCAACGGGCGTCAGTTGCCGATCGAAGCCCTGGCTGGGGCCACAGTCGCTGGCCCATGCCCTCGGAGTCCGGCGGCAGGCTGCGATCTTTCCCGCTGCCGGGTGCCGGAGTACCGTTAGCCGCCATGGCGCTCCGACATGAACTCGCCAGGCGCCGCCGGGCGCTTGTCGCGAATCTCATCCAGGGCGGATGGCGGCGGGTACAGCAAGCCGGTGTTGTCACGGCCGAGTCGGCGGCGGGCCGCCGGTTCGCCGTGTTCGGCGCGGGCTCGCTGATGGCTTTCCCCGCTGGCGCCGTCTACGGCGAGCGCTGGATCGAGGTCGGCGACGAGTGCATGATCGCCGAGTTGGTCACGCTCTGCGCGGGCATGGCACCCGGCCACGACCTCGGCCCCGATCCGGTTCTGCGAGTCGGTGACCGGTGCGTGATCGGGCGCGGCAGCCACATCGTTGCCCACCACTCGATCGAGATCGGGGCCGACGTCTTCACCGGACCGTATGTCTACATCACCGACCAGAACCACAGCTACGCCGATGTGGAGGTGCCGGTCGGGCGGCAGTGGCCGGTGAATAGCAGTGTCAGGATCGGGGCTGGCGCCTGGCTCGGCACGGGTGCCATCGTGCTGCCCGGCTCGGTCATCGGCAGGAACGCGGTCGTCGGCGCCGGCGCCGTGGTTCGCGGCAAGGTGCCTGACTACGCGGTGGTGGGCGGCGTGCCGGCCAAGGTCCTGCGGGAGTACGTGCCCGGCGCTGGCTGGGCCGCGCCGAT
>DAHVAR010000165.1 GCA_027314515.1 Actinomycetota bacterium
CCTGCGCTGCCGCGAAGCCAGCAGCCAGTGGGAAGCCATCTGCGACCACCGTAACAACCAGACAGCAGCCGCCTGAACACGCCCGACCTGCTTCCCGCCCGAAGTTGATCTTGGCCACCTACAGAACTGACGCACACCCGGTGCATATCGCGAATTAAGCAAATGTCCTTAGCTTCCGTTATCATTGGCGCATGCTTGCTGGAGTCGATGTCGCTAGCTTTCAGGGCCCGCCAGGTGACTGGACGAGCGCGGCGGGCGACATTGTCTGGGCGGCGGTCAAGCTGACCGAGCTTGAGCCTAACGGCACCAACTATGTCAATCCGGACGCCAAGGCGGACCTTGACTGGCTGAAGAGAAACAACAAGGGCCGCATCGCTTACCTGTTCGGGCACCCTTCGGTAGGCGCTAAGCAGACGGTCGACTTCTTCGAGACGCAGTTCAACCAACTGGGCCTGACCGACTCCGATGCCGTAGCCCTGGATTTAGAGGTAACGGATGGTCTGCCGGCTGGCAAGGTAGCTGCCTGGGCCGGCGAGGTGCAGGCTACGCTGCACGCCAGGCTGGGCCGGCCGCCGCTGCTGTACACGTTCATCGACTTCGCCAAGCAGGGCAACTGCGCGGGTCTCGGCGGTTACCCGCTGTGGATCGCCGACCCGTCCAGCCGGGCTGGCCACCCTGTGGTACCCGCGCCCTGGAAGACATGGGCAATCCACCAGTATGCCACGATCAATAATCTTGATCGTGATGTCGCCAATTACCCCAGGGAGTCGGCAATGGTCGACGCGCTCGGCAAGACGAGGCCGCTGCACGGCCCGGTGGACCTCGGCGGGAATTCCTCCGCCATTGCCGCAACTGGCTGGGACAACGGCCGCATGGTGGTGGTCGGCATCGGCACCGATTCATTCGTCTACCGGACCAGGTTCTCGGGGACTGCCTGGACCGTCTGGGTCAAGGTGAGCCCGACCCAGGCCAAGGGCAACCTGGCGCTGACCTCTTCAGGGGGCGGGGCCGGCAGCTTGTTCTACATCGAGACGTCAGGCGCGACCGTGAAGATGACCACCAGCAACTACGGCGACACCTGGGCCTGACCTGCGATTTGCTGGCAACACGTAGGTGACCTGCGGCTGGAGTATCTTCTAGAGAGTGACCTACCGCCCGGCACCGCGTGATATCCGCGCCTCTGATTCCGAACGCGACCGGGTCGTCACGCTGCTCGGTGAGGCGGCCGCGGATGGCAGGCTAACGCCCGCCGAGCACGTGGATCGGGTCGAGCGCGCCTATCAGGCCCGCACACTCGGCGAGCTGGCATCCTTGACCACGGACCTGGCGGGGCCGGGTGCGCAGCCGATCCAGCTGGACGGGCGGCGGGCCGTGGCCGGCATCTTCGGCCGGGACAGCAGGAGCGGCTGCTGGGTGGTACCGGAGAGCCTGCCGGTCGTCGCGGTCTTCGGCGAGGTAGAGCTTGACATCCGCGAGGCGCTGCTGCAGAGCAGCCGGATCATCATCTACGCGACGGTCATCCTCGGTACCCTTCACCTCATCGTCCCTGACGGCGTCGTGGTCGAGATGACAGGCACCGCGCTGCTCACCCGGCGGGTCACCCGGACAGTCCGGCTGCCTGGTGCGCCGTCCGGCTCCGGCCGGGGCGGTCGCCAGCCTGGCGACCAGCCGGTCATCGAGCTTCGCACGGCCGGCATCGGCGGCACCATCAAGGTGACGGCGCCGAAGCGGCCGCGCCGCCTCGGCGGGCTTCGCCGCGGCGGGCTGGCCGGCTAGCCCTCCTTTGCCGGGACGCCGTGGAAGTCGACCGCGCTGTAGGCGCTGAGCTTCCACAACTGGTGCTCGCTGTGAATGTTGCGGACCGTGCCGGAGCGTGCGCGCATCACCAGCGAGTGGGTTACCGCCCCGCCAGCCCGGTACCGGACGCCGGCCAGCAACTCGCCGCCGGTGATGCCCGTTGCCGCGAAGAACGCGTCATCCGACGTGACCAGGTCATCAGTGCTGAGAACGCGGTCCAGGTCGTGTCCGGCGTCAAGTGCCCTGGCGCGCTCGGCATCATCCCGCGGCGCCAGCTTGCCGAGGATCACGCCGCCAAGGCACTTGATCGCGCAGGCGGTGATGATGCCCTCCGGTGTGCCGCCGATACCGAGCAGCAAGTCGACGCCAGTGCCCTCCCGCGCCGCCATGATTGCCCCGGCCACGTCCCCGTCGGTCAGCAGCTTGATCCGGGCACCGGCCTGCCGGACGGCCGTGATGAGCTCGGCATGCCGGGGGCGGTCCAGCATCACGACGGTCACGTCGGACGGCGAGCAGTTCTTCGCCCGTGCGACGGCCGCGATGTTCGCGGCCGGCGAGGCGTTGATGTCGACGGCGCTCGCCGCTTCCGGGCCCGTGACGAGCTTGGACATGTAGTAGACGGCCGACGGGTCGTACATCGAGCCTCGGGCGCTGACCGCGATCACCGAGATCGCGTTGGGCATCCCGTTTGCCGTGAGCCGGGTCCCGTCGATCGGGTCGACGGCCACGTCGCAGAGCGGGCCGCTGCCGTCCCCGACCTGCTCGCCGTTGTACAGCATCGGAGCGGCGTCCTTCTCGCCTTCGCCGATCACGACCACGCCGTTCATCGACACCGTGTTGATGAGCTGCCGCATCGCGTTGACGGCGGCCGCGTCTGCGCCGTTCTTGTCGCCTCTGCCTACCCACCGCGCCGAGGCCATGGCGCCGGCCTCGGTGACCCTGGCCAGTTCGAGCGCGAGGTTCCGGTCAGGCGCATGCTTTCCGGGCTCCGGAGCCGCAAGGCCCGGATCGCCGAGCGGAAGCCCGGCCGGCCTGGGAATGCCAGGCGCCCCCGCGACGCCGGCGAACCCGCCATCGCCGGCGGTGCCCGCTGGGACGCCAGGCATCCTGGCCGCCTCTTGGTCGCTCATCGCCAGCACCTTCCCTCTAGGTGGCCTGTGGTGGAATCCTATGTAGCGGGCGGGCTGGAGCGCCTGCCTACCCCGGCACCGGGCCACCCCGCATTAGGCCCACCCCGCACGAGTACTGACCAGAACGCCGGAATGCATTGACTGCAGATCAGGTAACGCACGCTGGCCGTGCCGCCGATCGCGGCGCAGCTACGCGCGCTGTGCTGCTGGCAGCGGCGCGCGAGGTTTTCATGAACGAGGGTTACGCGCAGGCGGGCGTTACCGACATCGTCGCGCTGGCCGGGGCGAGCGTCGGCAGCATGTACCACCATTTTGCCGGCAAGGCTGACTTGTATCTGGCCCTGTTCGATGAAGTACACAACGAGCACGACAGGCGGACCCGCCAGGCCGTGCGCGAGTACCGGGACCGGGGAATTACCGATCCGATGCTGCTGCTCCTGGCGGGCGCGCGCGGCTACCTGGACGTCTGCATCGAGCAGCGCGAGCTTGTCGGCATGTTCGCGCGCGGCGACGGCCCGCCCGGATTCGAGGTCATGTGGCGGCAGCGGCTGTCGGACTGGGTGAGCCGCAACACCGAGTTCTTCGCGCGCAGCGGCGAGCCGCTAGGTGACGCCGCAGCGATCGTGATGACCGGGGCGATGATGCTCGCCGCGGCAGAAGTCTCACTGGCCGCCGACACCGCGCGGGCCCGCGAGCTCGCCGACGGCGTGCTGGAGGTGCTGTCCAGGCTGCACGTCCGGTCGGCGTAGTGCGCCCGAGCCGGGCACAGCGCCGCTAGAACGGCGCGCCCGGTGCGGGCCTGGCCTCTTGCTGGCTGGCCAGCGCGCTGGCCAGCCGCGCCCGGGCGCCTTCGAGCCACTCCTCGCAGATGGCTGCCAGCTGCTCGCCGCGTTCCCACAGCGCAAGCGATTGCTCCAGGGTGAGGCCGCCCGCCTCCAGGCGCTTGACCAGCTCGGTCAGCTCGTCCCTGGCCTGCTCGTACGGAGGACGGGCGGGGTCGCCTACGGTCGGCTTCGCCCTTCCCCCGCCCCGCGGGCCGGTGTCGTCCGCGCTACCTGCCGATGCCACGTCATCAGACTAGTGGCGGCCGGCCGTCACCGGCAGCTGGCTGTCGGCGAACCGGACCGAGAGCAGCTCTCCCTCGGTTACCTGATCAGCAGACAGCACCACCGCGGAGTCGGCGTGTTGCACGATCGCGTAGCCCCGGCGCAGCGTGGCGGCCGGCGACAGGGCGATCAGCCGGGCCCTTATGTGCGCCAGGTCGTCGGTGGCCCGGTTCAGCCGGCCGCCGATGGCGCGGCGGGCACGATCGGCAAGACCGAGGATCATCTCCTGCTGGCGGTCGATCTCGCGCATCGGGCTGGCCAGCGCGGGGCGCGAGGTGATCGCCGCCAGCCAGGAGCTCTCCCGGTCCAGGCGGCCAGCCAGCGATCTGCGGGCGCGAGACCGGAGCTGGCCGATCAGCTCGAGCTGCTCGGCGACGTCGGGGACGGCGCGCCTGGCCGCGTCGGTGGGCGTCGAAGCCCGGACGTCGGCCACCAGGTCAAGCAGCGGCACATCCTGCTCGTGCCCGATCGCGCTGACGACCGGCGTGACGCAGGCGGCGACCGCGCGGACCAGGTCCTCGTCCGAGAACGGGAGCAGGTCCTCAACCGAACCGCCGCCGCGGGCGATGATGATCACGTCGACGGAACGGTCCGCGTCGAGCCGTTGCAGCGCATCGATGATCTCCTCGCTGGCGTGCGGTCCCTGGACGGCAACTTGCTCGACCCGGAACCTGACAGCCGGCCAGCGGCGCGCGGCGTTCCTGAGGACGTCTCGTTCGGCCGCCGAGTCACGCCCGCAGATCAGGCCCACGGCGGCAGGCAGGAAGGGCAGCTTGCGCTTGCGCTCGGTGGCGAACAGCCCTTCGGCTGCCAGTGCCGCCCGCCGCCGCTCGAGCCGGGCTAGCAGCTCACCGATCCCGACGGCCTTGATCTGGCTGGCAGTCAGCGCGAACGAGCCCTTCGCCGAGTTGAACTCGGGCTTGGCCCAGACGACCACCCTGGCGCCGACCGCTGGCGGCGGGCTGGTCGCGTCAAGCACGGCAGTGCTGCAGATGACTCTCGCCGACACCGCGGCGACCGGGTCCCGCAGCGTGATGAAAGCGGTGCCGCCGCGCCTGGTCAGCTCGGCGATCTGGCCTTCCACCCAGACCCTGCCCAGGCGGCCGATCCAGTCGCCGACCAGCCGCAGCACCGTGCGAACCGGGACGGGTGATTGCTCAGAGGTTTCTAGCGGCACGGTGGCTCCTGCTTATCACTCATCCGCCTGGAGCTTGTCGATCCGGCGCTCGAACATGCCGAGCACCTCCGGCCGCTCGGCATTCTTGCTCTCGTACTCGGCCAGGATGCGCAGCTGGCTGACGTCGAGACCGCGCAGGCGGGCCCGGATCGAGGCGAGCGACAAGTCGTCATAGTTGGCGAGCGGCAGGGCCGGCTGAGGGTGGGCCGGCTGAGGGTGGGCCGGCTGAGAATAGGCCTGCCGGGAGCTCGCCGGGCGGCGGGACCGGACTGCCCCGCCCGCGGCCGGCCCGGCCGCGGGCCGGCTGGCGATGCGAGCCCTGCCTGGTTCCGGGCCGGCTTTGTCGTCGTCATCCAGATGCTCGTCCGAGAGGAGCCGGACGTTGCCCGTGTGGTCCAGCGAGCGCCAGCGCGACCCGGGCGGCGCCACCGGAGTGGGCCGCTGCTGAGCTGGCTGGCGCGATTGCCCGTCGTCACCAGCGGCGCGGCCTACCACCTGCCCTGCCCTGGCCAGCGGCCGGTCGGCTGCCAGCAGGACCCGGCCGAGCCCGGCGAACACGGCCCGCAGGGCTAGTGCAGGCACTCGCCTCACCCGGTCGGGGACCTGCGGGATGCCCATCGGCGATCCTTCTCCCTCAGCGAACCGCAATGCTCTGGATCATTGTTGCCGTCCCCGGGTGAGCGCGAGACACGCAGGGCCCCGATTCCGGCCGCCAGCGCGACGGGAGCGGGCAGCCGGCCGCTCAAGCCGGACCGGTGTCTGCCTGCGCCCGGGTGCCGATCGCCTAGACTGGCGGTATGTCAGCCCCGTCCCGCCGAGTGCTGCTCGCCAAGCCCCGTGGCTACTGCGCGGGCGTTGACCGGGCCGTCCAGACCGTCGAGATCGCGCTGGAGCGCTTCGGCGCGCCCGTCTACGTGCGCAAGCAAATCGTGCATAACACCCATGTTGTCCGGACGCTGGAAGAGCGTGGCGCGATCTTCGTCGACGAGACCGAGGCCGTCCCGGAGGGGGCGGTCGTGGTGTTCTCCGCGCATGGCGTGTCCCCGGAGGTGCGCGACCGGGCGATGGGCCGCGGCCTGCGGACCATCGACGCCACCTGCCCGCTGGTGACCAAGGTGCACAACGAGGCGCGCCGGTTCGCCGCACAGGACTACGACATCCTGCTCATCGGCCACGAGGGCCACGAGGAGGTCGTCGGTACGACCGGCGAGGCTCCGGCGAACATCCACCTCGTCGATGGTCCGGCGGGCTGCGACTCGGTAGAGGTCAGGGACCCGGCCAAGGTCGCCTGGCTGTCGCAGACCACGCTGTCGGTCGATGAAACCACGCAGACCGTGGCTGCACTGCGGCAGCGATTCCCGCAACTGCTGGACCCGCCCAGCGATGACATCTGCTACGCGACCCAGAACCGCCAGACCGCGGTCAAGCAGATCGCGGCGGAGTC
>DAHVAR010000166.1 GCA_027314515.1 Actinomycetota bacterium
CGGTTCGGGATGGCTTCGACACCTCCCCGCTACCAGGGGTCCCTTCAATATCCACGCCACCACGCCGCCGGTGACCAGATCGATACGATTTATGCCTTACGCCATGCCTGCCGCCCGCCCTTTATCAACAGGCTCTAAGCGATCTGTTGGCGGAACGGGCAGGCAAGTATTAATGACGCGTGATATGGCCGTGCGGATCACCCGATGACTGTAACGATGGTCGGCTGCAATGACTGGCCGGCACCGGCGCCATCTTTCACCCGGACCTACAACCCGAGTCCGCGCTAGTCGACCTCAGCCGTTGCCGTCGGCATCGCGGTGCACCTGTCGTGGTGATGGTGCCCGCAGCCCCGTGCGAACGAGAACCGCTGGCGTGGCTCGGAAGAATAAGTGCGCTCCCAGTCTCCGCAGGGTGCTACGGCACCTGATCGGGACCGTCAGCTTTCATGGCGATGCTTAGCCGGCTGAGGACGAACGGTGCTGGGAGGCGTTCCTGCTCCAGGCGCAGGTGGGTGCCGTCTTCTGCAGAGAGCGCGGCCAGGGCGGCGGTTTCGACGTCGGTGAGGTTCGGATCCGGGTTGTCGGCTCGTGTCTCGTCGCGGACGGCGAGAGTTTTGTGCTCTGCGAACGTGACCGGGTCCATGAGAACGGAGACGATGCGGGGGAGCCGGGCACGGGCACGTGAAAGTAAGGTGAACCCGGCGCGGTCAAGGTCGCCCCAGTACATCTGGCGCCCACTGTCCAGCCAGCCGATCTCGCCGAGGATATTGAGGTGGTTCCCGAGCGAGTGGATGACCACGGTTCGGGGCCGGTCGGGGATGAGGTAGGCGGATTCCTTGTTCTCGACGACCAAGATCATCTCGGGGCGGATCGGAAGCGCGTCGACTTCCGGCAGGGGTGCGCTTAGGTGCCGCAGGCCGCCGACGAGTGCGCGATCGTCAGGGTCGGCCAGGATCACGTCGATATGGACAGGCAACGCCTTGAGCCCGAGGGGATCCAGGTTGTCCTGTACCAGTTCGTCGTCTGGCGCGTCGGCGTGTGGTTGCTCGGTGATGTTGAGGCAAGCCAGGACGAGCCGACGGTTGCGGGCGAGCCACTTGGTGCCCATGCCCAGAACGGCTACCTGCCGGATTGTCAGCCCGGAGCGCGGGTTCTCAGTGAACCATACTGTGGCGCTGAGCAGCGTCTCGAAGTCGGCATTTTCCAGGTCAACGATCTGGGAGATATAAGGGCGCAACCGTTCCGCGACTGGACAAGCCGGCAGGGCACGGATCTGTGACCACCTGACGTTCGCCTGCCGCCAGTGGTCGGCGAGATCTTGGTCAAGGGCGACCAGGTGGTCGATCGCGGGAAGGTCCACGTGGGTGAATACCTCCTGGGTGCCTACAGCGGTGCGGCGCGTGACGCTGCGTAGCCGGGCGGCAGGGTGTGCCTGCGACCAGTTCCGCCAGGCCCGCATCCAGTGGCCGACAGTGTCGGAGTCGCGGGCGATTGCCTGTGCTGACGGTGCGGCCAGGGGAAACGAGAACTGGGCATCGGTCATGTCCAGTAGCCAGTCGCGCCAGTTGTTGCGGTACCGGAGGTGTATCTGGTTCATGACATGATCGGGATGGTGCATCAGTTCGGGTCGTCCTCTAGGTGCAGCGCCTCCGTCATCGTCATCGGGTAGATGCGTACCCGGGCGGGGTCGTCAGCGTCGATGTTGATGTAGGCGACGGATTCCACGTAGTCCTCGAAGGCAGTCGCTTTCTCGCGCGGCGCGCCGACGATCAGCTGGAAGCCGAGGGCCTGCAGGGCGGACAGCGAGCGGCCCGTGTAGTCGCTGTCGGCCTTCACGAATCCTTCGTCAAGAATCACCGACGCGTAGCTGGGGGGTCCTTCGCGCCCGTCGCCGAGGCGGAAGCGCAGGGCTGCGCCGAGGATGAACGCGATCAGTTCCTGTCCTTCGCCGCCGCTCATGCCCGAGACGCCGTCATGGACAACCCGGACTCCGTCCGGTCGGGTCTCGATGGCCTGGAACTCGACGTGCTCGCGGGCGTCGAACACGCGACGTCGCCACGCGTCCCCGGCTCGCGACTGGTCGTCGAGCTTTGCCAGATGTGAGCGCAGCCGGGTAAAGGACTTCTCTACCTGGTCTGCGTTCCGTTCTGTGTCCATTCCGACGGTGTTGCTGGTGTACCGGGTGATGATCTGACGGAAGTCTTTCAGGTCGCTGCTTGGCCGTTCGGCCGGTTCGATGCTCAACGTGGCGGCCTGCCGGAACTGTACGTGGCGCAGCACCTCGTTGATCGGGACCAGTCCGCGTTTGATTGTCCGGCCGTCGTCGTCTATCTGTACGAGCACCCCGCGCAGCTGCCGGTTCATGTCCTCGTCGACCTTCGCTAGCCACGCGTCCTTCGCGCGAGGCAGATCATCGGTCAACAGTTGCCGGTAGATCGCCAGCAACGCAGGAAGGGAGTCGATCGTGCCGTCCGTCTCGCGGGCAGTCCGCTCGTCCAGGTTGCGGTAGGCCGCGATGTGGCCTACAACGGCAGCCTCGAGCTTCTCCCTGTCCTCTTTGTGCCGTTCGATCTGCTGGCGCAGGCTGACGATCGCGGCGGTCAGGCTTGCCGTTACCCCGCCAGCGTCGGCCGGTGCGGTGAACGGGGTGGCGGCGAGCGCGGCGCGCTCATCGTCGGAAAGCGGCGACGCTGCGGCCGCACGGTCCTTCGCAGTGTCCACGACCGAGGTAAGGTCGCCCCATTCCTTGTCCAGCCTGTCCTGCTCCTCCTTGAGTCGAGTCACCTTGCTGCTGGCCGCGACAGCCTCCTCGCGCTGTTTCCGGAACAGCTTCGCCAGCTGCGCGACTTGGGGGGAATTGGCCTGCGCAAGCTGAGCTGCCAGCTCGCTCATACGCTCGTGCGCGGATGAGGTGTCGATCCGGTCCCAGTTAAGCTCGCTGCGGAGGGCCCGCAGTTCGTCCAGCCGGGCGCGAGCCGAGTCGCGCCGGATGCTGGTCTCATCCGCCGACGCGCCAGCGAGCTGGAGCTCGCGCTGGATCGACTCAAGTTCATCGCCCATCTCCCGGAGCAGCCGGCGGTTGTCCCACCCAAGCCACGGGTAACGCAGCCTGCGATCGTCCTTCGTGAACCGGTCGCGGGCGCCGGTGCGCATGCCGACGGGAGTGATCGCGCCGCGGGCCCATGCAGGACGCTCATTGTCCAGCTGGTCTTCGGTTTCCACGCAGACGTAGTTCGCGGTCTCGTTCAGCTCGGCTGCGAGCCACCCCTGGAACGGGTGGTCGGCAATGTCGAGCACTGCCGGGACCCCGCCATCCATCGGGGGCATTGAGGCGCCAGCCACGGCGGGCGCAATAGTCACCGAACCTTGCATGTCTTCGTCGTGCACGTATCGGCGCACGCGCACGAACTCACGGCTGTCAACCAGCAACGTGCTCGACAACGGCAGCAGCAGGGCAACAACCGCCTTTTCCCACCGACGGTGCTCGGGTTTGAGCTGGAGCAGTTCGCCGGCGTACCGGAGCCGGTCGATCTCGATGTGAAGCTCAGACCCGATCCGGTTGCGGCGCGCATCGGCATCCTCGGGGATGAGGCTGCGTCGCGCCCGCAACGCATCGATCTCGCGTTCCTTCGCCTGGGCGTCGCTGCGAAGCTGCCAGAGCCGGCCAGCGGCCTGGGTAGCTGTCTCGGAGGCTTCTTTCAGCGCCTTCGCTTCGTGTGCGACAGCGTCATCGAGACTGGCGTGGGTCAGCGTCACGTCGCCTGGCGAGGTGGGCAGCGGCAGGCTGAACACGGAGAGGCGGCGCTCGAACCGTTGCCGCTCCGTCTCGACCCGCCCCAGCGTCTCCTTCACGTGATCGAGCTGTACCTGGATCAGCCCGGAACGGTCCCCCCCTGCCGCGGTGAGCTGGGCGATCGTGTCCTGCTCGCGCCGGTCGGCGGCTTCGGCTGCTTTCACTGCGGTCGCGTGCTGGTCGTCAACCTCCGCTTTGGCTAGGCGGTTGTCGTCGACGGCCGTCTCAGCCCACTCGGCGATCTTCTCCGCGTGCCAAGCATGAATCCGAGTCGGTCCGTCGCCGTCTCCAGCCAGCAGCCTGCTCTTGGCCACGTAGTCCGCGCCGGCGGTGCGGTACTTCTCGGCGATTCCGGGAAGGGGCGCGAGCGTCTGAGTACGGCGGCGTGCTGTCTCGAACTCCTCGTACAGCCGCGAGGCCTCCCGGTACGCCTCGAGTGCGACGTCCCACCGGGCCAGTGCCAGCGGCTCGGTGAGCACGAACTCCTTGAAGAGGGCGTTGATGGAAAAGATTCCCTTGGATGCCTGGGCGCGTCGAAGCAGCTGCATGGCTAGGCGCTGTGACTCATCGGTGGAGCCCATGCCCATGACCGTGCGCATTTTCGCGTGCATCCGGGCCTGCGAGGAGTCGACCACGTCGCCGCGGTCCGGGTCGACGAGACGCTCCAGAGACGACTTCGACAGTGGCGAGGTGCCCTGGCGGACGGCAGTGATCCCGTTGAGCTGCGCCAGGTCGAAGCGGTCGTTGACAAATCCGTACACGGTGGCGGCGCTGATCGCCTCCGGCCCGTCAGTGTCCGGGCCGACCCATGCCAGGCGGAACGACGTGGCGCAACGCCCGTCAAAGGTTTCCCACGTGATCGCGGCGCCGCTCGGGAAGCCGGGCCTGCCCGGCGGTCGCCGGTAATTTGTCGTCGCGGAGCGCCCGTTCTCGTCCTGCCTCTGGTCGGTGTGACCGCGCGCGTACGAATAAACGGTCCGCTCACGCTTCTTCCCGCGGTCGTCACGGGCGGCCTGATTGAACTCTTGCGGATTGGGCAAGATCACCGAGGCCATCGCGTCCAGCAGCGTGGACTTGCCGCGCCCGGATGGGCCGACAATCGCGGCGCCCGACCGCGCAACGGTCATGGTCTGCAGGCCCGAGTAGGCGCCCCAGTTGAGGACCTGCACCTGGCTTATGCGGAACTGTGCCGGGCTTTGCCCGTCGGCTGCGACTAGAGATAGGACGTTCTCCTTGACCGGTCCTCTCGCGGCCTGCGTCGTGGTCACGCGAGGTCCTCGCCAGTCTCGTCGCCCGCGAACTCGTCGGTCTTGCCGGCTGCTTCAGCTGCCCGGATGAAGTGCTGCTCGAAGCGCAATATCTCGTCGGCACCGATCAGGGGCACGACGGCAGGCGAAACGGTGAACAGGTAGTCCGCGTCCGGATCTTGTGTCAGCAGCTTCAACTCCTCCACAGCGCGGATGGCGGCGTCCACGCGGCGCTCGAACCCGGCCTCGTCGCCATCACCGTCCTCCCGGAAAGGGCGCAGGAACTCGGCCACCTGAGTTCGGGTGATCACGACGGGTTCGTCGGTCGCATCCGTGTATGTGTGCTCCTTCCGAAGGTGTATCAGCAGCAGGGACGCGTCACGGTGCAGCGGCCTGTCACGGCGCAGCAACCTGGGTGCGTCTTCGGCCGGGTCCTGCCGCTTGAACGCCACCTCGTAATCCCAGTCGACGACGAGAAGCAGGAACATGTCCGCGAGGCGCTCACGAATCTCGTTCTCGTACTCCAGCAGCGCGTCCCACGCGGATCGGTTACGAGACCGGGTAATGAACCGGTTGGTCAGCAACGTCGTCAGCGCCCGACGCGCGGCGACCGGCAGCTGAGACCTGGCGAGGCTGTCCGGTTGGTCATTCCCGGCGGTGCACTCGTCCAGCTCTTCGTTGTACGTGGAGTCGTCGGTCCACACGCTCACGGGATCTCCTTGCTGGGAACTGGGGCGTCGAAGACGAGGTGTGGCAGCGTGGCCAGCAGGGCTGTGGCCCGGTCCCCGAAGAGCCACACGGTCTCGTCGAGGTCAGTGTCGACCTGCCCGTGCATGACGGCCAGGTCGAGCAGGCTCACGAGAGCGCCCAGGCGCTGGAACTCAGCCGGCGTGGCTTCGAACACCTCGGCTCCTGTCACCGTCGGCCGACTGGCTAGTAGCTTGTTGATGGTTCGTCCGACGGCACGCGGGCTGGTACCCGCGGCCAGCCGAAGGACGGCTCGGTCCTCGCCGGGAAGGCTCCCGCGCTGCTCTGCGACGTTGACTACGACCTCCTGCGGGCTGTGGTCTCGCCATAGCTGAGCCTGGGAGATGTCGATGACGGCGAGAGGGCCCACGCCGAGCACGTCCTGCGGTACGTACCGCTGTGCGGGCTCGGCCTGTACCCAGGTTGCGCCGGCGTGCAGGGCTCGGTCAGCGAGGCTCAGCAGTCGTTGGTGGCGGGCGTGGGCAGCCCGCGTCAGGAAGCGGCGCAGCGATGCGGACCAGCGCAGGTAACTGTTCTGCACATCGAGTTCTGCAGCCAGGAGGGTCGAGAGCATGCTGTCCAGTTCCTCGCGCTGTGCAGCAGTCATGTGCTCGCGCGCGAACTCCTGCGCGAGGATCTGGTCAATGTCAGCGCGGATCTGTTCGCTCTGCCTGGACGACAGCAGCCGCGAGAACCCGAGGTATGCCGTGCCCTGGCTGGTCTTTGACAGCAGATCGTTCTCGCGAAGGTACTCCTCAACGAGGTCCGCCTTCGGCGGCCCGTGGATCATGGCCCGTCGCGCGACCTCCTGATGACGGTCCTCCACCATGGTGCGCAGCTGTCGGAAGTCGGCGGGCAGGGACCGAGTCATCCCGAGAATCTCGCGCAGTTGCTGCTTCATCTCCTCCAGGGTCGCTAGCCGCACTCGTCCCGAAGCAATGTCGTCGCGTCTCTTGCGCAGCTCGGTAATTTGTTGCTCGATACGCCGGACCTGGACGTCCCGGTCCGGACTGGTCATGTCAGCCAGGAGCCGCACCGCGTGCGAGATAGCGCCGAGGCGAGCGCTACTGACGGTCGTCTCACCTTCGACAAGCTCGCGGACAAACCGCAGCGCTCGCAGCGAGTAGGGCGACAAGCGATACCTCAGGCGTCCGTTGAGCGTCTCGGTTTCCAGCCAGCGTTTCTCAACCCAGTCGCGGCAACGTTCGGCCGGCGTCACATTGCCATGCTGGTCGGGAACCTGCTCGCGCGCCTCGAGAACTCGCTCGTGGAACCACTCAGCAGAGACAGACCCCTCGACCTGTTCGAGGTGCTCAGCGAACAGGGGCAACACCCAGTCCCTCGAGTACGCCTTGAGCAGCGTCAGGGTCGGATTCGAATCGAGCGCCGACCGCATCCGTAGGTTTCTGATCTCCATGATTGCCAATCACGTAACCATTAATGCCAACATTGCTGAGTCTGCCGGAGCCTGCTGACAAAATGCGCCCGCCAGGGCCTTGGCCGGGTGTGCGTCAGTTCTGTAGGTGGCCAAGATCAACTTCGGGCGGGAAGCAGGTCGGGCGTGTTCAGGCGGCTGCTGTCTGGTTGTTACGGTGGTCGCAGATGGCTTCCCACTGGCTGCTGGCTTCGCGGCAGCGCAGG
>DAHVAR010000174.1 GCA_027314515.1 Actinomycetota bacterium
ATCCCAAGTTGCCGTCGGCGACGTCACCGCTGGACCGGCTGGACGCTCCGGTGCTGCGCAATGCGCAGGAGGTGCGCCGGACCGACCCGCCTGCGACTGGGCGGATTGTCAGCATCGACGACCGGGTGCTGTGGAAGGTCAGGATCGAGCGGTGGCGCGGCGCCGTGTGGTGCGATTTGCCGCGGCGCTGGCTGGTCGCCGCCGGTCGCCGCGAGGCAGACTCGCCCGACGACTTCTATTCGGACCTGGCGGACAAGGGCCGCCGGTGGCGCGCCGAGCACAACCGGGCTGCCGTCCAGCCGGTCACCACCGACACCCTGATCGTCGGCTGCTGCCTGCAGCCGACGATGAGGAGCGATTGCGGAGGATGCCCACCGGGCTGCCCTGCTCGCATGGCTGGATGAGCTCGACGCGGTGCGTGGTGCACCATCCGCCGAACAGTTGGCCGCTGCGGACGCGTTGCTCGATGCAATCGAGCGCGGGGAGCCGCTCCCAGCGGGTGGCGCCGGTAAAGTCAGCGCGGCGTGAGTCCCTTCGTCGTGCTAGACGCCGCAGCGTTCGACATCCTCGGCACCCCCCGCGACACCGATATGCGCGCCCTGCTGCGGCGTACAGCCGAGCGCGGAGGCAGGGTCTGCTGCGCGGCGGTAACGCTAGCGGAGGTCTGCCGGGGGATGGCGCGTACACGCCATGCCGAGGCGGCTCTCGCGCGAAGCCACGGGGGCCAGCGCATCCGGGTGGTGGCCACGGACGAACGGCTTGGCAAGCTGGTGGGGGCCATATTGCATCAGGCGGGCCTTGGCGGTGATCGGATCGCTAATGCGCATGTGGTTGCTGTCTGTGCGCCATCTGATGCCGCACTGGTGCTGACAGAGGACCCCGGTGACGTCGCGGAACTGGCCGCCACTCTGCCTGGCTGCCGGATTGTCACGCGCCGTCCTGACGCGCGCTTGTGAGATGCTGGCTGCTTGACGCCGACAGCGCACGGCTCATCGGAGCCGGCCTCTTGGGCCGTGACTTGCGCAGCCGTACGGGCAGCGCTTCACTCACTACGACAAGATCCTGGTTCGCATCGTGATGCGTTCGGCCCACCAAACCAAGCTTTCCAAAGGCCAGGCGGCGCCAGCCCACGCACGCCGGAGCCCGGCGCTTGCAGCTGGTCCCCCGGACCAGATGATGTCCGCAGACGGTGGGACTGTCAGGGAGCAAGTTGCTCGACAGCGGCGCCGACGGCCTCGTAGGTGACGGCGGCGCGCTGGTCCAGAGTGAGCAGCGTGGCCTGATGCTCGGCGGCGGTGAAAGCGATCAAGGCATCATAGGCGGGACCGCCGAAGATTTGCCTGGCGGCTACCGTGGCGAGAAGGTGCTGGTAGCCGACCTCCGAGAGGGTAAGGAACGGCTCGGCGAACCTCTCGGTGATAAAGGCATGCACGATCGAGGGATGAGCGCGGTGCGGTGCCGGCAGCCGGGTCAGCAGGGAGTAGGACTCGACTGCCGCGTGCGCGACCAGGCGTGGCCTGCCGACCATGGCTTTGCGAGCGATGGCGTGGTGCTCATGCCAGGTGGCGAAGGCTGCGATTACCACGCTGGAATCGAGAGCTTTCATCGCCGGGTGCGTTCCAGCGTGTCCCGCACCACTTCGGCGGTCAGCACAGGCATGTCCGCATCGGTGACGGCAGCTACGCCGTCACCCTCATCCACCAGCCGCATGTGCGTCGCCGTCGGCACGATCTCCAGCCGCCCGTCCCGCTCGGCGATCTCCAATGACTGGCCAGCTGCCAGCCCGAGAGCATCCCGCAGCGCCTTGGGAATGACGACACGTCCGGCAGAATCGATGGCAGTTCTCATGCCATAAATCTACCATCGGCGAGGAGGCGGTGCAGAGGGCGTCCGCGACTCGTACAGCCGAACGAGAATCAGGTCGCCGTCAATTACGAGATCGTGGTTCGCATCGTGATGCGTTCGGCCCACTGACCTCAGCATCGTGCGAACCGGGGGCTCGCCGGCGGTGGCGGGGACCAGGGCTAGCCGGACCGGTCGCGCACCCCGCGCCGGTTCAGCAGGTCGGCGACCGCGCGGGCGCGGCGGCGTTCCTCGGCGTGGCGGCGGCAGATCTCCCGTAGCTGCTGTCCGGGTGCTCCTCCGGGTGCGGCACCTGTTTCTGTGCTTCCGGGTCGACGTGGTAGCCGCAGGGCCGCTGGCCGCCGGGCCGCAGGGCCGCCGGCCGCAGGGCCGCTTGCCCGTGGCGGCCTTGGCAGTCATGCCCTTGGCGACGCGGTCGATAATGGTTTCCCGCTCGAACCCGGCGAACACGCCGAGGAGCGGGACGAGCATCCGGCCGATGGAGGTGGAGGTGTCGAACGGCTCGGTCGCCGCGGCGAACGCGACCCCGGCGGCGCCGAGTTCGGCGAGCAGGTGCAGCAGGCCGGCCAGGCGGCTGGAGAACCGGTCGACCCGGTAGACCAGCAGCACGTCGAAGCTTTCCGCCTGTGCGGCCTCCAGCGCCCGCTGCAAGCGCCGCCGGGCCACGAGGATGCACTGGCCCGGCGCCAGGTGTACCGCCACGTAGAACACGACAATGACGCTGCGGATACGGTAACCGCAGCCTCATGGTGATGGACATACTCGGCTGCGTTCAGGGGCTCGCGGCCACGAGAAGGACAGAACAGCACAGCCCGGACCATGCCTACCAGACGGAGGTCCCGGCGATGCCTGACTCCTGGACCGTAGAAGATCACCTGACTGGCAAGCCAGACGAGATCGCCGCGCTCTACCAGTGTTTCATCGCGTTGGTGACAGACTGCTCCAGTCCAGTGGACGACCAACCTTGTAGCCGTGGCCAGCCTGGCTCAGCTCACTGGTCATCACTGTGCCTGCTGGCCTGAAACTCCTCCCACTCGCGCGACCCGCCCGGCGACGTACCTTTCACGAACACGGTGACCAGCAGCAGGATCAGCACCACCGGGGCAGCCCAGCGGTCCCGGCGATCCGCTGTGGCCAGCACGACGGCCCCAGCGACGCTCACGGCCGTGACCACCCAGCCCGCGGCCGAGACGGGAGCCAGACCCCAGCCCAGCCGCCTCGGCCCGAACCACGCCTTCTGCCCGAGCAACGGCTTAGTTCTCATCGAAGCGCCTCGTCCTTTCTAGCCCGGTCGGTCACGCTCCGCCTGGTGAGTTGCCGGGCGTTGCCGCGACGCCCGGGGGCTTGCGTCGACGCCGGAGCCGAGTACTACGCTCGCCACCCGATCGGCAGTCAAGCCGATCTTCACACGAAACGAGGCCTGCACGGAACCCGCCCGCACGGGCCGGCCGGAACTCAGTAACCGAAGTCGAGGCCGTGCACGGTTTGTCCTGGCAGCCACTCATGGCGCCGTGGGGCCAGGTCCATCGTCAGGTCAACGTGGCCACCCAGCGTCCGGAATCCGGCCGCATGGAACCGCCGGATGGCAGCGACGTTACGCGCCACTGGCCGGATGGCCAGGTACTCAAAGCCACTGGCGCGGGCCTCCTGAACGGCCCTGTCGATGAGCCGGCCGCCGATGCCCTGACCACGGACGGCCTCGGTGACGACGACGGGCTCGACCTCGCCGCTTGTGCCCCGGTCGAGCAGACCGGCCAAGCCGGCGATCTCGCCGTCAAGGTCGGCTACCCAGAGTCTGGCCCGGTTCGGCATGGCCAGGTAATCGTCGAAGCCGGCGCCGGGGTCATGGCCGCCGATTGAAGGGTCGGCGTAGATCAGCCGGTGGTACTCGGTGAGCTCGGCCCACAGGGAGCGGCAGGAGGGATAATCGCCCTCGGCGTAGTCGCGAACGATGAGGTCCTGCCCAGCATGCGAATCGCGCCGGGAAGCTGTCACTTGCCCAATAGTGCCAGCCGCGGGCGGGCGGCGTCCGCTGCCGTCGTCACGCGCGGGCGCCGGGTATGTCGATCGGCCGACGGATGGCTGCTCCCCTTCGCCGTTCGTGTAACGGCCCGGACGAACCGGGCAAAGGGCACACAATCTCTGCGGGCAGGAAACGCGGCAGGTCAGAGCCAGCCGAGCAACGGACGCAGCCTCTCGCAAGCGCGGTAGACCGGCTCGACATCACGCACGGCGCAGCGTGCCTGGTCAACGCATCGGGGATCCCGGGCCGCCGGGGTCCGCGGGGCTCAGCGCGACGCCGAGCACCTGCTCCAGGCCGGAGAACGCAAAGGCCGCCGCCGTGGTGCCGCTAACGGCCAGGCCGATGCGGCGACGCGAGCCGGCCTCCAGGTTGGGCAGTTCAGCCACGGCAGCGAGCGGGTACCAGCTCACCTCGACGGACTCGGAGTCGTTCACCCGCGCTGAGCCGCCGGCCGCGCGACAGCGGAACAGCAACTCCAGGTACCGGACCACGTCGCCGTTGTCATACGTGATCACGCCGGAAACCGTGACGGCCGCCAGCGCCTCCGGGACCACGATCACGCCGGTCTCCTCGACGATCTCCCTGACGGCCGCGTCTGCTGGCTCTTCGCCCGGCTCGATGATGCCGCCCGGCAGCGCCCAGTTCCCGGTGTCCGCCCGCCGGCCCAGCAGTACCCGGCCGTCGTCGTCCAGGACCAGGCCGGCCGCGGTCGAGAGCCACAGCAGGTCGTGGCCGACGCGTGCGCGCAGGTCAGTAACGAAGTCGGGAGTCGGCATGGCCCCGACACTACCGGCAGGCGGGCGATAAACGGGTAGCGAGAAGCCGGCCCGGCACGCTGCTGGCCAGCCTGGCGCAAGCGCCCTACGGCCGCGTTCCGAATGACGGGCGGCCAGGCGCGGCGGGCAGCACCGCATAGGCGTCCCTGACCCAGTCGCACAGCAGCGGCCGGGTTTCGCGGGGATCGATGATCTCCTCGATGCCGAACCGCTCGGCTGTCCGCAACGGGCTGCGCACAGCGTCCAGCCGGGCCCGGATGTCGGCCAGCAGCGCGGCCGGGTCCTCGGCTGCCTCCAGGTCAGCCCGGTACGCAGCCTCGATCCCGCCCTCTACTGGCAGCGAGCCCCAGTCAGCCGACGGCCAGGCCCAGCGACGGACGAGGCCATGCCGGTTCACCAGGCCGGCGCCGCCCACGCCGAAGACCCGTCGCACGATGATCTCGGCTGCTGGCACGCTGGCGTGATACACCGCGCTGATCGCCCGCACCCCGTGCCGGATGGTCGCCCGCTGCTCAGCCCTGGTGCCGATGAGCAATCCGGGCTGGTCGGTGAACGTGACCACCGGCAGGTGGAAGGTCGAGCACAGGTCGGCAAACCGGATCAGCGCGTCGGCGCCTTCGGCGGTCATGCAGCCGCCGGCGATGTAGGGATCGCCCGCGACCACACCCACCGGATGCCCGTCGAGCCTTGCCAGCGCGGTCAGGACCGAACCGCCGTAGCGCTGCACCTCGAACAGCGTCCCGGCGTCGAGCACCGCGGTCAGGATCTCGCGGATGCGATACGGCTTGCGCCGGTCGCGCGGCACCGCCGAGAGCAGCGCCTCGTCTCGGCGGGTAACAGGGTCCGCCGACTCGGTCACCGGCGGCAGGCAGTAGGCGCTCGGCGGCAGGTAGGACAGGAACCGCCGGATCAGCCCGAAGGCGGCCGCCTCCGAGGCAGCGGTGAGGTCGATTGCCCCGTTCCCGGCGTGTACCCGGTGACCACCCAGGGTTTCCTTGTCGACGTCCTCGCCGACGCCGCTCTTGACCACCGGCGGGCCGGCCACGAACAGCTGCGCCGTCCCGGAGACCAGGATCGACAGGTGGGCGGCGCACAGCCGCGCCGCGCCGAGTCCGGCCACGGGCCCGAGCCCGGCGGCCACCACGGGAACGACGGACAGGTTGTCAACCACGTAGTCCCAGCCCGGATTGACCGGGACATAGGTATGCCCGGTCTGCTCGAGGGACTTGACGCTGCCGCCACCACCGGTTCCCTCTACCAGCCGGACGATGGGCAGCCGCATCTGGTTAGCGAGTTGCTCGGCGTAGATCTGCTTGCCCGCGATGGCCGCGTCCGCCGCACCGCCGCGGATCGTGAAGTCGTCGGCGCCGACGACGACCTTGCGGCCGTCGATGCGCCCGGTGCCGGTGACGAAGTTGGCCGCCATGAAGCCTTTCAGCTCACCGCCGGAGTCGTACTCGGCCTTCCCGGCCAGCGCGCCGATCTCGGCGAACGAGCCGTCGTCGAGCAGCGCGGCAATCCGCTCCCTGGCGGTCAGCCGCCCTGCGTCATGCTGCCGGCGGATTTTCGCCGCCCCGCCCATCTGCTCGGCGAGTTCGCGGCGCCTGCGCAGCTCGTCTAGTTCCGGTTGCCACGTCATGCCGGTACAAGCTAACCCATCGCGGTGAGTTCCGGCCAGGGCCGCGCGAGAGCCGCGCGGCAGCCGGGCCAGAGCCGGACGAGAGCTTTGCAGGATCCCGCGCTGGCCGCTACAAGGCGTCAGCCAGGTCTGGCTCGGCTACCGCCGCCGTGTCAGCCGAGCCGCCGCAGCGCCACTCCGCGAGCGCCATCGCGAGCAGGTTCGGCACCAGGTCGGTCGACCGGCGCGCTACCCATGCCGTTCCCTTGGTGGCCATCCAGGCAAACTGCTCCGCCCTGGTCGGCGGCTGGCTCAGCGGCTCGGCGCCGGGCGGCTCGGCAACCGGCAGGCCGGCCGCGGCGAGCAGGGCGTGGAACCGGCGCGCGATCAGCCGGTGCCCCCGCTCGCTCGGATGCAGCCGGTCGATCGCCCACATGCGCGGGTCGTAGGCCTCGGCGTCGCGGGCGGCGTCGAAATGCAACGTGCCGAACCGCTCCGCCACCTCGTCCATGACCTGGTTGAGCTGGTGCGCCCGCCGGGCCAGCGGCCTGGCCAGCACGGTCGGCACGCCCAGCATCCGGCCCGGATCAGGCAGCCGCATGGTCAGCACGTGCGCCCCGGTCGCGCGCAGTGCCCCGACGGAGTGGGCCGCGGACGCGGCGATTCGCTTGGGGTCGAAGTTCGGGCGCAAGGTGTCGTTCACGCCGATGACGACGCTGGCGACCTCGGGCCGCAGTTGCAGCGCAGCAGGGAGCTGGTCGCGTTCCAGATCGGCCCAGCAAGCCCCGTTCCCTGCCACGATGCGCAGATCCGGCTCGAGGAGCCCGTCCGCCAGCAGGGCCGCCCACCCCCGCCAGCCGCGCTTGCCCTTACCGCGGCCGGGCCGGACGCCGGGCGCGGGCGGCAGCCGGATCGGGTCGCCGATGCCGAGCGTTATCGAGTCGCCGAGCGCGACGAACGTCGTCATGCTGCCACCGCTTCCCGGTCCGCAGAGCCGGTCGCTGCGAGCACGTCAGCGTAGTGCCCGATCAGCTCGTCACACATTCTCGGCCAGGTCCGGCCAGCCACCAGCCGACGGCCCGCGGCCCCCTGCGCCGCCCGCAGCCGCGGGTTCGCGGCGAGCGTCGCCACCGCGCCGGCCAGTGCCGCCGCGCTGCCGGGCGCGACCAGGAAGCCCGTCGAGCCGTGACGCACCAGGTCCAGCGGTCCGCCCGCGGCCGGTGCCACCACCGGCAGGCCGCTGGCCGCCGCTTCCTGCAAGGTCTGGCCGAAGGTGTCGTGCGGGCCGCTGTGCACGAACACGTCAAGGCTGGCGTAGCTGCGCGCGAGCTGCTCGCCGACATGCTGGCCGAGAAAAAGGGCCGTCGGAACGGCCCGGCGGATGGCGGCCTCGGCGGGCCCCGTGCCGACGATGACCAGTCGAACCCCCGGCAGCTTCGCTACCTGGCCCAGCAGGTCGACCCGTTTCTCGGTGGCGAGCCGCCCGACGTAGCCGACCAGGAGCTCACCGCCAGGTGCGAGCTCGGCGCGCAATGTCGCGCTCCGCTTGGCCGGGTCGAACCTGCGGCAGTCCACTCCGCGAGCCCACACGGCCACCCTGTCGACGCCATGCTCGCGCAGGTCGCCGGCGCTCGCGGTGCACGGCGCCAGGGTGCGGTCGACGGCATTGTGGATCCTGCGCAGCCACCGCCAGGCGACGTTCTGGCCCATCGCTCCGGTGTGGTAGGCGCGGGCATAGGCGGGCAGGTCCGTCGCGTACACCGCGACCATCGGCACCTGCAGTCGAAGTGCCGCCGCGCAGGCACTGGCGCCGAGCACGAACGGGCCCTGCAGGTGCACCAGGTCCGCCCGGTGAGCGGCGATGGCCTCGCGCACCTGCGAACCCGGCAACCCCACCCGGAAGCCCCGGTAGACCGGGACGCCGACGGACCGAACCCGGACGACGGGAAACTCAAAGCCCCGATCCGGGAGCGGCACGCCGCTAGCCGGCTCGGGGGCGATCACGAGCGGCTCATGACCCCGGCCGAGAAGGTGCTCCGCCACCCGGACCGCGGTGTGCGCGACGCCGTTGACATCGGGCGGAAAGGACTCTGTGACATAGGCAATTCGCACGCTCACACCGTGGGGCATGGTCATGCCGGGAAGATGAGCGAGGCCGTGACGCTGCGGCGAACTATGAGTGACATCTCGGTGAGTCGCCGCAGGCGCGCGCCGAAGGTCGCGACCTAGCTCGCATTCCCGGCCTCCTGTCCTGCGGCTGATGGCCTTTGCGCAGGCGGCTGCCGCCCCGAGCGAGTGCGACGGCCGTGTGACGCACATCACGTCAGCCGCTGGTCACCAGCGGCTGACGGTCACGCCGAACGCCGCCGGTCGCCGACCTGATGGCGACCGGCACCCGCACCGGGATGTCCAGGGCCACGCCGCCTGCGCGGCGGCGCGCCCGCGGGCCGGGGCTGCGCCTCGCGCGCGGGCGGCGGCGGCGGCACCGGCGTGCCGGTGGTCGCGATCTCCCGGACTACCGGATGACCAGCGGTAACCCGATGGCTGGCCGGGTCCACGCCTGCCGCCGAGTGCAGCCGCCGGATTTCGCCGACCTGCTCGCGCAGCGCGAGCGTCACCACCAGCCCGGTCGCACCAGCCCTGGCCGTGCGGCCGGAGCGGTGCAGGTAGTCCTTGTGGTCGTTGGGCGGATCGAAATGCACAACGAGCTCGATCCCGTCCACGTGGATGCCCCTTGCTGCGACATCGGTGGCGACCAGGACCCGCGGGTGGCCGGCCGTGAACGCGTCCAGCGCCCGCTGCCGCTGGTTCTGGGACCGGTCGCCGTGGATTGCCGCCGCGGGCACGCCCGCCTTGCCGAGTTGCCTCGCCAGCCGGTCGGCCCCGTGCTTGGTGCGCACGAAGAACAGGGTCCGGGCCGGGCGGCTGGCGATTTCGGCCGCGACCGCGACCTTATCGTCGCCGTCGAGCACCAGCACCGAGTGCTCTGCAGCGCTGCCCGCCAGGATTTCTGGCGTGACCGCATGCAGCGCGGGATCGGCCAGGTAGGACCGCACGAGGGTGTCCACGCCCCGGTCGAGGGTGGCGGAGAAGAGCAGGCGCTGCCCGCCGGGCGGCGTCTGGTCCAGGATCCTGGTGACCGATGGCAGGAAACCCAGGTCAGCCATGTGGTCAGCCTCGTCGAGCACCGTGATCTGAATGTCGGTGAGCCGGCATGCGTTGCGCTCAAGCAAGTCGATCAAGCGGCCTGGGGTGGCAACCACGATGTCGACCCCGCCCGCGATGCGACTGATCTGCCGTCCGATCGGGACTCCGCCGTAGACGGTAGTGACGCTGACGCCCAGCCTGCGGCCGAGCGGCGTCAGCACGGCGGCGACCTGCTGAGCGAGCTCGCGAGTTGGCACCAGGATCAGGCCGCGTGGCGCCTTATCGGCCGCCCGGCCTCCTAGCCCGGCAATGCGGCTGAGCATCGGCAGCCCGAAGGCGAGTGTCTTGCCCGACCCGGTCTCGGCCCGGCCGAGCACGTCCCGGCCCGCAAGCGCGTCGGGCAGGGCACGCGCCTGAATCGCGAACGGCACCCGGATGTCACGCGCCGCGAGCGCAGCTACCAGGCCGGCATCGAGGCCCAGTTCGGCAAAGCTCGCCACCGGCTGCGGCAGCTCCGCCGCTGCAGCGAGCGCCTGGTCAAGCCCGGATTTCGCGTCCGCCGGACGCGGACGCTGGCCGCCACTTGGACGCTGGCCGCCATTCGGACGCTGGCCGCCATTTGGACGCTGGCCGCGAGCCGGGCGACGGCGCGGTCCGGCGTGGACGTGCGCGGGCGCGCTGCCGCGCCCGGAAGTGGGAGGCATAGTCTGCCAGGCTCCAATCGGTGATCCTGGGCCGCGTCATGTCAAGAGTCGACGACAGCGGCGAAATATCAGGTTCACCGACAAGCGGACAGCTCGCATAGCGACCGCGCGAGCTACTCCCGATCTCGGGGCGGCTCGCGGAATGATGCGACATGCACCATCGGTCGCAACGCTATCAGTGCGGCGCCAGTGGATGGGACAGCCCCGGCTTGCTTCCGGGAGGTCGGGCTCAGCGCAGCAGCAGCCGCGCGGCCAGTTCCAGTTGCGATGCCACGTCGCTGGCCGATGCCCGCCTGGTCACCCAGGCCACCAGATTCGACAGCCAGACATCCCCGATCACCCTGGCGATGGCGCGCTCGTCCGCGGTCGGCTCGCCGTCGTGCATCGCCTTGGTGAGCATGTCCTCCATCAGTTTGGCGACCGTGTTGACCTCCGCGGTGGCACTCGGATCCGCGAACATGAATGCCCTGGTCATCGCCTCGATCAAGAGCGGCTCTCGCTGCATCGACCGGGTGACCCTGCCCAGCACGTAGAGCATCCGCTCGTATGCGGTACCCCCTGGCACCGGCGACCGGTCCAGCCGCTCCTGCGCGCGCTCGAACTCCCTGGCGAGACCGGAGACGAGCAAGTGAATCTTGGACGGGAAGTACCGGTAGAGCGTGCCGAGCGCTACGTCAGCACGCTCGGCCACGGCCCGCATCTGCACCGCGTCGTAGCCGCCCTTGGAGGCGAGCGCGAGTGTCGCGTCCAGGATTCGCTTGCGCCGCTCGCGCTGCGCTGCCGAACCCAGATCGGCGTCCGCCGGGCCAGGCGTGGCCGACCGCTCAGCGGCGCCGCTGTTACGTGTTCTCGGCGTTGCCATCGCGGCCTTCCGTCCTCCTGCAAGCGGGCAAGCGTGCTCTCCGGCCCGTCCGGTGTCCCCGCTAGTCCCCCCGCGACCAGGCACTGCCTTCTCCGAGCGCCTGCCAGATCACGTTCGCTGCCTGCGAGAAGCCTAGCAACGCGATCGGCCTCAGCCAGGCCCGGAACCTGCAGCGAGTAGTTGTCAGGACCTGTGGATCAAGATCCTTCAGGCGGCTCTGGAGGCGTCCGCAGCATGACAGACGCTGCCGCCAGATAGCGGCATCCGGCGTGCATATCTTCGCGTGCAGACCTCAGGACGGGGCCGGCCGCCAGGCCAGCGCGGCGATGAGCGTGCCGAGCGCATAGCTGGTCAGCACCGCGCCTGTTCCAGATCCTGCAGGACAGGCTGCGCCGGGCGTGGTCTGACCAGTTGACCGCCGGGGTAATCGCGACGTGCCCTGTTGTCGAGCTAGAGCGAGTCGACGAGGCGACTGACTCTGAGCTACGCGGCGCTGAATGCGAGGTCGCGTGCCTTGCCTGCTATCTGGGGCACGGCGCTGTCGAATGCATCCCGTAGTGCTGTCAGCGCCTGCTCCTGGGCGATCCACGGGTTTTCAGTGTCGAAGCTCATCGACACCCGGACCTGCGTCCCCTCGGCTGTCCGCGTCGTGCCCACGGACGGGTCAAGCACCCGCGCGTCAAGTTCATCGATAACGGCAGCGACCAGGTCGGACAACTCGTCGTCCGTAAATTCGCGAGGCAAGTCAAGCCAGGCGGTCGCGTCAATCGTCAACATCACGCGTGTCCTCCTGCCCCGAGCACAGCCGCACCATATATGCCACTTTCTGGCTAAAGTGATTCGGGTTGCTCGGCGTCTTGTGAAGGGTCTCCTGATGGGCACCGCAGGCACAGCGCATGATCAAGTAACCCTTCCCCGACACCCGTGCCACAGACCAGCCATACGCGTGTAAGCGGCGGACAGCCTCATCCCGATCCACAAGCGGCCACCCTACAAGCACAAGCGTAACGCCAGCCCGAGCTCGGACCAAGATCGCCGCAGCGGCCGGCGGCATTTGGGCAGCGCACTCGTGGCGCGGCAGGTGCGGTATCAAGCTGTGCCATGAGGCAAGCAGTTCCACGCAGCTTCTAAACGGGATCATCCGCAGGGGCGCGGTCATTCAAGGCACCTGGGTCCGCGGCTGAATCCAGCTGCCGGGACTGCTGCTCGCGCAGTGCGGCGAGGTGCGGATAAAGCCGGCCGAACGCGTCCTGGACGGTCACGGCCATAAGGGCCCGCACCTCTCCGGCCGACTCCAGGCGCGCCACCAGGTCCAGGCTGTCGCCGTCGCCGAGAGCGCGCAGCTGCGAATCGGTTCGCTGGTTCAGCCCGGGGCCGAAACGGGAGATCAGGGTGCCGAACAGGCCGACCTCGTCCGACCGCGGCCCGGACAGCACCGCCTTGTTTCGGGCCGCTTCGCGCCGGGAAAGCGGGCTGAAGTCGTGGCACCCGGCCCACAGCGGGTCGGCTCCGGCAAACCGGACCGCCGCGACGGGGCCGAGGCGGATCGCGGCCGAGCACTGGATGCACGGCTCCAGGGTTGTTGTCAGCACGAACTCTCGAGCGGCCCGGTAGGGCAGCCTGGCCAGCACGTTCATCTCGGCATGCGCCAGCGCCGAACCGAAGATCTCACCGGCGGGCGCGCTGCGGTCGGCCACGCGGTTGCGGGCGGCGCGCACGATCGAGCCGTCCGGCAATGCCGCGCATGCTCCGACCGCGATGTTCCCGCTACGGAAGGCTTCCCAGGCCTGCCGGAATGCCTCCTGCCAGGCCTCGTCCAGGCTGGCCCACAGCTGCTCGGCGGTGGCTGCTGGGTCAGGGAAAAAAGCATCGCCGGGCACGACATCAGAACCTACCCGCCGAACCTGCGCGAGCAGTGATCGCTGAGTGCATTCCTAGTTGTAACGTGTTCTAATTTTGACTGCTGGCGGACGAGGAGGAGCAGTTGCCGATCGCGAGCACGGACGAGCAGCTTGCACTCCAGGCCTCGATTCGCGAATGGGCAAAGCGAGCGGCCGTCATCGACGTCGTCCGCGGCCTGGAGCCGGGCGCGGGCCGTCATCATGGCGTGGCCGCCACGCTCGGGCACGGGCCAGCCGCAGAGCACTGGGCCAGCCTGGCCGAGCTTGGCGTGTTCGGCATCGGGCTGCCTGCCAGCGCAGGCGGAGCAGGCGGCAGCTCGGCCGACCAGGCGGCGGCGCTGGCCCAGCTCACCGAGTCGCTGGTACCCGGCCCGGTGCTGCCGACCTTGATCGCCGGCCTGGTGCTGCGCGGCATCCAGGGTGGGAAGTCAGCGCACAGCGCGCTGCGATCGCTGGCCGAAGGCGAGATGTCGGTCGCCGTCGCGCTGGACTCCGGTTCCGTCACGGCGCAACGCAAGCCGGACGGCACGGCGACACTGACCGGCGCCGTCGGCCCGCTACTCGGCGGCGGCAGCACTACCCACCTGCTCATCGCCGCCTCGGCCGCCGCCCGCGAGGATGACGGCAGGGCCCGCCCGGCCGGCGGCCGCGCAGGCGACGATGGCGCGAATGCGGACGACGGCTGTCTCTGGTGCCTGCTGCCGGCCGGCCAGCCGGGAATAACGCTGACCGAGCGCGCGCCGACCGACTTCTCCCGGTCGCTTGCGGACGTCACGCTGACGGGTGTGGTAGCCGGTCCGGATCAGATCCTGCCGGGGATCAGCACCGGTCTCGTCCGCGACCTGGCTGCCACGCTCTTCGCAGTCGAGGCGGCGGCAGTAGCGAACTGGTGCACCCGCACCGCGGCAGAGTACGCGGCCGTCAGGCACCAGTTCGGGCGGCCCATCGGCTCGTTCCAGGCGGTCAAGCACCTGTGCGCGGACATGCTGTGCCGCACGCAGGCCGCGGAGGCGCTCGCCTGGGATGCCGCTCGAGCCGTCGATGACGCCCCCGGTGAGCTTCCGCTGGCCGCGGCTGCCGCAACGGCCGTCAACCTCGACGCGGCGGTCGATGCGGCCAAAGGCTGCATCCAGGTACTCGGCGGGATCGGCTTCACCTGGGAACACGACGCGCACCTCTATCTGCGGCGCGCGCTGGCGTTGCGGCAGTTGCTCGGCGGCAGCGCGCGCTGGAGGGACCGGACCGCGAGGCTCGGGCTGTCCGGCATGCGCCGCCAGTTGCGGCTGGACGAAGCGGAGATCACCGGAGAGCTGGCGGACGTCAGGGCGGAGGCAGGGCGGCAGGCCGCCAGGATTGCCAGCCTGCCCGGCGCGGAGCAGCGCGGTGCCCTGGCGGACTCGGGCTACGCGGCCCCGGACTGGCCGCGGCCGCACGGGATCGCCGCATCCCCCGGCGCGCTGCTGGTCATCGACCACGAGCTTGGCAAGGCCGGACTCAGCCGGCCGGATCTCGTCATCGGCGGCTGGGCTATCCCGGCCATCCTCGCGCACGGCACGAAGGCCCAGGCAGACAGGTTCGCCGGGCCTACTCTTCGCGGTGAGATCACCTGGTGCCAGCTCTTCAGCGAGCCGGAGGCCGGCTCTGACCTGGCATCGCTGCGCACCAGGGCGGCGAGATCTGGCGGTGGCTGGCTGCTCACCGGGCAGAAGGTCTGGACCTCGCTGGCCCGCGAGGCTGACTGGGCTATCTGCCTGGCCAGGACCGACGCAGCTGCGCCCAAGCACAAGGGACTGACCTATTTCCTCGTCGCCATGGACAGCCCCGGCATCGACATCAGGCCGCTGCGCGAGATGACCGGCCGCCAGATGTTCAACCAGGTATTCCTGGACCAGGTGTTCGTACCCGAGGAGTGCGTCGTGGGCGCTCCCGGCGAAGGCTGGCGGGCCGCGCGCACCACCTTGGCGTCCGAGCGAATCGCGATGAGCGCTGGCTCATCGGTCGGCGAGGCGGTCGAGCGGCTTGTCGAGATAGCTACCGGGAACGGGGTTTGTGACGACCCGGTAGTCCGGCAGCGACTCGGTGGGCTCATCGCGAACGGCATGGCCGTCAGCTTGCTTGACCTGCGCGCGGTTCTGGCCCAACTGCGCCGGGCCGATGCCGGGCCGCTCGCCGCCGTGCGCAAGCTGGCCGGCGTCGCGCACCGGCAGGCGGTCGCCGAAACGGCGCTGGAACTGACTGGCCCGGCGGGCGCGGCAGCCGACGGCGACAGCAGCGGGTCGCTGTACGAGTTCCTGCTCACCCGGTGCCTGAGCATCGCCGGCGGCACTACTCAGATCCTGTTGTCGCTCGTCGCCGAGCGAGAACTCGGCCTGCCCAGGGAGGAGACGCGGTAGATGGACTTCACCCGCAGCGAGGCCGAGATAGAGGTGTCGAAGCTGGCCGCGCGGGTACTGTCGGGCACCAGTGCTGCTGCGGACGCCCACGCAACTGCCGGCGTCCATGCAACTGACGGCGTCCATGCAACTGACGGCGCCGGCGCTGGAGCGGATGCAAGCTCCGGCAGCGACTTCGACACCGGCCGCTGGCGGCAGCTTGCCCGGGCTGGCTTGCTGTCGCTGGCATTGCCAGCCGACCTGGGCGGCGACGAACTCGGCATGCAGGCCACCGCCGCTGTGCTGACCGAGGTAGGCAGGCACGCTGCCAGGATCCCGGCACTGGCCACCCTCGCACTCGGCGCGCTGCCGATAGCGCGCTCCACCGATGGCGCGCTCAAGCACCGGCTGCTGGCCGGGGTGGCAACCGGGGACACCGTGCTAACAGCGGCGATCCGGGAGCCGTCCGACCCGATGCCGCTGACGCCCCGCACGAGCGCGACGCTGACCGGCGGCGGGCAGCCCGGCACGCTCACCGGGCTCAAGACGGGGGTGCCCTACGCGGCGGCGGCGAACTGGATCCTGGTTCCGGCCACCGTCACCGGCGAGACGCCGCCTCGCACCATCGTCGCGGTGATCGAGCCGGATGCCGACGGGCTGTCCTGTCAGCGCACCCGCAGCTCATCGGGCCTGCCGGAGTACACCCTGCGGCTGGATGACTCCCCGGCGCTGTACGTGCTTGACGGGTGCGATGCCGCCGCGCTGTACCAAATTGCCATGGCCGGTGCCTGCGCGGTCGCCGACGGGGCGCTCGCCGGGGCGCTCGAGCTCACCACCGGGCACGTCCGTACCAGGGAGCAATTCGGCCGGCCGCTCGCGACGTTCCAGGCGGTGGCTCAGCAGATTGCCGATGTCTACGCGACCGCGCGCACGCTGCACCTGGCCACCGTGTCGGCCTGCTGGCGGCTGGACACCGGGCGAGATGCCGGGCAGGACACCGACGTAGCGGCATACTGGCTGGCCGAATACGGCCCTCGGGCCATGCGCACCTGCCACCACCTGCATGGCGGTCTCGGCATGGACATCGGCTACCCGCTGCCGGCGTACTCGTCGCTGCTGGCCGATCTGGTCTCGCTCGTCGGCGGCGCCGACTACCGGCTAGAGCGCCTCAGCTGGCGTGAGCAAGCCTGTCCGGTGCAGCGGCCGCAGGTCTATGGCTGGCCGGAACAGCCCGCGACGCAAGCGGCTGGTGCCTGATGTTCATCGACCTCACCGATTCCCAGCTGAGGCTCCGGGATGAGCTGCGCGCCTATTTCGGCACGCTGATCTCGGCGGCCGAACGCGAGGCGATGCTGACGCAGCGACATGGCACCGTCTACCGCGAGGTCGTCCGCCGGATGGGCCGGGATGGCTGGCTCGGCGTCGGGTGGCCTGCCGAGTACGGCGGGCGCGGCCTGGGCCAGGTCGAGCAACAGATCTTCGTGACCGAGGCCGCGCTGGCCGACGTTCCGCTGCCGGCAGTGACGCTGCAGACCGTCGGGCCCACCCTGATGCAGCACGGCAGCCAGGAGCAGAAGGACTTCTTCCTGCCCGCGATCCTGGCCGGCGAAGTGCATTTCGCCATCGGCTACACCGAGCCGGACGCGGGCACCGACCTGGCCTCGCTTCGTACCAGGGCCGTTCTCGACGGCGACCACTACCTGGTCAACGGCCAGAAGATCTTTACCACTGGCGGCCACGACGCCGACTACGTCTGGCTGGCGTGCCGTACCGACCCCGAAGCGCCGCGGCACAAGGGCCTATCCATCCTGATCGTCGACACGACCGACCCCGGTTACTCGTGGACCCCGATCATCACCCACGACGGCGCGCATCACGTCAACAGCACCTATTACGCCGATGTACGGGTCCCGGTGACCATGCGAGTCGGCGAGCAGAACGCCGGGTGGCGGCTGATCACCGCGCAACTCAATCATGAGCGGGTGATGCTCGGGCCGTCCGGCCGGATCGGCGTGCTGCACCGCCGGGTACGCGACTGGGCGGCACGGCAGGCCGGGCCGGACGGCCGCCCGCTGCTTGACCGTCCGGACGTCGGTCGCGCACTAGCCAGGGCGAGCGCCGCCGAGCGAGTCAACGAACTGCTCAACTGGCAGGTGGCAGTGACCGAGACTGTAGATGTCGCGGACGCGTCGGTGACCAAGGTCTTCGGGTCGGAGCAGGTCCAGCGGATCGGCGCTGACCTGGCCGAGATCGTCAGCCGGCACGGCGACGTTGCCGACCAGCAGACGGCCGAGCTGGCCCGGTGGCTGGATGTGCAAAACAAGCGCAACACGGTCATGACATTTGGCGGAGGGGTTAACGAGGTGCAGCGCGAGCTGATCGCAACGGCGGGCCTGAAGCTGCCGCGGGTACCACGATGACGACCAGGGCGGAAGAGCCGAGCGCGCCGACGCGGAGCACAGGCCAGCAGAGCACAGGCGAGCAGAGCGCGATGATCCTCGCGGCCGCGCAGAAGATCCGGGCTGCCGGGCCGAGCTCTCCGCGGTTTGCCAGGGACCCGGTGAACCTGCCGGCCATCCGGAACTGGACTGACGCCATCGGCGACTCGAACCCGCTGTACACCGATGCCGAGTTCGCCGCCCGCTCGGTGCACGGCGAGCTGGTAGCACCGCCAGCCATGGTCCAGGTCTGGACGATGCCGGGACTGCAGCCGCCGTCCGGCGCGGGCACCGGAACGGATCCGCTCGGTCAGATGATGCGGGCGCTGGACGAGGCCGGGTTCACCGCAGTGGTCGCGACCAACTGCGCGCAGACTTATCACCGTTACCTGCGCCATCACGAGCTGCTCAGCCTGCGCAGCGAGCTGACCGACGTGATCGGGCCCAAGCGGACAGCGCTCGGCGACGGATGGTTCGTGACCACCAGGAATACCTGGTACTCCGGCGACGAACCGGTAGCGGAAATGGACTGGCGAGTGCTCAAGTTCCGGCCGGCCGCTACCGCGCCGCCAGCC
>DAHVAR010000069.1 GCA_027314515.1 Actinomycetota bacterium
GGCGTGGCGGCCGGGGGCGTGGCGGCCGGGGGCGTGGCGGCCGCGGGCGTGGGCACGCCCGACGGCGCCGGGGATCGCCACGGCCAGCAAGCTGCAGTCCGTCAGCATGACCAGTCGGCTACGGCTGGCGGGCAGAGTCTGGCTGCCGGCGTCGGTCAGGCCGCAGCACGCGCGCGGGAGGCGCTCGGCAGGGGCGCACGAAGGCAGGGCCATGGCAGTTGACCTCCGGACCAGGCTCGGTCATGTCGAGCTGCCCAACCCGATCATGACCGCGTCTGGGTGCGCCGGCGCTGGCCGCGAGCTTGCCCAGTTCATGGATGTGTCCAGGCTGGGCGCTGTCGTCACCAAGTCGGTGATGCTCGCGCCGCGGTCGGGGCGGCCTACCCCGCGGATGGCCGAGACACCGAGCGGGATGCTGAACTCCATCGGGCTGCAGGGGCCGGGGATCGACGCATTCCTGAAGCGCGACCTGCCGTGGCTGCTCTCCCGCGGGGCACGCGCTGTGGTGTCGATCGCCGGCAGCACCGTGGGCGAGTACGCCGACCTGGCGGCGCGGCTGTCGGATGCCGCAGGCGTCACCGCGATCGAGGTCAACATCTCGTGCCCGAATGTCGAGCACCGAGGACAGGTGTTCGCGTGCAGTCCTCCTGACGCCGCGGCCGTCATCGAAGCGGTCCGCAGCCAGGCGAGGTACGACATCCCCGTGTTCGCCAAGCTGTCGCCCGACGTCACGGACATTGTCGCGATCGCGAAGGCGTGCGTGTCTGCTGGCGCCGACGGCCTGTCGATGATCAACACGCTGCTGGGCATGGTCATAGACACCGACACGATGCGCCCGCGCCTGGCGGGGCTGACCGGCGGCCTGTCCGGGCCCGCCATCAGGCCGATCGCCGTGCGCTGCATCTGGCAGGTCCGCGAGGCACTGCCCGGCGTGCCGATCATCGGCATGGGCGGCGTCCGGACCGGGCTGGACGCGCTCGAGCTCATCCTGGCAGGCGCCTCGATGGTGAGCGTGGGCACCACGATTTTCCACGACCCGGCTGCCTGCGTACGGATCCTCCGCGAGCTCGAGGAGGAGCTGACCGAACGCGGCGTCGAGCGACTGGCGGACGTCGTGGGGCTCGCCCATCAGCCCAAGGCGGCCCTGGCCGGCCGCCTCGTGAACGCCAGCGCCAGAACGAGGAGGACCTGATGCCCGGCCGAGCACCGATCGCCGTCGCGCTGGACGCGCCGGATCTGGAAACCGCAGCTCGCTGGGCGGGACTCGTCACGCCGCACGTCAGCGCCCTGAAGATCGGGCTGGAGCTGTACTTGCGGTACGGGCCCAGCGTGGTCGCGTCGGTTCGCGGCGCCAGCGGCGCGGAGATATTCCTGGATCTGAAGCTGCACGACATCCCCGCGACGGTCGCTGGCGCTGCTCGCGCGGTTGCCCGGCTGCGGCCAGCCCTGCTGACCGTGCACGCAGCTGCGGGTGCGGCCGCGATCAGGGCGGCGGCGGAGGCCATCCCGGCCGCAAGGATTGTCGCGGTGACGGTGCTGACCTCGCTCAGCGAGGCTGATCTGGCTCGCATGGGCATCAGCGGACAGGTCGGCGACGCCGTCCGGCGCCTGGCCGGGCTTGCGGTCGAGGCCGGTGCCCGCGGGCTGGTGTGCTCGCCGCAGGAGGTCACCGCGGTGCGCGCCGAGGTAGGCGACGACATCATGCTGGTCACGCCTGGCGTGCGGCCGGCCGGCACGGACGTGCACGACCAGGCCAGGGTCGCGACTCCGGAAGAGGCGCTGCGGTCCGGCGCTGACCTTCTCGTCATCGGCCGTCCCATCACCGGTGCCGCCGATCCGGGTGCGGCGGCCGCGGCTATCGCGGCGTCCCTGCGCCGAGCCGAGGCGGTCGCGGCCCGCAGCTGACGGCGGCTTGGCGCCCCGCGTTGGCGCTTGCTGGCGGGTCGGGCTGCCGGCGGCTGCTGAGCGGCCTGCCGGTGGCTGGCGCCCGGGCCGTTGTTGGTGGCTGGCGCCCGGCCGTTGTTGGTGGCTGGCGGGTCGGGCTGGCGGCCTGACGATGGCTGGCGCGTGCCCCGCCGCGGCACGTCCTGGCCCGTCTACGCCGGTGAAGCAGTGCAGCGCCGGCGCCTGCAGCGCTGGCTCAACGCATCACCGCAGCGCGCGGGCCGGCCGGACCTCCCAGCTCGTCCAGAGCGGCCGGTAGCCCATGCGGTTCCAGAACGGCGTGGAGAGCGGATTCAGCTGGGCATGGTGGAGCAGGGTGACCGCCACCCCGGCCGCATCGAGTTCACGGTGCAGCTCAGCCACCAGCCTGGTGCCAACGCCCGATCCGCGCTCACCCGGCAGCACCGACATGGTGGCGAGGTAGCCGACCGGGCTCTTCCTGGTGGCCGCGGCTATCCAGGCTGCCCGCTCCGGCGGCTGGGCCACCAGCAGCCCGACAGCCCGTCCGTTCCGCTCGGCCAGCCAGGTCCACGGCGCTGGTCCGGCTAGGGTCTTCTCGGCCGCCTGGCGCTCCGCCCGCGCGGTATGCGGATGCAGCGCCACGCTGCCGAAGTACTGGTCAAAGCCGATTACCTCCACGCAGAGCGCGGTGACTGCGCCGACGTCAGCAGGGTCGGCCATCCGGAGTCGCAGGTCAGCCGGCCGATGCGCGGCCGCCGGCCCAGGTCGTCCGGCCGGCCTGGCCGCGATGACGGTGAGCGGCTGCAGGCCGTGGCGCAGTAGTGCCCGCACGCCGGCCACGTCCCGGCTCGGCCACCTGATCACTGCCTGGCTGTCCTCGTCCGCCGCCGTCGGCTCGGCGGCGAGGTGCGCACTCCAGCGGACTAGCAGCTCGTCCAGCGCGGCCCCGATAGCCGGCTCCGCAGGCTCGCCTGCAACGTGCGCGGTCAGCCAGAACTGAGCCGCCGCGCCCCAGGCGAGTTCGGCCGACTCGGGCGCGAGCCGGAGGTGACGGCACCAGCCGACGGCCGCGGGCCGGCCGTTCGCTGCGGGCACGGTGTGCTCGGCGCCACAGCTGTCGGGTACCGACGTCGGGTCCGGCAGCAGCGGGTCGATGCTCTGCCAGCGCGCAGCCACGGAACTGAGCAGGTCGGCAATGACTTCGGACATCCTGCTTCCCAGAGGTCGCTAGCGACTGCGCGGGTTTCCGGTCGGAAATCCTCATGCTATGGCCATTTACGCGACCTTTACTGAGGTCTGATCAGTCAGCCACACGTAGCCCGTAGCGGGCGGCCCGGCGTGCACCGCGGAACACGCAACGGGTCGTCATCACACCGCTTTGCGGTCGGCCTGCTGATCGGACGCGCGTGATGGGAGAGTCGCGGGTCACCAGCCAGGAATGCCGTAGAAGGTCGCGCTCGTCGAGTGCCCGCCGGGTCCGCTCTTTTCATCGATTCCGCGCGCGCATATCGGACATATAGCGCCGCCTAGCGCGCTGAGTCGATGAAAAGAACTAGGGGTCGCGGCGAAAGATCGGACAATAGGTGCAGGCGGGGTGATCACTACGCCGCGGGTGGCGGGCCCGCGGGTGGCGGCTCCGGGGGTGGCGGCTCCGGGGGTTCCGGGCCCGGCGAGGCAGTGTGACCGGTTTCGGTTCCGCACGCAGGGCCGGGGAGTGCGGAGCCGCTAGGCTTACGACCTAGCCGAGGTGGGGTGGGGCTATTCGCGCCGCCGGACTGGCGGGACTGTTCGGGCCCTGCACCCGCATATCGGCAAGGCGGCCCGCACACAGTGTGTCGGACGCCCGCACGCAGTGCGTCGGCCGCCTGAGACCGGCGGCCAGCCTGCGACCGGCTTGAGCCCGCTCCGGCCTTTTGCGAGCTTCGTGCCGGGCTTTTGTCGCCGACGTGCATGCCGCGCTCGCTGCGGACTTCCCGCCGGGTTCTCTGCGAACGGCGTGCCAGGGGTTTCTGCGCGCCGACCAAACTGCGCAGGTGGGGGCCTGCGATCTGTCGCAGAAAGTGCCGAAAACCTTGCGCGACCTGCGCACACGCAACTACCCTGAGTGCACAGTGGCGTACGCGGCGTCATATTGGCTAATTTGTGTCAGCTCAAACGGGGGTTCTCGTTGCCGACGCGGTCCGAAGTCGCTAGTTTCCCCTCGCGGAGCGACTTTTTCGATACGAAACCCGAGGTGACCTCGCGTGGCTCTTCCTCCACTTACTCCAGAGCAGCGGGCGGCGGCGCTTGAGAAAGCGGCCCAGGCCCGCAAGGACCGTGCGGAAATCAAGGCCAAGCTCAAGCACGGCTCGACCACGCTGCCCCAGGTGCTCAAGGAGGGGCAAACCGACGAAGTGGTGGGCAAGATGAAGGTGTCGGCGCTGCTGGAGTCCATGCCTGGCGTCGGCAAGGTGCGTGCCAGGCAGATCATGGAACGGCTGGGCATCGCTGAGTCCCGACGGGTCCGCGGCCTCGGCGCCAACCAGCGCAGTGCCCTGGAAACCGAGTTCGGCGGCGATATCTGACCGACAGCGACGGCGCACGGAAGGGGGCGCGGCAGGCATGCTGGCAGCCGGGCAGCCTCGGCTGCACCGCGGCGCCCCTGGCCGTGCGCTGCTCACGGTGCTGTCCGGCCCGTCGGCCGTCGGCAAGAGCACAGTGGTGTCCAGGCTGCGGGTCGTGTGCCCGCAGATCTGGCAGTCGGTCTCGGTGACCACCCGGCCGCCGCGCTCGGGCGAGCAGGACGGCCGGGAATACCGCTTCATTTCCGAGCAAGAATTCGACGCGATGGCCGCGCGCGGCGACCTGCTGGAGTCGGCGCGGTACGTCGGTTACCGCTACGGCACGCCGCGTGCGCCGGTAGCGGAACGACTCGACCGCGGCGTCCCGGCGCTGCTGGAGATCGATGTGGCCGGGGCAAGGCAGGTCCGGGCTGCGGTGCCGGGCGCGTTGCTGGTATTCCTTGCCCCGCCTTCGTGGGCGGAACTGGAGCGACGGCTGGCGGGCCGGAATACCGAGTCCGCCGAGACAATTGCCCGGCGACTGGAAGCCGCCCGCGCCGAGCTGGCCGCCGAGGATGAGTTCGACATCACTCTCGTCAACACTTCGGTCGGGGATGTCTGCAAGCAGCTGGTAGCATTGATTTCGGCCCAGGGTGCGGATGCCGAAAGTGGCGTCGTCCGGCAGGGCATTTCGTGCAATTCGGAGCTGGAAGGCACACGGTGGCAGCGACTCCGACCATAGAAGGCATCATCAACCCGCCGATCGACGATCTGCTTGACGTCGTCGACAGCAAGTACGCCCTGGTGATCATGGCGTCGAAGCGGGCCCGGCAGATCAACGCCTACTATGCCCAGCTCGGCGAGGGGCTGCTGGAGTACGTTGGCCCCCTGGTCGAGACCAGGGTCCAGGAGAAGCCGCTGTCGATCGCGCTGCGCGAGATCAGCGAGCGCCTGCTCAGCGCGGAAGCCCCCGACCAGGCCTGATCCGCCGCGGGACGGCATCGTCACGCTAGGGGTTTGTCCGTGCGCATCGTTCTCGGGGTAGCTGCCGGGATTGCCGCCTATAAGGCTTGCGAGCTGCTTCGGCTGTTGACCGAGGCCGGTCACCGCGTTCGCGTTGTGCCCACCCCGGCGGCCCTTGATTTCGTCGGTGCCGCTACCTGGGCGGCGCTATCCGGCCAGCCCGTGCTGACCAGCCCGCAAGAATCGGTGCACGAGGTTCCGCACGTTCGCCTCGGCCAGGAGGCCGACCTGGTCATCGTTGCGCCCGCCACCGCGGACCTGATGGCTCGCGCCGCCGCCGGCAGGTCCGATGACCTGCTGACCGCGACCCTGCTGACGGCGCGCTGCCCGGTGATCTTCGCGCCCGCGATGCACACCGAGATGTGGGAGCACGCGGCTACCAGGGCTAACGTTGCCACCTTGCGCAGCCGTGGCTGCCTTGTCCTCGACCCCGCGTCGGGCAGGCTGACCGGACCGGACTCAGGTCCGGGCCGGCTCCCCGAGCCAGCCGAGCTGTTCTCGGTGGTGCGGCGGGTACTGGCCAGAGGCACCGCGGCGATGGTGCCGGATCTGGCGGGCCGCACGATCCTGGTCTCGGCAGGGGGCACGAGGGAAGACCTCGATCCGGTCCGCTACCTGGGCAACTGGTCCTCCGGCAAGCAGGGCTACGCGCTAGCCCGCACGGCAGCGAGCCGTGGCGCCACGGTGACGCTGGTGGCCGCCAATGCCGAGTTGCCCGACCCGGCAGGCGCTCGCGTCATCCGGGTCACCTCGGCCAGCCAGCTGCGCGATGCGATGCTGGCTGAAGCCGGGAGCGCCGACGTGATCGTGATGGCCGCTGCGGTTGCCGACTTCAGGCCCGCTACCCGGAGCCCCGCCAAGATCAAGAAGTCCGGCGGCGCGCCAGCTCCGATCGAGCTCGCCGAGAACCCGGATATCGTCCGCGATCTGGTGGCGGCCCGCAGCCGTCCGGGCCAGCTGATCGTCGCCTTCGCCGCCGAGACCGGGGACGTACTGGCGAACGGTCGCGCCAAGCTGACGGGCAAAGGGTGCGATCTGCTGGTCGTGAACCAGGTCGGGAACGGGCTGGCGTTCGGAACCGAGGACAACGAGGCCACCGTGCTTGGTGCCGATGGCAGCCAGATTAAGCTGCCCCGCGCGCCGAAGGACGAGATCTCCGACGCGATCTGGGACGAAGTGGCCGCGCGGCTCGGCTAACCGCGCTTTTCCCGAGCCCCGGCCTGCGCCATGAACCCTGCGCCGGTACAATTCGGCGTGGATCCTGGACAGATCACCAGCGGACGCGCGGTGAGCCATGGCTCAAGGGCCAGGCTCACGCCGGAATTGACCTGCGGCTATGCCGTGGTGAAACTGCTGGCACGAAGCTCAAGTGAAAGAAAAGGTGTCTAGTGGCTCGTCGTCTTTTCACGTCCGAGTCCGTCACTGAGGGCCATCCTGACAAGATGGCGGACCAGATCAGCGACGCCATCCTTGACTCGATGCTTAAGGGCGACCACCACAGCAGGGTGGCCGTCGAGACACTGATCACCACTGGTCAGGTCCATGTGGCGGGCGAGGTGACGACCGACACTTATGTCGACATACCGGGCATCATCCGGGAAAAGATCCTCGAGATCGGCTACGACTCCTCCGCCAAGGGCTTTGACGGATCCACCTGCGGCGTGCAGGTGTCGATCGGCTCCCAGTCGCCCGACATCGCGCTCGGCGTGGGAGACGCCGTCGAGCATCGCGAAGGCGAGGGATCCGACGAACTGGACCGGCAGGGCGCCGGGGACCAGGGGCTGATGTTCGGCTACGCATGCCGGGACACCCCGGAGCTCATGCCACTGCCGATCATGCTCGCGCACCGGCTGGCCCGCAGGCTGGCCGAGGTGCGGCGGAATGGCGAAGTGCCCTACATCCGGCCAGACGGCAAGACTCAGGTCACCATCGAGTACGCCGGTGACGAGGCGGTACGCCTCGACACTGTGGTCGTCTCCACTCAGCACGCGCCGGCCATCGACCTGGCCGGGCTGCTTGCACCGGACATTCGCGACCATGTGGTCGAGCCAGTGCTGGCCAGCCTTGACCTTGACACGGCCGGCTACCGGCTGCTGGTGAACCCCACCGGCAGGTTCGAGATCGGCGGCCCGATGGGTGACGCCGGGCTGACCGGCCGCAAGATCATCATCGACACCTACGGCGGCATGGCCCGACATGGCGGCGGCGCGTTCTCCGGCAAGGACCCGTCGAAGGTGGACCGGAGCGCTTCCTACGCGATGCGCTGGGTGGCCAAGAACGTCGTGGCCTCAGGCCTGGCGGACCGCTGCGAGGCGCAGGTCGCCTACGCGATCGGCAAGGCCAAGCCGGTGGGCCTGTTCGTGGAGTGCTTCGGCACCGAGCGGGCGCCGGTAGAGCGGATCCAGGACGCCGTGCTGCAGGTCTTCGATTTGCGGCCGGCCGCGATCATCCGCGACCTGGACCTGCTGCGCCCGATCTACGCGCAGACGGCCGCGTACGGCCACTTCGGCCGAGAGGAGCCCGACTTCGCCTGGGAGCGGACCGACCGCGCCGATGCGCTGCGGTCAGCGGTCGGAGCCTGAGCGCCGCTAGGGGCCGAGTCGTCCGGCCGGAGCTTGTCATGACCTACCGCGATCTGCCGCCGATGTGCTCAGCGAGCACGTGGTCTTCGAGTTGGAGTGCATTGACCGGATGTACTGCAACCTGTATGTGCCGAAGCTGCAGCGCGAGCTGGGGGCGGTCGGTTTCATCCGTGAGCACCCGGGCCAGCCGGTGGTCACCCAGTGGTACTTCTACTGTCACGACCGGCCCGACCAGGTCGGACTGATCTTCGGTCGGCGCATCATCCGGCTTGACGCCGTGATCGATGTCCTAGCGTTAGAAGGGCCCTTGATGAGACGGCCCTATGCCGGGGAAATCGTGACCTCCCGACATCACAACATGAAGGAACTTCGGGTACCAGCAGGTGACAAGGAACTGAGAGTGCTGTTCTGCTTCGATCCGTGCCGTACGGCGATCTTGTTGCTGGGCGGCGACAAGAGCGAGAACTCGGCCTGGAACGCCTGGTATGACGTGACCGTGCCGGAAGCTGATGACTTGTATGACGTCTATCTTGCCGAGCTTCGCAAGGAGGGGTTGCTGCCGTGACCGGACATCGTTCCTGGACCGCTGAGCGCAGGGCGCGGCTGACCGATCCGGAGGTTTGCGCGGCGGGCCGCGGAGGCGCGCGCAGAGCGTGACCGCCGGGAGGAGGACTACCGGCGCACGCTTTCCCAGCTGCGCCAGGCCCGCCGGCTGACCCAGGCGCAGCTGGCCGCGGCACTGGGTGTCAGCCAGGCTCAGATCAGCCGGGTGGAGAACCAGGCGGACCTGTACCTGTCGACGCTGCGCAGCTACGTGCAGGCGATGGGCGGCGAGCTTGAGCTGCGGGCCGTTTTCCCCGACGGGCAGGCGGCCACGATCACCATCGCCGAGCTGCTGGGGCGCGGTCTCGCCCAGGACGGCCCGGAGGATCGTGCGCCTGATGTCGATGTGCATACCGCGTTCGCGTTCGTGCACCGTGACGTGGGCGGCTTTGACGCCGCCGAGAGAGACTTCCATGCCGCTGGCGCCGCCTGACCTGGCCCGGCCATACGCCAGCGCAGCAGACAAGGACGCGGACTGGCGGCTTCTCCTGCGCCGGGCCGATGCGCTGCAAGAGCTAGCCAGGCTGTCGGAATTGCCGGAAGAGCGGTGGCCTGCCGGCGCAGCCGGGCGGCTGCGGGCGGCGCCCCCGATCGCCAGCGAGCTCGCGGACCTGCGACGAGCCGTTACCGCGGCATCCAGCCAGGGCGGCAGTATGACAGTCAGCGACATCGACCTGCGCAGCGCCATCTATCTTGCGGGCAGGCTCCTGGCGACCCTTTACGGTGTCGCCATCGACCAAGTCATGCCATAGCGCTCAGATCTCAGTAGATCGGGCAGGCAGATCACCGCCAGGCCCCGGGTGCGGCGCGTCATCTGCTGGGAACTAACCGGAGACCAGCCCAAGGACCTGCGCCTGACCTGGCACACCGACGAGCAGGCCCGGGCCGAGCTGGAGGAAGAGATCTTCGGCAAGCACGTGCTGATCACCGATCACGACCCCTGGCCCGCCGCCGAGGTCATCGCCGGCTACCGGTCCCAGTCCGAAGCCGAGTTCTCCTTCCGCCAACTACTCCGCCAGCCCGCCGCCATCGCAGAAACCGTGCTCATCTACCCCTCCACCGGCGGCCGGCCCAAAGCACGCCGCATGACCACCGAGCTCACCGGCCACTAGCCATAGCTCCACCAGATCTTCGGCCTGGCGCGGTGGGTACCCAAGAGTTAGGCCATACGCCCGAATACCCGTCCGCAACCCCTGAACAGCGGAAACTCCCGCTGATAAGCAAGATCGTCGGAAACTCCGGCTAGATCAAGGCGGCTCTGCGCGCTGTGCTCCGCCGCGACGGCGCTGCCCGCGCCGCGCTCTGGCTTGAGCCCCCGCGCGCACGGGCGCGCCGAGCTGGACGCAGGCGGCCGCAGTGATCAGGTGGCTCATCCCCGCTGACTATTGTCCGGCGTCGGCCAGAACCCGCCAAGGGCGCTTCGCGTCGCTGCCGCGATGGTCTTCGGCCACCCTTGGCTGAACCTGGCCGAGAGTCGCCGAGATTTGCAGCTGCCGGGATTGGCTGATGTGTGGCATTAGCTCCGGTCTACCGGACCGTTGCGATTGGCGTACGGAGGTCACGGCTGAGGGTGCTGTAAATGGCGACTGCCGCCAGGATCCCGGTGAAGGTAAGCACGGTTCCGTCAGGCCCGGCGTACTGCAGCAGGGCGCCGGTGAACACGGCTCCGATGGGCAGCACGGCAAAGGAGGCGAACGTGACGATCGACTGCGTCCGGCCGAGGACTTCCGGCGGCACCAAGCTAATGGTGAGCCGCATCTGTGTCACGTTCATGTAGGCGATCATCACGCTCATCAGCGCCCAGATGACCCCGAGCGTGATCGGCGGGACGCCCGTTGCCAGCAGCGGAAACAACAGGGCGGTCGCCCAGCTGCGGAGCATGACCGACGGTACTAGGCCAGCGGCGCGCTCGAACCGGGTTGCCGTCAGCGCGCCGATGATGCCGCCCACGGCCGCGATGGCGAAGACAGCGCCGATGATCGAGGGAGATGCGCCACGAGACTTGACCAGGACAGTCATCAGCACCGTGATGCCCGAGAACAGGAAATCGCCAGTCAGCGTCATGATGCTGAGCGCGCGAAGGGTCTTGTACCTGGCCAGGGTCCGGAAGCCGACCAGGATCTCATCGCGCCAGCGCACGCCTCCGGCCGGCTTGTCCGGGTCGAGGTCAGAGCGGATCATGCTCACGGCCAGGGCCAGCACGCCAAAGGACATCGAGTCGATGATGAACGGCACGGCAAGATGACCGCCCGCAAGGAGCAGCCCGGCAACCGGCGGCCCGGCAACAGCGGACAGGTTGAAGATCAGTTCCGACTGCCCGGAGGCAGCGCCGATCTGCTCCTGGCTCACGAGCTTCGGCAGCACCGCAACCTGTGCGATCTGGTCCAGGGCGCTGCCGCAACCGACCACAGCCGCGACCGCGTACACCAGGCCGATGGTCAGGTTACCGAGGTAGTAAGCAATCGGGATGATCGAACTCGCCAGCATGGAGATCACGCCAGCGAACAGCAACACCCTGCGGCGCGGATACCTGTCGGCCATGACACCGATCGGCAAGCTCAGCGCGATGAAAGGGACAGTCTCTACCGCGGCGACCCCGCCAGCCTGCAACGGCCTGCCAGTTATTGCCAGGACCAGCAGCGGCAGCGCTATCACGACGGTCGAACTGCCGACCGAGGACACCAGGTTGCCCGCCCACAGCAGCCGGTAGTCCCGATTCCGCCACAGCGGCAGACGCCGGTTCCGAGAGATCGCCCGCGCGTTCGTGTTCCCTGTCAAGTCGACCTGTTCAAGTTCTAGCGGGGCCTTCGCCCCGGCGCAGCGAGACCTGTGGTGGCAGCCGGGCCGTTATTGACATGTGTCCCGCTATTGACCGCCTGGGCGGTAGGTGGCCGCTAGGGCCGAGTCGTCCGGCCGGAGCTTGTGATGACGCTACCGCGATCTGCCGCCGATGTGCTCAGCGAGCACGTGGTCTTCGAGCTGGAGTGCATCGACCGGATGTACTGCAACCTGTATGTGCCGAAGCTGCAGCGCGAGCTGGGGGTGGTCGGTTTCATCCGTGAGCACCTGGGCAGGAAGGTGGCCTCCACGGCGGTGCTGGCCGACCGGACCGAGGCGT
>DAHVAR010000180.1 GCA_027314515.1 Actinomycetota bacterium
CACCTTGCGCGAGGCGGACGGCACAGTCCGGGTGGTGCCGGAAGCACACCGGCTCGGCTCGTTCAGCCGCGGTGCCTGGCTCCGGCTGCTAGCCGCCGCCGGGTTCGCCGCGCAATCGCTGCCGGGCATCACGTCCGGGAAGGATCGCGGATCGCGCACCGTTGCCTTCGCCTGCCGCCGCCCTGGCAGCACTGACGTGATCCCGCCGTGGCGGTCCTGATCGGGCGAGTTCGGCCGGGCCAGGCACCGCCGGGCAGGGCTATGAAACGCCGGACGCGGTGATCGGAAGCCAGGCGCGGAACCGGGTGTCGCCGGGCACGGACTCGACTCGCAAATCTCCGTGATGCCGGCCGACGATGATCCGGTAGGAGATGTCGAGCCCCAGTCCGGTGCCCTGACCAACGGGCTTGGTGGTGAAGAACGGCTCGAAGATTCGGTCGCGGATCTCCGCGGGCACGCCGGGGCCGGTGTCACCGAACTCGACCAGCAACCGATCGCGGTCATGCGCGGTCCGGACGGTGAGAGTGCCCGACCCGCTCATCGCAGAAACCGCATTGTCGATCAAATTCGTCCAGACCTGATTCAGCTCGGCGGGAAACGCCGGGACGCGGGGCAGGCTCCGGTCGTAATCCCGGACGACCGTGATGCCGTCCCCGATCTTGCCCGACAACATGGCGAGCGTGCTGTCGAGCAGTTCGTGGACGTCAACGACCTGGTAGGGGGCGCGATCCAGCTGCGAGTACTGCCTCGCCGCCCCCACCAAAGACGAGATGCGCGCGGCCGAGTCGGTGATCTCGGTCAGCAGCTGTTCGGTCTCGACCGTGTCGGAAAGCCAGCGCAAGGGGCCAGCCAGGCCGGCGCCGCTGCCGGCGCCCGCGACCGCGGCCGCGATCTGGTCGAGTTCGCCGGTGCCGAGGCCGGCCGCCACCAAGGCAGGGGCGAGTTGCCAGCTGTCACTGATGTCGTGGTCGTCTAGCCAGTCGGTCGCGGCTTCTTCCAGGTCCGCGGTCTCCAGCGGACCCAGCCCCGGCGCGATCGCGACCCGGTCGGCGGCGTCGTCGATCAGCTTCACCAGCAAGGTGATCAGCGCGCCGTCGTGCTGGCCGCTGGCGATAGCCGGGAGCTTCCGGCGCAGCCTGACCACGTGCTCGCGCAGGCTGGCGGTAGCGCGGACCGCGGCGGCGGCCGGGTTGTTCAGCTCATGGGTCAGGCCGGCCGACAGCGCGCCGAGCGCCAGCAGCCGCTCCCGCTGCCCGATGGCCTCCTGAGTGCTCTTGGTACCGAAGAACAGGCCCTCGAGCAGGTGTACCGCCATCGGGAACCAGTCGGTCATCAGCTGGGCGAACTTGGCCGCCTCGAGCACGAAGAACCGCGAGGGCTCGGTGACCCGCATGGTGTTGTTGTACACCTGAGCTACCCGGTCGCCGAGGTAGGCGAAGAACGCGCCGGCGTAGACACCCGGAGCCGATGTCCTGGTCGTTTCGACGTCATCGGTCCCGATCCGGCGGGAGAGCACCACGGTTCCGGACAGCAGCACGTACCACAACTCGGCCGGCTCGCCTTCGGCATAGACGATGCCAGGCTCGACGACCTGCACCCGTCCCTCGCGGCAGAGCCAGGCGAGCTGCTCCTCGGTGAGTTTCTCGAACAGGAACAGGCCGCGCAGGTCCGCGGCGCTGCACGGTGCTGGGGCTGGCCGGTCCGGCGCAGGCCCCGCGACAGTTGGCCCGGCTCCAGCCGGGTCTGTCGGCGTCATACCCTCTCCAGGTAACGGTGCACGAGCATCACCGCCATGGCGCCCTCGCCGACCGCTGAGGCGACTCGCTTGGCGGACTCGGCGCGCACGTCCCCAGCCACGAACACGCCGGGCACGCTGCTCTCGAGATGATAGGGCGGTCGTTCTAGCGGCCAGCCGGGCGGCGGCTTCCCCTCCTCCAGCAGATCGGGGCCGGCCAGGACGAAGCCGTGGCCGTCCCGGATCACCACACCGTCAAGCCAGTCGGTGAGCGGCGCCGCGCCGATGAAGACGAACAGGTACTGGGCCGGCACCTTGCGCGTGGCGCCGGTGTTGCTGTCGCGCAGCGTCAGGTGCTCCAGATGATCGGATCCGTCCGCAGCGACGACCTCGCAGCACGTGCAGACATCGATCGCCGGGTTGTTCGCGACCTGCTCGATGAGGTAGTGGGACATTGACCTCCGCAGCGAGCTGGCACGCACAAGCAGGCTGACGGACCGCGCTCGCTTGGCAAAGTAGACGGCGGCCTGGCCGGCCGAGTTAGCCCCGCCCACGATGTAGATGTCATCGTCAGCGCAGCTGGTCGCCTCGGTGAGCGCCGCTCCGTAGTAGACACCCCGCCCGGTGAGCTCGGGCAGTCCTGGCGCCGTCAGCTGCCGGTAGGCAACCCCGGTCGCCAGGATGACCGTGTGCGCACTGATGGCGGTGCCGTCCGCGAAGTGAACCGTCCGTGCAGAGCCGGTCACCTCCAGGCCGACGACCTCGCGGGCGGTGAGCACCTCAGCACCGAACTTATGGGCTTGACGCCGCGCCCGGCCGGTCAGCTGGGCGCCGGAGACGCCGTCCGGGAAGCCCAGGTAGTTCTCAATCCGTGAACTCTGCCCCGCTTGTCCGCCAGTTGCCGTTCGCTCCACCAGCACCGTGCGCAGGCCCTCGGATGCTCCGTAGACGGCGGCGCCCAGCCCGGCCGGCCCGCCGCCGATCACTATAAGGTCGTAGAAGTCAGTGGACGGAGTCGTCGCCAGGCCGACATGGCGAGCCAGGTCTGGCTCGGACGGCTCGATGAGCACGTTGCCGTCGGGCGTGATCACCATGGGCAGCCGCTGGGCGTCGGCCTGCGCGGCCTCCAGCAGCCGGTGCCCTTCCGGCTGGTCGGTCGAGTACCAGCGGTACGGCACCTGGCTGCGGGCGAGGAACTCGCGCACTTCGGACGAGCGCGCCGACCACCGGTGGCCGACTACTTTCGTCTCGGGCACCGGCCGGTGGTCCTCGGACTGCCAGGCCTCGAGCAGCGAATCCACCACCGGATAGAGCTTCTCTTCAGGCGGGTCCCACGGCTTGAGCAGGTAGTAGTCGAGGTCGATGACGTTGATCGCGTCGATGGCGGCGCCCGTATCGGCGTAAGCGGTCAGCAGGGCGCGGCGGGCGCCGGGGTAGATGTCCATCGCTTGCTCAAGGAACTCGATGCCGTTCAACTGCGGCATCCGGTAGTCGGCAAGGATTACCGCCACCAGGTCACCGCGCAGCTTCATCTGCCGTAGCGCGTCCAGGGCCGCTTCGCCGGACTCTGCCCTGACGATCCGGTGCTGCTCGCCATACTGGCGGCGAAGGTCTCTGGCTACCGCACGCGAGACTTCCGGGTCGTCATCGACTGTCATAATCGCTGCACGCGGCCTGGCGTCTGGAGCCGCCACCGGCGGATGCTGACCGGGAGGCCCTGGCGCGCGGGCCGGCATGTCTTCCATTTTCTCATCGTAGGATCCGCGACCCCGGCTGCCGCCTGGCGGCGACGGCCGTCAGGTGGCCGTCGGCGAGATCCCGGCTGAGTTCGCCGAAGGCGCAACAGCGAGCTAGGCAAAAGCCGCATGTCCGGTCAATCCCGTCGACTGGACTTCAGGTGCTCCGACCGGAGTCGGCCTAGTCCATGCGAGGCTAACGCGCCGCAGCCGTGTAACTGCTCGGTCAGATGTCAGTGGGCCGCGCACACCGGCTGGTAGTGAGCCATGTCCGTGGAGTAAGCCCGGCCGGTATGCGGGTCTCGCTGCTCGTTCGGGTCAAGCCCGTCATAGCTTCGGTGGGTCGCTGGCTCGCCGCATACCGAGCATGGCGTGATCAGCGCGCTCCTGCCGATGGTGCCATCGACCTCGTTCCGCCGGACCCGGATCACGATCATGACCGCGAACGCAGCGATGTGAATCAGGGTAACCAGAACGATCAGGGCGGTCAGGCTGCTGCTGCTCACCTATGCTCTCCCCTCTTCCCGGTACAAGCCGCGGTCGCAACGTTTTCGTCCGGCTTTACGGCGCGATCTATGTCACACGCCGCCCTGCTTCGGACGGCTCTGCACTGCATTCGCAAAGTGCCGCTCCCGCCTGCCGGGCGTGGCTCGCCAGCGGGTTAAGCTGCAGAGAAGTTCAGCTGAACCGTGGGGTATCCGGCCCGGGGCATTGTCGCTGGCCGTCTGTCAGCGCCGCATCGCAACGGGGTGACAGCATCGTGCATCCTGTGCAACTCGCAGCATGCGGCTCGAATGCACAAGCGCCGCCGCAGCAACGCCGCAAGAGCGGGGAATCCGCAGCTATTTCAAATGATGCGGCAGTCCATCCGGGCCGGCACTGAGCAGAGGAGCCGAACAATGCCCGCCAACCGCGTCGACGTGGTACTCGTGCCTGGCGCCTGGGCCGACGGATCCAGCTGGCGCAAGGTGATCGGCGCGCTAACGGCTGACGGCATCAGTGTCGTCGCGGCGCCGCTGCCGCTGGCCTCGCTGGCGGACGACGTCGCCGCGCTCGCACCCGACGAAGGCGAGACCGTCGGCGACGTCTTCTATCGCGGACAGCCGCACCCGAAGGCACCGAAACTCGAGCCCGACCCGCACGGGCTGATCTGGCCGCTCGTTATGTGCCGACAACTGGGTGAGCTGAGGACAACTGGGTGCTGAGGCACAGGGGAGGCAAGCATGACCCGGACTGCCTACCGGTCGCGGACGACCTACCACACCGTCGACGTGACGGGGCTGAAGGTCTTTTACCGTCAGTCAGGACCTTCTGACGCACCGAAGCTGCTGCTGCTGCATGGCTTGCCCAGTGCCGGTCACATGTTCCGGGACCTGATCCCGCAACTGGCGGACCGCTTCAATGTCGTCGCGCCGGACCTGCTGGGTTTCGGGCAGTCCGACATGCCGGCCGGGACCCGTTTCACTTACACCTTCGAAGCGCTCACCGATGTGCTCGAAGGCTTCACCGACGTAATCGGCTTCGACCGGTACGCGCTTTATGTGTTCGACTACGGCGCCCCGACCGGCTTCCGGCTAGCCGTACGGCGGCCGGACCGGATCACCGCGATCGTCTCCCAGAACGGCAACGCCTATACCGAAGGCTTTAGTGACGGCTGGAATCCCATTCGCGCGTACTGGAGCGAGCCCACGCAGGCCAACCGCGACGTGATCCGCACGATGATCCAGCCCGAGACGACGATATGGCAGTACACCCACGGGGCGGCCGACCCGTCGCTTGTCTCGCCCGACGGTTACACCCTCGATAACCATTACCTGGCTCGCCCGGGCGCGGACGAGATTCAGCTGGACCTGTTTCTCGACTATGCGAGCAATGTCGCGCTCTACCCTGCATTCAAGGAATACTTCAGAACCCGCCGTCCGCCGCTGCTGGCCATCTGGGGCCGTAACGACCCGTTCTTCCGGCCGGCCGGCGCCGAAGCGTTCCGGCGAGACATCCCGGACGCGGAGGTCCAGTTGCTGAACACCGGTCACTTCGCGATAGAGACGCACGCCGGCGAGATCGCTGCCGCCATCCGCGGACTCCTCACCGGCTGACCCGTCCGGTGCGCCGACTAGCACGGCGGGCAGCAGAGCTGGCGGCCGGCGCCGGCGGAACGGCAGTGCCGGGGAACTGTTAGCGGCACCGCGTTCTGGGCTCTCACCCGCCGCGGGTGAGGCGGCCGGCCGGCCTGCGGGGGCATGGTGTCCGATGTCAGTCATCGGGGAGGAGCACGGAGTGAGCGTACTTACCGCGGCCGCACCGGCCCGGCGGTTGCCCAGGTACCAGCTTGACAGCGGGCTGGCGCAGC
>DAHVAR010000070.1 GCA_027314515.1 Actinomycetota bacterium
AGGACAAGCTCAGCGACATCTTCGGACTCCAGCGCTACGCCCCCAGGCGCTGACATGGGTAATACACCACACCAGGCCCATCACACCCGCTGACCAGCCGAAACACGCTCAAGATCAACTTATCTAGGAAACTCCGGCTAGCGGATGAGCACCGCGAGGCGCTCTGGCCCATCGCTGTGCAGCAGGTAGTTGGCTGGTCCGGAGGTGAGCGTCTGGGTCGGCGTCCCGTCCACCAGGAGCACCGCGCGAGTTCCGGTGCCGCCGGCGTCCACGCCGAGCACGGGACCGGTGGACCGGGCACCGGCCAGTGCCAGGTCACCGGCCATCCCTCCCTGCCTGGACGGGGGTCAGCCGCAGCACCAGCGGATCGCGAGGCAGCCGGGCAGGCTCGGGCAGCCGCAGCGGCCCTGCCCGCGGCGCGATCGAGCCGAGCAGGACCGGATGCCGCGCACCCGTGACGCGCAGTGTGGCGGCAGCGCCGTCCGAGGTCAGGAAGCCAAGGACGGTGAACCCCAGCGCCTCCTTAGTCCGGCCGGAGACGCCCAGCAGCGCTGGTCAGCACGCTCACGCGGGGCAGCGCCAGGCCCGGCAGGCAGCGCTCGCTGCAGTACGGGCGCCCGGCGCCGCGGGGCCAGGTCCGGCGATAGTACCCGCATGGTGCCCGGCGAGCCGATCCAGCGCGGCCAGGACCTGCCCACGAAGCGAACCACCCCCGGACGGTACCGACATGCAGCCCGGGTAAGCGCACCGCGGCTTGCTGCCGGGCAGCTCAAGGTCAGCGCACGCGACGTCGATGCCGTGCGCCGACGGGCCGGCATTACAGCCGAGGACCGTGAGCCGCCGACGGTGCGCGCGGCCCGCTCGCCGGATCGTCATCGGTGACGGCCGGCCTCTGCCGCGCTCGCGCGAGAACTGCCGCCTAGTCATAGAGCAGGCACGGCTCGCGCGCCTCGGCGAAGCCCGCCAGCTCGCCGTCCCAGCTCGCGACGATGTCGGCGGGCGCGACCCCGTCCAGCAACGCGAGCCGCACCAGGTCGGTGCCGACCAGCCGGTCGAAGTGCTCATCGCGGAAGGTCAGGCGGTCCGGCCACAGGCGGGTCGCGGCGGCGATGATCTCCAGCGCGCACCGGAGCGGGTCGAAGCTGGCGGCGTCGGTCACGTGCAGCTGGATTCCGCTGACCCGCTGCCCGGCGTAACGGTCGAACTGCGGGATGAAGTCGGCGGCACGGAACGCCACGCCGGGCAGCGCCAGCGCGCGCAGGCAGCGGGCCAGCCGGGCGTCCGCCCAGGGTGCGCCGGTCACCTCGAACGGCGTTGTGGTGCCACGGCCCGCGGACAGGCTGGTGCCCTCCATCAGGCAGATCCCTGGGTAGCACAGAGTGCTCGCGGCCGTTGGCAGGTTCGGTGACGGCGGCACCCATGGCAGCCCCGTGTCGCGATACCAGGCAGACCGCGTCCATCCCGCTATGGGCACCACGTCAACCAGATCGGCCACGGCGTGAATGCGCGCGAACAGCAGCGCAAGCTCGCCGAGCGTCATCCCATGCCTGAGCGGGATCGCGGCGCGACCGACGAACGAGGCGAAGCGCGTGTCCAGCACCGGCCCGGAGATGGCTCCCGCGACTGGGTTGGGCCGGTCACACACGATGATCCGGGTGCCGGAGGCACCACAGGCGGCGATCAGGTCATGCACCGAGGACTCGTAGGTGTAGAACCGGGCGCCCGCGTGCTGCACATCGACGATGACGACGTCCGGACTCGCCTGCGCGAGCAGTTCGGCCATCGGCCGCAGGTAGCCGTCAAGCACCGGGACGCCCGTTGCCTCGTCGATAGCGTGGCCTTCCGACAGGCCGGCCTGCTGGGCGCCCCGGTAGCCGTGTTCGGGCCCGAATACGGCTACCACCCGCACGCCTGCGCCCGCGAGCGCGTCCAGAGTGGGGGTCAGGTCAGTTAGCACGCTCGCGGCGTGGCCGAGCAGCGCGACCCGCTTGCCCGACTTCGCGCGCGCTGAGGTGGCGTGATCGCCCAGGAGTCTTCCGATGCCTGGTGTGACCCTCACCTCATAGCTCCTTCTCATACAGCCAGAACACCCGGTCGATGCGGGCGCCGACGGCGCGCGCATAGTACCGGACCGGGCCTGCCCAGCCGATCTGCGCCGTCGTCAGACCCCCGGCCTCGATGTCGGCCAGGCAGCGGCGGAGCAGCACCGATCCGAGGCCGTGCCGCCGCTCGGCAGGCATGGTTCCCATCGGGCCGAAGTACCCGCGCCGGTTGCTGCCGTGGCAGGCGAATGCAACGTAGCGGCCGTCGCGCACGGCCACATGGCAGCCGCCCCGTCCGCCGGTCACGGAGCGCGCGGCCTCATCCGGCCACCCCGAGGCTCCCCACGGGCCGCCGGCCAGCCAGGCACGCAGCGCGCCGGCCTCATCCGGCGAGGCTCGCCGCACCGTGATCCCGGCAGCCGCCAGCCGCTGCTCGGCGACAGCCGTCGCCAGCCGCGCCCCGGCGAGGTCGGCCACCAGGTTCACCTCATCCTGGTACCGGCGGTAGCCGGCCCGCTCGGCTAGGCACGTCATCGCCGTATAGCGAGGGTCGACGCCGGGCCAGAGATAGACGGGGAAGTTGTGACCGATCCGGATCGTCGCGGCACCGCCGTCCCTGAGCAAATCCTCCAGCGCACTGAGCAGCCGGGCGCCAGTTCCCTGCCCCTGATGCGCCGGCGCGACCGCGAGCAGGTCCACGTGCCCTCTGACTGTTCCCTCGGGGGTTCGGCGAAGCGTCCCGCAGGCCAGCCCGCAGACGATTCCCTCCCGTTCGCAGACAAGGATCACCGTCGATCCGGACTCGCGCGGCGCTGTCAGGATCGAGGCCAGGTCCCCGGCGTCGGGGTCGAACGGCAGCGACTCGGCGCACAGCGCGGCCATCGCTGTCGCGTCGGCCGCCGGGTCGGCGGGTCGAATGCGCACCGGGCTATGTTATGTTACTAATTGACTGATTGACAACAGTGATAGGTACATCTGATACAGGCGAGATGGGGCCGACCGCGGTGACCGACCTCGATGCGTGCGTGCTGGCCAGATTCCCCGGCGCCGTGGCGCCTGACTGGCTGCTGCGCTGGCTGGATGACGGCCTCGGCGGCGTGGTGCTGTTCGCCGGGAACATCGCTGGCCCCGGCCAGCTCAGGTCACTGACCGCGCAACTGCGCGGTCGCCAGCCGGATCTGCTGATAGCGGTCGACGAGGAGGGTGGTGACATCACCAGGCTCGAGGCGCGGACCGGATCGTCCTACCCCGGCAACCTCGCCCTGGGCGCGGGCGGCGATGCCAGCGTGACCAGGGCGGTCGCGGCGGGCATCGGCGCGATGCTGGCGCCCGCCGGGATCAACCTTGACCTCGCGCCGGTGGCCGACGTCGACGCCAGCCCGGCGAACCCGATCGTAGGCGTGCGCTCATTCGGCTCCGCTCCAGCTGAGGTAGCCGAGCACGTCGTCGCTTTCATCGCAGGCCTGCAGGGCGGCGGGATTGCTGCCTGCGCCAAGCACTTTCCCGGGCACGGGGCAGCGGAGGCCGATTCGCACCTCGTCCTCCCGGTTATCCGCCGGTCGCTGGCGCAGTTGCGGGAGTGTGACCTGGTGCCGTTCCGCGCAGCGATCGCCGCCGGGGTGCAGACGATCATGACCGCTCACGTGGTTTTCCCCGACGTCGACGACCGGCCGGCGACGCTCTCGCACCGATGGCTGACGGACGTGCTCCGCGGCGAGCTCGGATTCGGCGGCGTGATCATCACGGACGCACTGGGCATGAGGGCGATCGACGCGTCGGTCGGATGCGCCCAGGGAGCGGTTCTGGCGCTGGCCGCCGGGGCCGATCTGCTGTGCATGCCGGAGGATCCGGACGCGCAACGGGCCTGCCGGGCGGCGCTGGCCGCGGCGGCGGGCGACGGCCGGATACCGCGAGAGCGCATCGCGGAGGCCGCGGCCAGGGTCCGCGCGCTCGCGGCGGTCGCGGGCGAGGCCAGCGGGCCGAGCCGGGCGAACGGCTCCGGCATAACACCCGCCGCGACAGTGCCGCCCGACGCCTCGCTCAGCGCGGCCGCGGCGCGGCGCGCACTGGTAGTGGACGTCACCGGGGTGCCGCTGCGGCATGCGCCATACGTGCTGGACGCGGGCGGGCGGGCGAGCACCTTGCTGGAGGACACGGCCGGCAGCTTGCTGCACGTGCTGCGCGAGCGTGAGCCCGGCGTCTCCGGTATTCGCCTGGCTGACCCGGTCCCCGCGCCCGGAGCGAAGGGGCCGGAGGAAGTGGTACTCGCCGCCAGCCCCGACGGACCGGTCAGCCGAGCCGACCTGGACGCGATGCTGGACGCGACGGCAGGCCGGCCAGTCGTCGTCGTAGTCCGCGACGCCCAGCGCCAGCCCTGGCAGCGACGGCTCGTCGAGCAGGTGCGCGCAGCCAGGCCGGACGCGCTGATAGTCGGTACCGGGACGACCAGGGACCATGCCCTCGCACCCGGCCGCTATCTCGGCACCCGGGGCTCGGCACGGCCGAATCTGGCTGCTGCCGCCGACGTGCTGCTCGGCGTGCCGGGATGAGCGGACGTGCCGCGCCGTCGGCCGCCGGACTGCTTGACCAGGCCGTCGCGGACGGGCTGATCCCCGGTGCCGTGCTCGCCGCCGGAGTGCGCAACGCCGAGCCGCTGCTGCTGCACGTGGCGGGTTACGCCCGCGACGACGCGACCGGGCAGCAGCCAATGCGCGCGGACACGGTCTTCGACCTAGCGTCGCTGACGAAAGTCGTGGCGACCGGCCCGTGCGTGCTGCACCTGGTTGCCCGCGGGGAGATCGGGCTGGACAGCCCGGTGCGCGAATACCTGGCGGACTTCGCCGGAGCGGGCAAGGATCAGGTGACCGTGCGTCAGCTGCTGGCGCACACCGGAGGGCTTCCCGATCACCGCGCGTATTACGAGTGCCTGACGGACGCCGCGGCCGTACGCGCGGCGGCACTTGCCGAGCCGCTGGTCAGTGCCGCGGGAACGGCGTTCTGCTATTCGGACATCGGCTTCATCCTGCTCGGCGAGCTTGCCAGCGTGGTGAGCGGCACCGGGCTTGATGACCTGACGCGGCGGGTGGTCTCCGATCCGCTCGGGATGACAAACACCACCTTCCGGCCGGGTGCCGCCGGACCGGGCCGGGTGGCGGCCACCGAGGTGATCCGGGGCGCAGCCAAGGTCGGCATAGTGCACGACGAGAACGCCGAGGCGCTCGGCGGCGTGGCCGGGCACGCAGGCCTGTTCGGCAGCGCGGCGGACCTGGCCCGATTCGCCGCTGCGTGGACCGGCGGGAACGGCGAGGCGCTGTTTCCTGCGCCGCTGCGGGCCGAGGCGCTGCGCTGCCAGACCGAGGGCCTGCCCGCCCGGGGCGAGCGGCGCGGTCAGGCGCGCCGGGGCCTTGGCTGGGGGCTGCGCGGCGACCTGTGGGACAACATGGGCGACGGATGGCCGGCCAGCGGCGCGGGTCATACCGGATTCACCGGCACCAGCCTGTCCATCGACGCGGTCAGCGGGCTGTGGGCGGTCCTGCTGACCAACGCCGTGCACTATGGCCGTGGGCCACGTCATTCCGTCGGCGGCCTGCGCAAGCAAGTACACGCTGCCATCGCGGCGCAGCTCCGGTGACCGCGGCGAGTCGGCAGGAGCCGGGCACGATGCGCCAGCCTGCGCCTGGCTCACCAAAGCCCGGCGTCAGCTGGTGCGATGCGAAGTTGTGACCAGCCCGGCCAATGTGATCCATTGACATAAGAATTGCCGCAGCCGTAACATTCCGCCATTACCTAGCCATGCGGTGGCCGCGGCACAGTTGCCCTCTCCACAGCGGATGACCTGCCCGCGATCGACGCCTCAACAGCAAGGGCGCATGTCATGAAATCCAGACGAACACATGTCATGAACCCCAGGAGAACGCGGTACCTGGCGGTGCCAGCGGCGATCCTGGCCGCGGCGGCCGCCCTGAGCGCGTGCTCGTCATCCGCTTTCGCCGGCGGCGGCCAGGCCACGTTCACGGCGATCGACGAGACCACGCCGATCACAGTCGGCGCGCCGATGAACCCGTTCAACGCAACGAACAACACGTTCCCCGGCTATGACATCGAGAACCTGGGATGGACGGCGAACGATCCGGCGAACTCGAACCAGACCCTTCCCGGCCTGGCGCAGACATGGACGCTGTCGCCAGACGGGACCACGCTCACGGTTCACCTGCAGCCCAAGGCCGGATGGTCCAACGGCAAGCCCGTGACCGCCAGCGACGTGCGAGTCTCGGCGGCGATCTGGTTCACCCAGAGCTATGTCCAGGCCTACAACCTGGGCTCGGTCAAGGTCATCAACGCCAAGACGGTTCAGTTCACGCAGATTCCCGGCTCGAGCAACAACCAGTTCGAGTCTGGCATCCTGCAAAACCCCGTGGTTCCCGCTTCGGAGTACGGCAAGCTGCTGCCCGCCAGTATCTGGTCGATCATCGCGGCAAGCCAGGGCACCGGCAAGGCCGCCGCGGCGGCGACCACCCAGCTGACCACTATCGGCAAGAAGGTCACCGAGTTCGCGCCGAAGACCGACATCTCGGCGGGCCCGTTCGCGATCGCACGGATCAATTCCGGTGAGGCGGAACTGGTCAAGAACAAGTACTTCTACGCGGCCAGTAACATCAGGCCCTCCGAGGTGCTCATGCTGCACTACAGCGGCAACCAGCAGATCTGGAGCTACATGCAGGCCGGCCGGCTCGATGCAGCGCCCTACACCTCCATGCCGACCAACGTGCTCAATCAGGTCGTCGCTGCGGGCAACACCAAGGTTGTCGCGCCCTCGCTGGTCGCGGTAGCACTGGCCTTTGACCAGAAGGTCTACCCCTACGGCATTCCGGCGGTCCGCCAGGCGCTTGCCTACGTGATCAACCGCCAGGCGGTGCAGAGGGTCGGCGAGGCGGTCAGCGGCATCCCGTCGAAGACCACTACCGGCGTGGTCTCCTCGGCCCTGAGCGACTACCTGTCCCCTGGCCAGGTCTCCGGACTCAACATGTACCCGACCGATCCCGCGAAGGCGACGGCGCTGCTGAAGTCCGCGCACTTCACCCAGAAGGGCGGGCAGTGGTACCTGCCGAACGGCAAGCCATGGACGATCACGCTGAGCAATGTGTCCGGGTTCAGCGACTGGGTCGCCGGCTCCAGCGTGATCAAGTCCGAGCTGACCAGCTTCGGCATCCCGACGTCCGTGAAGCTGGCCCCCGACTACGCGACCTACCTGACCAACCTCTACAAGGGCAGCTATCCGGTCGCGTTCTGGCTGATTGCGCTGGGTCCGGGCGCGTACTCCACCTTCTCCAGGATCTACGGAACGTATGACGGCTACGTGCCGAGCGGCGCCAGGCTCAACCGGTACCCGACCGGGAACGCCGCCGCCGACAACTTCCTGAACACGCCGAACTCCGTCTCGGTGCCCGGGCTCGGCACCGTCAGCCCCGGCCAGCTCACCAACCAGCTCACCTCGGTGAACCTGTCCGGCAGCGGCGGAATAGCCCAGCAGAACGCGATCATGGCTAAGCTGATCAGGGCCACGAACTACACCGTCCCGGTGATCCAGCTCTGGGACTACATTAACGTGCAGTTCGTGAACAGCAAGCGGTTCACCCACTGGCCGATCGGCAATAACGCCCTGCTGAATGCCTCGCCCGGCGTCTGGATGACCTACGGGTACGTGCATCCGAAATAGCGGCTGCCCCGGCTGATTGGCAGCTGAGCCCAACCGCCGGCGGGCGAGCCCATAAGGCCCGCCGGCGGCGGCGGGCGGGGCTGGGGTAAGGAAACCGCGGTAATGGGGTGATGGACTGATGAGGCTGGCACGCCGACTGGGCATCAAGCTGGCGGCCGGACTGGTGATGATCTGGCTGGTGGCGAGCGGGACGTTCTTCCTCGTACGGCTGATGCCGGGGAATCCGGTGACGGTGGCCTACGAGAACGACCTGATGCACGGGATGAACCCGAATCAGGCGAAGGCCGCCACCGCACTGCTCTACGGATTCGTGCCCAGGCAGCCCCTGCCCGTACAGTATGGCCGGTACCTGTGGCAGCTTGCCCATTTCAACCTGGGTCGGTCGATCTCCTACGAGGGAGTCCCGGTCTCCCACATCGTCGCCGCCGCCGCGCCATGGACGGTCATCATGGTGCTCTCCGGCATCCTGGTCAGCTTCCTGATCGGGGTGTCCGCCGGCGTGCTCGCGGCGATCAGGCGCTCCACCAAGTTCGGCGACCTGCTGTCGGTCTCCGGGTCGCTGTTGCATGGCATCCCCCAGTTCGTGATCGCGATCCTGCTCGCCTACGCCTTCACCACGATCTGGGCCATCTTCCCGTTCGGCGCGCCCTATGACGTGACGATCGCGCCCGGCTGGAACCTCCCCTTCATCTGGTCGCTGATCACGCATGCCTTCCTGCCCGTCGTGGCGTACGCCCTGTCCAGCTACGGCGGCTGGCTGCTGACAATGAAGTCCAGCGTGATCTCGGTGCTCGGCGACGACTTCATCCTCGCGGCCGAACTGCGCGGGCTGAGACCATTGACGGTCGCCAGGTACATCGCGCGCAACGCGATGCTTCCGCTGTTCACGATCCTGGCGCTGTCGATCGGCTTCATGTTCGGCGGCTCGATCTTCATCGAGGAGATCTACGACTATCCCGGGCTCGGCTACTCGCTGCTCGAAAGCATCGGCAAGCGGGACTACCCGCTGATGACCGGCACCTTCCTGATCATCACGACGGCGGTCATCTTCGCCAACATCCTCGCCGACCTGCTGTACGGCGTCATCGACCCGCGGGTACGGAGGATCTGAGCCGATGACCGCGATCATCCCGCTACTGCCGGAGGAGGCTGGGGCGGCCACCGCGCCGGTGCGCCGTCGCCGCCGGGGCCGCTGGCGGCTCCTCCTCCGCACCCCTGGCCGGGTATTCGGCTTCGCCGTCATCGCGCTATTCACGCTGATGGCGATCATCGGGCCATACCTGTACCCCAGGAACCTGCCGATCGACCCGAGCGCGATCTACGCCGGGCCCAGCCTGGCCCACCCGCTGGGCACCGACTTCGAGGGCACTGACGTACTGGCGCTCATCGTCACCGGCGCCCGCTACGTGCTGCTGTCGGCGGTGATCGCGGCTGCGGTGACGATCGCCATCGGCACCGCAGCCGGGCTCGCGTCAGGGTATTACCGCGGCCTGGCGGACTCGTCCATCATGCGGGTGACCGACTTCGTCCTGACCATTCCGGGCTTCCCGCTGCTGATCGTACTGTCCACGGTGTGGGACTTCGGCTCGCCATACTCGATGGGGCTGGTGCTCGGCATCGTCGGCTGGGGCGGGCTGGCCCGCGCCGTCCGCTCGCAGACGCTGTCGCTGCGCGAGCGCAGCTTCCTTGAGGCGGCGCGCGGACTTGGCCTGCCAGGCAGGCACATCATCTGGCGGGAGATCCTGCCCAACGTCGCGCCATACATCGCGATGAACCTGCTGCTGTCGATCACCGGCGCGATCTACGCGGAGGTCGGCCTGTTCTTCCTGGGGGTCGTGCCGTTCAACACCAGCAACTGGGGGGTCATGCTCAACATCGCGGTGTTCTCCGCCGGGGCGGTCACCAGCCCGCAGGCGCTCACCTACCTGCTCTCCCCGCTGATCTGCATCCTGCTGCTGACCCTGGCCATCGTGCTGCTCCTGAACGCGGTCGACGAGTGGTTCAACCCGCGGCTGCGGGAGATCTGATGACGGCGCACCTGACGGCTGCCGAGCAGCGCACCAGGCCCGCCGGGGTCGCCGTGTCCGACCTCACGGTCGCCTTCCCGGCCGGGGGGCGCGAACTGCCGGCGGTCTCGCACGTGTCACTTGACCTGACACCCGGCAAGATTACCGGGCTGGTCGGCGAATCGGGATCGGGCAAGTCAACACTCGCGCTGGCCCTGATGAACGCGGTACCCAAGCCCGGCCTGGTTACCTCGGGATCAGTGCACATCGACGGGATCGGCAACGTGCTGTCCCTGACGGGATCCGGGCTGCGCCGGGTGCGCGGGCCAGGAATCGGCTACGTCTTCCAGGCGTCGCAGAACTCGCTTAATCCGCTCAAGACGGTCGGCAAGCAGTTGCTCGACCTCGGCCGCTCGCACGGCGAGAAGAACCTGCGGGGCCTGCTGCGCCGAGCCAGGGAGCTGATTGAGGACATGGGCCTCGACGCGGTGCGCGTGCTGTCGTCCTATCAGCACGAACTCTCTGGCGGGATGCGCCAGCGGGTCGGCATCGTGTTCGCGCTGCTGCTCAATGCCCAGGTGCTCGTGCTCGACGAGCCGACCACGGCGCTTGACATGCTGTCGCAAGCATCGGTCCTGGAGATCATCAAGAGGGTTCACCGGGATCTGGGGCTCACGACGCTGGTGATCTCGCACGACCTCGGGGTGGTAGGCGAGCTGGCCGACCGGACCGTGGTGATGTACGCGGGCCGCGTGGTCGAGGAAGGGGAGACGCAGGGCATCCTCCGCGATCCCCGGCATCCCTACACGAGGGGGCTGCTCGCCGCGATGCCCAGGATCACCGGCGACCTGGAGCTCGCCAGGGCCCTGCCAGGACGGCCGCCGGACCTGCTCACGATCCCCCGGGCTGGCTGCGTCTTCCGTGAGCGCTGTCCGCTGGCGATGCCTGTGTGCGCGGATAGCGAACCGCCGGACACCCTGTCCGGCGGGCGCCGGTTTGCCTGCTTCGCGGCGGCCGGGAGCGCCGGAGCGACGAGTGCCGGCCATGCGGAGACCGAGGCGGCCTCGTGATCGTCGCCACCGGCATCACCCGCACGTTCGCCGGGCGCGGCGGCCGGCGCAGCACGCCGGTGCACGCGCTGAGACAGGTCGACCTCACGATCCCGGACGGCGGAGCGGTCTCCTTCATCGGAGAGTCCGGATGCGGCAAGACCACCCTCGGCCGAATCCTGTGCGGACTCGAGGGATTCGACGGCGGCGAGCTGACGATCGACGGGCAGCCGGTCAGCAGGCTGCGAGAGCGGCAACGGGCGCCGCTTTTCCGCCGGATCCAGATGATCCATCAGGATCCGTATTCCGCGCTCAACCCGACGCGGACCATCGCGAACATTCTCGGCGACCCGCTCGCGCTCCGCGCCAGGCAGCTCGGCAAGCCCGACGACTGGATCGCCGGCCGCCGGGCCGAGCTGCTCGGCCTAGTCGGCCTTGACCCCGGCTACGTGCTGCCGCGTTACCCCCACATGCTGTCGGGCGGCATGCGCCAGCGGGTGGTGATCGCGCGGGCGCTGACCGTCGACCCTGAGGTGCTGGTCGCGGACGAAGCGGTCTCCATGATCGACGTGTCGCTGCGCCTCGGGATCCTGCGCCTGCTCCGCGACCTGCGCTCGGAGCTTGGCATTTCTCTGCTGTTCATCACCCACGACGTTGCGACAGCCAGGTACGTCGGCCAGGACGGCGAGCTGTACGTGATCTACCGCGGCGCGGTGGTCGAGCACGGCAGCACGGACACCGTGATCCAGCGGCCCGTGCACCCGTATTCGCAGTGCCTGCTGTCAGCCATCCCGGTGCTGCGCGGCATCGAGGAGCCGGGGCCGGACAGGCTGATCCCGCTGGCACCGCTGGAGGAGCGGGTCGAACCGCCCGGCTGCTTGTTCCGGCCGCGCTGCCCGTTCGCGCGCGACGACTGCGCGGGCCGGCAGCCTCCGCTCGGGCGCCTTGGCGGCACCGAGCAGGAACACGCATGCCGGTACCCGCAGAACCGGGAAGTCGTAGCGGTCCCGGCAGCCAATGCCTGACCCCGCATCCGGCCCGCACCAGGCCGCGGCACGAGCCAGGCCTCAGTCACGGCCGGGTCCGGCAAGCGGCCGAGGGGCGCCGCCCGCCGCGAACCGGAGCGTCGCGCTAAGGCTAAGGAGGGTCGGGTACGTGCTGATGACGATCACGCTGCCGGGTCCGGCCGGCGAGATGGAGATCGTCGCACCCACGGTCTTGAAGGCCAGGTTGCCGGATGGTGGCGTTCAGCCGCTGCCCGAAGACGGACCCGGTGCCCTGCCTGCCTTCGGCGCCGCTGCGGCGGCGCCGTGCGGGGCAACGGTCAGCTCCTCGAGCCGGCGCTCCGGCATGGGCCTGCCGACGATCCGGTACACCTCGCCGCCGTTTACGGTCTCCTGGTCCAGCAGCAACGCGACAAGCTGGCCGAGCTCGTAATGGTGACTGCGGATGAGCGAGATGGCCGTTTCCTCGGCCTCGCGCAGCAGCCGGCTGACCTCGGCGTCGATGGCAGCCTGCGTCGCTTCGGCGAACGGCCTGCTGGACAGTCCGGGCCCGCCGCCGCCGAGGAAGACCGAGCCGCCCTCGGGATAACCGACCGGGCCAAGCGCGGCGGACAGGCCGAATTCCCTGACCATCTTGGTGGCCAGCTCGGTCGCCGATGCCAGGTCGTTCGCAGCGCCGGTGGAGCCCTGGCCGAGCTCGACCAGCTCCGCCGCGCGGCCGCCGAGCCGCACTGCCAGCGATTCCGTCAGGTAGTCCTCGCCGTACATGTGACGCTCGAACAACGGAAGCTGCTGCGTCACCCCGAGCGCCTGCCCGGCCGGCAGGATGGTGACCTTGGCCACCGGGTCGGCGTGCTCTGATACCGCTGCCACGATGGCGTGCCCGGCCTCATGAATCGCCACCGCGTGCTTCTCCTCCGGCAGCAGCACGTTCGTGCCTTCCCTGCGGCCGAGCAGGATGCGGTCCCTGGCGTCTTCGAAGTCTGCTGCGGACAGCACCTGGCGGCCGGCCCGGACCGCGAAGATAGCCGCCTCGTTCGCCAGGTTAGCCAAGTCCGCGCCGGAGAAACCGGGCGTTCCCCTCGCTACCACCATGAGGTCGACGTCAGGGCCGAGGCGCTTGTCCCGGCAGTGCACCACGAGGATCGCCGCGCGCTCGTCGAGCGTCGGCAGCGGGATGATGACCTGGCGGTCGAACCGGCCCGGCCGCAGCAACGCGGGATCGAGGACCTCGGGACGGTTGGTAGCGCCAAGGACGACAATGCCCACGGACGTGTCAAAGCCGTCCATCTCGGATAGCAGCTGGTTCAGCGTCTGCTCGCGTTCGTCGTTGGCGACTACCGCCCCGCTTCCGGCCCGGCGCTGCCCGATGGCGTCGATCTCGTCCACGAAGATGATGGCCGGGGCAGCCTTGCGGGCCTCCTGGAACAGGTCCCTGACCCGCGCCGCGCCGACGCCCACGAACATCTCGACGAAGCTGGATCCGGTGACCGAGAAGAACGGCACCGATGCCTCGCCGGCGACCGCGCGCGCGAGCAGGGTCTTGCCGGTTCCCGGCGGGCCTACCATCAGCACGCCGCGCGGCGCCATCGCGCCGGCTGCACGGTACCGGCCCGGATTGCGGAGGAAGTCCACAACCTCGGTGATCTCTTCCTTGGCGCCCTCATATCCGGCCACGTCGGCAAACCTGGTGGTAGGCCGCTCGGCATCGAAGACCTTGGCGCGGGACCTGCCGACGCCCATGACACCCTGCATGGAACTGCCTGCGGTCCGGGCCATCCGGCGGAACAGCCAGAAGATCACCGCCAGCGGAAGCACCACGACGAGGAGGAAATAGAGCACGCTGCCCCAGATTGAGCTGCTCGCCGTCTGATAGCTGACATTCACGTGGCTGGCTTGCAGCGCGGTGGCAACTTGAGATCCCGGAATGACCGGAGGGGTGGTCACCTTGAATTGCTTACCGTTCGAGAGGGTTCCGGTCACCGTCACGTTAGCGCCGGCCGATGCCGGGCTGGGGATGTCCGCCGTCTTCACCTTGTGCGCGCTGACGTCGCTGACGAACTGCGAGTACGTCAGCTGGGTGGGCTGCGTCGTGTGCAGGAGGCTAGGGATGATGTAGAGCAGGATCAGGACGAGCCAGCCCAGCCACAGCCAGTGCCGCCAGGCAGGCGGCGGCGGCGGCGCGGTGCGCACTGGCTTGTCCCCGGGCGGCGGTGCCTGCGGAGTTTTGCTCATGAACAATTGTTACGCGCTCATCCGAGCGGTAGGACCAGCCATGCCCGCCCCGGGCGGGCGCGGGGCAGTCCCGGGGGGCTAAGGTCAGGCCGCGAGCGGCACGGCATCCGGGCCGGGCGGCGCGACGCGCTGCCGCGGCGGCCTGGCCGCGGCACCGGCCGCGGCCGGTGCTGGGGCCAGCAGCCGCGCCCGCAGCATCTGACGACCGCGGTATACCCGGGACATCACCGTTCCGACCGGCGTGTCCATGATCTCGGCTATATCGGCGTACTGGTAACCCTCGATATCTGCGAGGTAGATGACGGTCTTGAAGCTCGCCGGCAGGTCACCGAGAGCCGCCATGATGGCCGAGTCGCTAACGCCGGTGAGCGCCTCGGCCTCAGCCGAGCGCGATGGCGCGCCCAGACCTTCCTGGCCGTCGGCTGACTCGTACACATCCGCTGCCAGCACCTCGGCCGGCCGGCGGCTCTTCGTCCGGCACATGGTGTAGAAGGTGCGCACCATGATGCAGTAGAGCCACGCCCTCAAGTTCGTGCCGGGGGTGAACTGCCCGAACTTCTGGTACGCACGGGCGAAGGTCTCCTGAATGAGATCCTCGGCGTCGCACCGCTCCCGGGTCAGGCGCAGCGCGGCCGGGAACATCTGCCGCATGTAAGGGATCGCGTCCGCCTCGAATCGAGCCCGGTGATCGCTGGTGGGGTCAGCGTGTACCGTCACGAGGTCTTCCTCCTTCGCCTGGCACCGGTCAAGCCGGACTGCTGCCAGGACTGATCAAGGCCTCGAGGCGGCAGGACTGGCCGGGGGGGAGCCGGTGCTGCAGGTACTAGCCGGTAGAAGCTACTAGCAGTAAGAGTCCGCTATCCGGAGGGCGCACGCATCAGGCCCAGCCTGAGCTAGTGCGCGGCGGATCCTGAGTTAAGCGGCTGCCCTGGAGCGAACCATGCGCAGCACGGCGAAACACCGGATCAGCCGCTTGCTATGTCATAACGGGGCGAACCGGGCAGCGTGCGCGACGAGCTCGCGCCTGCCGGACTGCCCCGTCTTAGCGACCAGATTCGCGACGTGCGTCTCCACGGTCTTAGGCGAGATGAACAGCCTCGCGGCGATCTCGGCATTTGAGTAACCTTGCGCTACCAGCAGGAAGACGTCCATCTCGCGGCTGGTCACGCCAAGGCGCCGCATCTGGGGCGGTACCCGGGCAGCACCGCGGCCGGACCGCGGCACCCGGACGCCGGCCTTGCGCAAGATGCCACGGCACGCCGTCGCTAGCCGGTCATGGCCGCTCGCCTCGAATCCGGCTGCGGCGTCGCGCATCCAGGCGACCGGGTCGCCCCAGCCATCTGTCAGCGCGCACGGCGCGACGAGTCGCTGTGCCAGGTGAGTCCACCAGGGGGCGAACGGCGCGAACGCCGCGCTGCCTTCCTCCGCTAGCGCCGTGGCTCGATCTCGGTGGCCCGCCTTGCCCTCGAGCACGGCCTCGGCGTAAGCGAGGCAGCCCCGGTTCCAGCCAGCCGTGGCACCGACCGCAGCGGCTCGCTCGATCCCGCGCCCGCCGCCGCCGCTGACCGCCTGCAGCAGCGCGGCAATGCTCCATGACCTGCCGCGAGCCACCAGCGGCGCCTGCGCAGGGGAGTAGAAGCCGCGCTCGCCTCGCGGCGTGTCCAGCGCATCAGCGCTGTGTGGCATGGCATCCGCACTCTGCTTCACCGCTCGTGAGACATCGTCGCGGAACAGCGCGGCAAGCACCGCGACCTGACCCCTGGAGTGCATCCGGACAGCCGCGTTGTCGGGCCGGATCGCCTCGGCTCGCTCGAGAGCCTGCTCGGCTGACGGGCCGTCGGTCCGGATCGCGAAAGCGAGCGCCTGCAGGCAGACGGCCATGGCCTCGGCCCGGTAGGCGCTGATCTGAGCCGCGCTCCGTTCGGCCAGGCGGGCCGCTTCGAGCGCTCCGTCGAGATCCGTCCCGAGGCTGAGCAGGTTTGCCAGCTGCAGGTCAACGATGGCCGCTATCGAGCGGATACCAGCGTCAAGCGCGGCTTGCCGTACCTCATGCAGCCTGGCTGTTGTGCCGTCAGCCAGCAAGTCAATGGTGGCAAGCTCGTGCAGCAGGGTGATCCGCCAGGCGCCGAGGCCGCGCTCGTCGGCGATCTGGTACGCACGCTCGAACGCGGCGCGACCGGCGTCAAAGTCCCTGATCCGCCGCCTGCGCCCGATCACGTCTAGCGACTCGATCGCGACTTCCGCGGCCCAGCTTGCCTGCCAGGCCTGTTCAGCCGCGGTCAGCGACCGGATGGCAAGCTGCTCTGCCTGGTCTAGCTCGCCGGTCACCAGCGCGTACCGCGCCGCAGCCGCGTCGGCGCGGCTCGCCAGCTCGACGTCGTGCAGCTCAGCGGCGATGACGCGGGCGTGGGCCAGCTGCTCAGCCGCAGCCACCTGGTTGTCCTCCGGCCGGGTACTGGCCGCCCTGATCCGGATGAGGGCCGCTCGGCGCGGCTGCGCGCCGGCTGCCGCTAGCCGCCCGATCAGGTCCTCGGCCAGCAGCCCGACCTGCTCGAAGTCACCGGCCAGCGCGAGGCCATCGACGAGCGCCTCGGCGATCTCGATGTCCAGCGTGCTGTCGGCTTCTGCGGTCCCGGCCAGTAGCTTCTGCGCATCTTGCAAGCACGCGATCGCGCTGGCGGGAGCGCCCTGCGCGATGGCGCGAGATCCCGCCGCCAGCAGCAGGCGCGCCGCTTCCGGCAGCTGTCCGGCGGCTGCCCTGAGCTCGGCGACCAGCTCGCACCACGATCCGGGCAGGTCGGGGTGCGCTTGCTCGATAGCGGCAGCAGCGCGCTGCGACCGGCTCGCCAGTTCCGGCGGCAGCAGATCCGACACGATCGCGTCACGGGTCAGGCTGTGCCGGAAGCGGAACGTACGGCGGCCGGCGGCCGGCTCGATCAGTTGCACCTTGTGTGCCTGGTCCAGCGCTTCGAGGGCCTCGGTCTCGCTGATCTCGGCCACGCTGGGCAGCAGCTTCCAGTCGAACTGGCGGCCAAGGACGGCGGCGTCCACGATCACGGCCCTCGCCTTCGGCTCGAGAGCGGCCAGCCGGTTACGGACCGAGCCGATGATTGAGGCGGGCACGCCGGTCACGACCTGGTCGTTGACCTCCCAGCCGGCCTCCCTGCGGACCAGCTCCCCGGACGAGACAGCGGCGGCGAGGATCTCCTCGACCGCGAACGGGAGGCCGTCGCAGTCGGCCAGCAGTTGGCTGACCGCCGGGGGCACCTCGGAGGTATGCAGGCACGCCGCGGCCATCGCCGCGACCCCCCGTTTAGGCAGCCGGCGAACCTCGATCCGGCTCGCCACCCGCCGGGCGCGCACCGAGTGCATCAGGTCGAGGCACGCCGACGGCTCGGTGTCGCGAAGTGTGACGAGCGTCAGGACGCGCGCCGTCCCCGCGTTGTCGGCCAGGTACTCCACGATGGCAAGCGTCTCGGGGTCAGCCCAGTGCAAGTCCTCCAGCATGAGCAGCCCGCCAGGCCCGTCGGACGGCGTCAGCAGGCGCAGCAGCGCCTCGCCGAAGATGACCGGGGAGACCTCAGCATCGGCGTCACCCGGTCGGCTCCACTCCGGGACCAGGGTGCCCAGCGCCGCGCGATATTCGGCGATGCCCGGCGAATCCGGGACGATACCGGCCCGCGCAGCGCCCATCAATGCCTCGGCCACTGGCCGGTAAGGCACAGGCACCGCTGACTCGGCTGCCCGTCCTCCAAGCACTCGCAGGCCCTGCCGGGACGCCAGGCTCACAGCTTCCCGCGCGAGCCGCGACTTTCCCACCCCGGCATCTCCGATGACGAAGACCGTCCCGCCGCGGCAGTCAGCCGCCGCGTCCAGCGCGTCGCCGAGAGCGCCGAGCTCAGCACCACGGTCGATGAGGACATCACACAACATCGACTCCACTCCCGAGATACTACAAGAGTAATCGGGGTCATTACTATGCGTCATTCATGCAGGTCCAGGCCATAATTCATGGACCGAAGGGGCGAAAGCCTCGTGACGCCGACATCGCTCGAATCGCCTATTTAGTTCTATTTCGTCACACTGGCAACATCCTGAGAGCCGACGCTCAATGAGGAGATAGCGGATATCACGGACTGTAACCGCGACTGACGTCCCCGGCGGCCAGCAGGAGACCGGCCCGCCAGCAGGAGACCGGCCCGCCAGCCACCGGGTGGATAATGACCTGGTGGCCGATCTCTATCACGACCGGTGGATCACCTGCACCGACGACGCGCTCGTCATCCGCTGGTACTACCTGTGGGGCACCAAGCGGATCCCTTATGCGTCCATCCGCTCGGCCAAGCGTGTTGAACTCGGCACCTTCCGCGGCAACCTGCGGATCTGGGGCTCGGCCAACCTGCGTTACTGGGCCAGTCTCGACCCGGGCCGGCCGGGCAAGTCAGCCGCATTGATCCTTGACCTCGGGACCGCCGTCCGGCCCTTCATCACGCCCGACGACGTGCGGGCGGTCGAAGCCATCCTGATTGAGCGCGCGCACCTGGCAAGCGTCCCGCCGGCCGGCGCAGGACCGTACCTCTAATTTCGCGCGGCCGTGCGGGGACATGAGGTGAGCCGTGGCGCATCACGATCGAGACGCCGGCTGGTGGACAGCTGAGCCCTTGGCGGTCACGCCAGCTCGGGTGAGGGCACCGCGCGCCGGGCGTCGAGCAGGGCTGGCTCGGTGGCCATGAACAGATCGAATTCCTGGAAGCGCCAGCCGGCCGCCAGCAGGGCCCGGACAGCCGGATGCGGCGCGGGCAGGCAGACGTGCCCGGCCTCCTGCTGCGGGCCGCCGAGCTGAGCAAGCGCCTGCAATACCGCGGCGGCCGCGGTACCGTCGTCGGCAGCCGGGGACGTCGCCATGTGCACGATCCCGCGGTCCGGGCCGCTATTGATGACCGTGGCCGCACCGACAACCTCGAAGTCGCGACTGATCAGCACGCATTCGCCGGCCGGGCGTGCCGACCAGGCCTCGTGATCGGCGAGCCGGTTCGCGCCAGTCCAGTCACGTTCGTACCTGGCAACTGGTTCAGCAGTGACGGGCTTCATTGCCCACCCCTTGGCGATCGGCAGTGCAGCGGTGTCACCGTGCAGGTACAGCAGCGGCCACCAGGCGTCAAGGCCGAAACTGGTGTACAGCGGCATTGCGTTCGCGTGCAGGCTGCTGAAGGTCATCCGGCGCTGGGCGTCCGCCCACAGCACGGCCAGCATTGCCCGGCCGCAGCCGCGGCCCTGCGCGGCCGGGTCCACGAACAGGTCGCACAGCATGCTGACGGTGGTGTCGCCGGCGCCGATCCGGCGGGCCGCGCCGAACGCCGCGACCTGGCCGCCCCGCTCGGCTACCACGACGCGGCCGTGCTCGAGCATGTGCCCGAGGTAAGCGGGATTGGTGCCCGCCCAGTCATCGTGCTGCTCCGTCGCAACGGTCACTGCGGCGATGGCGGCGAAGTCGGCGCTGGTCGCGGGCCGCACCAGTAGGCCGGCCATGGGGGATCTCCTCGTGACGGTGGCAGCCAAGGCGGCTGAGCCGGCAGACCCCGCCGCTGCTAGCCTGACCTGCGGCCGGCCATAATGCAACACCGCGAAGCCAGGCAGGAGGTGCGTGTCTAGGTGCGGTCGGACGGAACGACGGTGGCTGCTGAGCCAGCGCTGCAACTGGGAACGTTTGCCGCCCTCGGTGACAGCTTCACCGAAGGGGTCGGTGATCCGTATCCGGACGGTACATTGCGGGGCTGGGCTGACCGGTTCGCCGGACAGCTGGCGATCGCCTCGCCGGGGCTGCGCTACGCCAACCTCGCGATTCGCGGCAAGGTACTCCGGCAGGTTGTCGATGAGCAGGTCCCGGCGGCCGTCGCCCTGGCACCAGGCCTGGTGAGCATCGCCGCGGGCGGCAACGACCTCCTCCGCCCGAGAGCCGATCCGGACGCCCTGGCAGCCGTCTTCGAGCACGCGGTCGTCGCACTCCGGCTGTCTGGCAGTCAGGTCATGCTGTTCACCGGGTTCGACCCCGGCGGCTTCCCGCTATTCAGGCTGATCCGCGGCAAGTCCGCCGCCTTCAACGCCCACCTGCGGGAAATAGCCCGCAGGCACGGCTGCCTGAGTGTCGACCTCTGGTCGATGCGGGTCCTGCACGACCGGCGGGAATGGTGCGAGGATCGGCTGCACCTGGCGGCGGACGGCCACCGCCGTGTTGCGCTGCGCGCATGCGAGGTGGCGGGCGTTCCCGTGGTGGCGGACTGGCGGGAGCCGCTGCCGCCGGACCCGGCGGGTGCGCCGCGCCGGCTTACGGCGCGGCAGCAGGACGTGTACTGGGCACGGACTTATGCGATGCCGTGGCTGCAGCGGCGGCTGCTCGGCGCGTCCAGCGGGGACGGGATGCAGCCCAAGCGCCCGGACCTGGCGCCGCTCTAGCGCCCGTCGCGGCTGACCGGGAGTGGGCACGGCCGCCGGCGGTGCGGTTGACAACCTGTCCAGCTCGTCCTCGTATTTGCCGTGAGCAGCTGCGGGCTCTGGCGCATCGCCGGTCAGCTCGACTCGCGTCGCCCAGCCGGACTGCCGGTCCCGCAGGTACACCCGGACCAGGACTGTCCGGGCGTCGGCGTCTATCTGGTCGGCGGCCCGCGCCTTGCCCCAGTGCGGAGCGAGTTCAAGGCGCGGCGCTGGCCCAGGGTGTGACGTCTCAGCCGCTGGCCTGGTTCACCCTCGATGCACGGCACACCAGCATCCAGCTGGCACTCGCTCGGGGCGCAGGTCATGGCGCTGGGCTATTCAGGTTGCCTGTGCCCGGCCGGGCATGGTGGGGTGCAGGCTGTGGATATCGACGCGGTGCGGGAAGCCTTCGACGCCCAGATCCGCCGTAAGGCGGAGCCGGACGAGCCGGGAGCAGTGCTGGAAGCAGACGACGGGGTGCTGCGCTGGGTGGCCCCCGGCCGCGAAACTTCGTGGATCATCTGGTCGGCACTGACCGGCGACACTGCCGACGCGGTGATCGCCGCGCAAACGGCCTACTTCAGCAGCCGGGGGACGCCGGTGGAGTGGAAGTACTACGACTACGACCAGCCCGCCGACCTGCCGGCCAGGCTCCTCGCCGGCGGGTTCGAGCCGGACGACGAGGAGGTGATGCTGGTGGCGGAGACGAGCGCGATCGACTCCCAGGTGGTGCTACCGGCAGGCGTCCGGCTGGCGCCGGTGACGGACGAGGCCGGGGTAGCGGCGCTGATGCGGGTGCACGAGCTGGCCTTCGCCGACCACCCTTCGCCCGAGCTCGGGGACCGGCTGCGCCAGCAGCTCAGATCAGAGCAGGTCGCCATGGTCGTCGCGATGGCGGGCGACGAGCCGGTCAGCGCGGCCAGGATCGAATTCGTCGCTGGCGCAGATTTCGCCGGCCTGTGGGGTGGCGGCACTGTCCCGGCCTGGCGAGGCAAGGGCATCTTCAGGGCCCTGGTCGCCTACCGGGCGGGCCTTGCCGCTGCTCGCGGATACCGGTACCTGCAGGTCGACGCGCTGCCGACTAGCCGGCCGATCCTGCAGCGGCTGGGTTTCGTGCCGGTCGCCGGGACGACGCCGTACGTCTTCAGGCCGGATGCGCCGTCCGGGACTGCGAACTGACACCATAGACCCGTGGTAGAGCTGAAGTCACCAGCCGAGATCGACGCGATGCGGGAGGCTGGCCGCGTCGTGGGTACCGCGCTGCTCCAGATGCGCAAGCAGGCTGCCGTCGGCGTGAGCCTGCGTGAGCTTGACGAGGTGGCCAGGGCGGTGCTGGCCGAGCATGGCGCCACCTCGCCGTTCCTGCATTACCAGCCGAGTTTCGCGCACAGCCCGTTCCCCGCGGTGATCTGCGCGTCGGTGAACGACGCGGCGCTGCACGGAATCCCCGGCCGGTACCGGCTCGCCGACGGCGACCTGCTGAGCATCGACTTCGGCGCGACACTGAACGGGTGGACAGGTGACGCGGCGATATCCCTGACCGTGGGCACGCCCCGGCCGGCCGACTTGCGGCTGATCGACGCGGCGGAACGGGCGCTTGCGGCGGGGACCGCGAAGGCCGTGCCGGGCGGGCGGCTGGGCGACATCTCGGCCGCGATCGCTGCCGTGGCCAGGAAGGCCCGCTACGGGCTGCATACCGACTTCGGCGGGCACGGCGTCGGGCGCACCATGCACGAGTCGCCGTCGGTGCCGAATGACGGCAAAGCCGGACGAGGCATGAAGCTCGAATCGGGCCTGGTGATCGCGATCGAGCCGTGGTTCATGGCGGGCGGCAACGACAGTTACCGGGTTGACCCGGACGGCTGGACACTGCGCAGCGGCGACGGGAGCCGGGCGGCTCACGTCGAGCACACCGTCGCGATCACGGCTGGCGGGCCGAGAATTCTCACCGCGCCCTGACGGCGCTCCGGCACCCTCCGGAAATCCGGTTGCCGTGCCTAGCCCGTCCTGAAGATCATGAGGGCGTGGCCGGACCCGGCAGTCTCGAGGCAGCGCAGCCGCTACAGCCGCCGCCGGCGGCTGAGGGGCAGCGGCTGCCCTGGTCAGCAGTGCCAGCGCCGCTGCGGGCCGAGGTCGAGCGACTGCTCGGCGGGCGCGTGCGCAGTGCGGTCACCCAGCCCGGCGGGTTCTCGCCGGGCGTCGCGGCCCGCCTGGTGCTCAGCAGCGGGCAGCGCGCGTTCGTCAAGGCGGTCGGCGACATCAATCCGGACTCCCGCGATATCCACCGGGCTGAGGCGCGTGTCGCGGCGGCGCTGCCGGCGTCCGTGCCGGCCGCGCGATTGCTCGGCTCGCTCGACGCCGACGGCTGGGTGATCCTGATCTTCGAGGACGTGGATGGCCGGATGCCGGCCCAGCCCTGGCACCCGGCTGAGCTCAGCCGGGTGCTCGACGCCATGGCCGACCTCGCCATGACGCTGACCCCGGCGCCGATCGAGGCGCCGCCGGCTGCTCGCCGGTTCAGGCACCTAGGGCGCGGCTGGCAGCAGCTTGCCGCCGCGGCAAGCGCAGGGGATGACCTGGCCGGGCTGGATCCATGGGCGCGCTCGGCCCTGCCGGGCCTGGCCGCGCTCGAGACGGGCTGGACCGCGGCGGTCGAAGGCACCACGCTCGCCCATGGCGACGTTCGGGCGGACAACATCCTGCTGACCGCAGACCGCGTCTGCTTCATCGACTGGCCCTGGGCGTGCCTGGCCGAGCCATGGTTCGACCTGGTCGCGATGCTGCCCAGCGTGGCACTGAACGGGGGCCCGCCCCCGGAGTCGCTGCTAGCCGCGCACCCGACGGCGCGCGGCGCGGACCCTGATGGCGTGACCGCCGTCGTCGCTGCGCTCGCCGGGATGTGGAGCTACCTGAGCCGCCAGCCGGACCCGCCCGGCCTGCCGACAGTTCGCGCGTTCCAGCGGGCGCAGGGCGCGGCCGCGCTCGCCTGGCTGAAGACCCGAATCATCCGGGGCGGGTGATGCCGCTGCCGGCACCTGGCTGGCAGCCTGTGATACTTCTGCCGGCTGCGATGACCGAGGGGGCGCTGTGGCCAAGACCGATGACACGTTCGTTTACCTAGCCACCTACCCGGACGAGGCCGCGGCGCAAGCCGACTATCAGGCTGTCAAGCAGCTGCACGCCAGCGGCCTGGTGGGCGCCTACGACGCGGCGCTGGTGACAAAGGACGCAAATGGTCACGTGCATGCGAACAAGGACGAAACGGCTACTCGGCACGGGGCATGGTGGGGTATCGCCGCGGGAGCAGCCGTCGGCCTGCTCTTCCCGCCTGCCGTGCTCGGGGCGGCGGCAACCGGCGGCGTGATCGGTGCTGTCGGCGGCCACCTGGCTAAGGGCATGTCACGGTCTCGCGCGAAGGAACTCGGCGACTTCATTGACCCTGGGCAGGCCGGACTTGTGGTGGTGGGCGACGTCAAGATAGAGCAAGCGATCCAGCAGGCAGTGACCAGGGCCGAGAGGGAGACGGCCGAGGAGCTAGGGGTCGATCCCAAGGACATCGACACAACCGTCCGGCAAGCCGTCACGGGCGGCTAGCCGCACTGCGAACGCCGCGGCGACAGTAGTCGCGAGATCGGTTGCCCATCCGCCGGCCGGGCGCTCGCGGCGACTTGCGGGTCGGCATC
>DAHVAR010000182.1 GCA_027314515.1 Actinomycetota bacterium
CCCGTGGTGGTCGCTGGCGTACCCCCCCCGGCGTTCGGTGCGTTACCGCCGGCCATCCTCCCGGGCGGCCGGGTTCAAAGCTTCGCCGCCCCGTTGGTGGGGCCGCCGGTGTGGGCCCCTCGACAGGAGCCCGCCGTACAACCGGGCGGCCGAGTACGCGCAGCTCGCCTCCACAGCGCAGTCCACGCACCGGTCCGCGGACCCTTCCGGCTGATGGTCACGGGTGAAATGGCTCAGCCGGCCGAAGCTCGACAGCCGCTGCGGCGGCTGGCCCACGATGTACTGCAGCCAGTCCAGGTCATGGCAGGACTTGGCCATCAGCATCGACGTCGCCAGGTCGGCGCGGCGCCAGTTGCCGCGCACGTAGGAGTGCGCCTGGTGCCAGAAGCCGACCGGCTCCAGGTGATCGACGCTCATGATGTCGCCGAGCCGGCCGGAGTCCACTATCTGCTTCACTGCGGCGGTGTAAGGGGTGTACCGCATCACGTGCCCGACGGCGAGCATGACCCCGGCGCGCTCGCCAGCCGCGACAATCCGTCGGCACGTCTGCTCGTCGGGGGCCATCGGCTTCTCTAGCAGGAGGTGGTAGCCAAGCGCCGCGAAGGCCTCGACTGGCTCGGCGTGCATCCGGTCCTGGGTGCACACCAGGACAGCATCGGCAAACCGTTCCCGCGCGGCGAGCTCGCGCCAGTCCGCGGCCGCGTCCGCGGCGGCGATGCCGTGCTCCGCGGCGAACCGGTCGCGGCGGACCTGCCGCGGCTCCGCGACCGCCACGACGCGGGCACGGGACGGATTCGCCAGCGCCCAGCGACCGTAGCTGGTACCCCGGCTGCCGGCGCCAATGACCGCAAGTGAGACTGCAGGCATGCCGGTAGGCATACAGGCCTCCCGGCCAGACGTCAACCGCATGGGTGCCCGCACGCAATGCAGCGGCCACCGCGCGGCCTAGTCAAGCATGTGTGCCAGCATTCTCGCGGGCCCGGCAGCTGCCCGTGAAGACAAGCTCCGGCCCGGTCGGCACTGTCTTGTTACGCCGAGTCAGCAGCCACGATCGGATCTGTGGCCAGGCTCTCGGCACCCTCAAGGAGGGCGGGCGCACGCCGCAGGGCGTCAGGCCGGATCGCGGCGTCAGGCCGGATCGCGGCGTCAGCTCGGCTGCACCCGGTGCGGCCCCGACGCGCCAGCGCCCTGCAGCCGGGCGGCCTAGCGTTCTCGACCGGGCCGATCAGCCACGTCGGCATGTGCATCGGCGGCGGCAACATGATCGACGCCCGCACACCGGCGCCGGAGTCCAGATGGAGTCGCTATGGACGTCCGGCGTGAGCTACGCCGGCGCCCGGCGCTATCTGTCCCATTGAGCGCTATTCGGAGCGATCTGCGCGACGTCGGTGCTCAGCCTGCGGCCGGCAGCAGCGTGCCGACTCGGGCGCGGGCTGCCTCGGCGGCTTCCCACTGCTCGGTGCTCAAGGTGGCCAGAGCCGCCGGGAAGACCCCGTCCTGCTCCTTGAAGATGTGCTGGCGCAACGTCTCCAGCGCCACGACGAGCCGCGCGGGCCACGCAGGATCAGCCGGGTAGCCAGTCGATGCCTCGCCCAGTGCCCCCTCGACCTGCCGGTGCTCAGCCCGCAGTGCCGCGATGTGGTCTGGGAAGTCGGCTGCCAGGGCCGGAAACAGCCCCTGCTCCTCAACGTATGTGTGCGGGCCCAGGACGGCGGCGACCTGCCGGGCCAGTTCGGCCATCCGGGCAGTGTCTGCGCGGGCGCGAGCTACCCGCATCTCGGCTAGCAGACTCAGCACCAGGTCGTGTTCCCTGGTCAGCTCCTCGATTGTGGCGACGGCCTGGCAGCCGCAGTACTCACACATGTGCTCTCCTTCCTGACGGCGACGCGCTCAGGAGCGCCACGGCCGGCCGGGCCGGCCAGCAAGCCAGCCATGTTCGTCGCCTGCAGCCAGCCCAATTGCAGCGCGGGAAACTGCCTGATCGCGACCGGCAGGAGACCATGCCAGCAGGGACTTTGGTCCTGCGAATCATGCCTCAGCCGCGCTGCGGAGGTTCGGCTACCGCTGCCCGGCCCTGCTGACTATCCCGGCTGCCAGTACAGCGGTCCAGCCGAGTTTTTCTCCCAGGCGGTAATGAACGACCGCTGGGTTGGTGCCGTAGTCGGTGTGCGCGCGCACCGCGACCTCGAGCAAGCCCAGGTAGGTGTGGCGGACCGGCCCCCCGCCGAACCCGAAGCAGAGCCGTCCATGCCTGCACAGCGTTGCGGCAAGTTCAGCGGCGATCTGCTGCCACCGCACGTTGCGGTAGCCTCTGGCCGGCCACCCGAAGCCCTTTTCCAGCACGGAGATGTACTCCCAGTCCGTCGGCCGGGCGGATCCAGGTCCGCTAGCTGACGGCCAGGCCATCCAGGTGAGCCGGGCATCGCAAGCATCAGGGCGCGGCGCGCAGGGCAACCGCGGTGCTGGCCGGGGAAGGCCTGCTGATCGTCACGCCATCATGGGGCGCGTTCATCCCGGAATGAGCGAGCCCTATGCCGCTTCGGCGATCAGCTCGAGCACCTGGTCCAGCAGCCCGGCGGATGCAGCCACCGTCGCGGCGCTGCGCAGGGTGTGGCGGGAACCGTCAGCGTCGACCACCAGCCCGCCGGCTTCCCGTACCAGGATCACCCCCGCCGCGGTATCCCACGGCTTGTTACCGAAGATGACCGCCGCGTCGGTCCGGCCATGGGCCAGCCACGCCAGGTCGAGCGCCGCCGACCCCAGCATCCGCACCCGCTGAACCCGCACCGCCAGCCGCCCCGTCACCGCCAGCCGGACCTGGTTCCTCGCCCCCGCCTGCTCCCCCACCGCGTAATCACCGATCGTCACGACCGCATCCGCCAGCCGCGCGGTCGGCCGCACCCCGATACGCTCACTGCCGCACCAGGCGCCCCGCCCGGCCGCCGCCGAATACCGGCACCCCTCGGCGGGAACGTCGATCACCCCCAGCACCGGCTCGGTGCCGTTCACCAGCGCGAGCGACACCGAGTACAGCGGGATGCCCTTGACGAAGTTCGCCGTGCCGTCCACCGGGTCCAGGACCCAGCACGGCCCGGCGCCGCACTGCCCGTTCCCTTCCTCCTCACCAACGAAGCCAACCTCAGGGCTATGCGACCGCAGGTACGCCCGCACCGCCCGCTCGATCTCGATATCGACGTCGGAGACCACGTCGCGGTCGCCCTTGGCCATCACGACCGCCGGCTCACACGAGCGGATGATCTCAGCAGCCAGGTCAACCGCCGCCACGGCGACCGGCAGGTAGCTATCCGGCTGCATCACACCATCCGGCCGCGAGTCCACGCCTCCGAGACTATGGCCTCGCTGCGGCCCGGGCCGGGCGAAGTCATGCGAGGACCGGCAGCTAGATCGCTTCAGCGACCTGGTAGCGGTCACGGTGCAGCCAGACGGCTTCCTCAGGCGCAGTCACCCGGCGACGGCCCGGCGCCCGCCTGCTGGCGCGGCCCGGCGCCCGCCGGTTTGGTGTGAATGAGCTTCTTGTTCACGAACTCCTCGATACCGAGCGGCCCGAGCTCCCGGCCGACGCCGGAGCGCTTGGTCCCGCCGAACGGCAGTTCAGCGCCGCCGCCTTCGCTCCGGTTGATCCAGACCATGCCGACCTCAAGCCGGTCAGCTACCTGCGCGGCCAGGGTCTCGTCGGTGGTCCAGACCGAGCCGCCGAGCCCGAACGAGCTGCTGTTGGCCAGCTCGACGGCCTCGTCGGCGTCCTTCACCCGGTACACCACGGCCGCCGGCCCGAAGAGCTCCTCGGTGAAGGCCCGCATCTGCGGGGTGACTCCGGACAGCACGGTCGCCGCCACGAACGCGCCCGGCCGATCGAGACGGTGCCCGCCGGTGTGCACGGTCGCGCCCTTGCTCACCGCGTCATCGATCTGGCTCATCAGGGCCTGCGCCGCCTGCTCCGACGACAGCGGCCCGTAGGTGACAGCCGGGTCTGTCGGGTCGCCAGCCACCTGCGCAGCCATCAGCGGCACGAACTGTCCCATGAAGTCGTCGTAGACCGAGTCGGCCACGATCATCCGCTTCGCCGCATTGCAGGCCTGACCCGCGTTGGCCATCCGCGCGCCGACCGCGGCCCTGGCAACCGCGACCATATCGGGCGCGTCCAGCACGATGAACGGATCCGATCCGCCGAGCTCCAGCACGACCTTCTTGAGGTTCCGTCCCGCGGCCGCGGCCACGGCCGAGCCGGCCCGCTCGCTCCCGGTGACCGACACGCCGCAGATCCTCGGGTCGGCCACCATCGTGGCGACCTGCTCGTTGGTGGCAAAAACATTGATGTACGCGTCGGCGGGCAGCCCGGCGTCACCGAAAATCTGCTCTATGGCCAGGGCCGACTCCGGGCACTGCGGTGCGTGCTTGAGTACCACCGTGTTGCCGATCATCAGGTTAGGCGCGGCGAACCGGGCCACCTGGTAGTACGGGTAGTTCCACGGCATGATGCCCAGGATCGGGCCGATCGGGGTCTTGCGCACCACTGCCGTGCCGGCGGTGTTCGACTTCAGCGGCTGGTCCTTCAGCAACTCGGCGGCGTTGTCGGCGTAGTACTTGTAGATCGACGAGGTGAACAGCACCTCGCCCCTGGCCTGCCGGGTCGGCTTGCCCATCTCCCTGGTGATGATCGCGGCCAGCTGGTCAGCCCGCTCGGCATGCAGCTGGCCGACGCGGGCGACGATCTGCGACCGCTGTGCCAGGCCGGTCAGTTTCCAGGACGCGTAACCCGCGGCCGCCCTGGCCAGCACGACACCGATCTCGGCATCGGCAGCTGTCGGGTACTCGCTCTCGACCTTCCCGGTGGCCGGGTTGGTGACGCGGTAGTTCATGACGGCAGCCTCCGTTACGCACGATCCGGCAATGCTCGCAGCAAGCATGTGTGCCGCCATTCTTCCGCGCCCGGCGGCGGCCCGTGAACCCAAGTTCCGTCCCGGTCAGCACTGTTGTCACGCCGAGTCGGCAGCCACGATCGGATCGGTGGCCAGGCTTTCGGCCCCCTCAAGGAGGGCGGGTGCCCGCCGCAGAGCTTCGGGCCGGATCACGCCGAGCACCAGGGCATAGATGACTCCTAGCGCGATCAGGCCCAGGGTCAGCCAGGGCATGATGTTGTACGGGCTGGCCTGCCCGGGCCGCAGGTCGCCCCACACCGGCACGGCCAGTACCGCAATGCCGATCACCGGGACGACCACCCACAGCCAGGGGTTCTTCCTGATGCCACGCGCCCTGAGCTTCGCCCATTCCACGATGAGTGCCACGTTTGCCATCAGGTACATGATGATCAGGCCCAGGATTCCGTAGGTGCCCAGGAATCCAGACGCTGAGGCAGGCGTAGTGACCGCGGTCGCCACCACGCCGATGATGATGCTCGGCGCCACGAAGGCGATAGCCGCCGCAGCCGGGGTGCGGAACCGGACGTTGATGGTCGCCAGAACGCTGCTCCATAGCCCGCCGCGCGCGCCCGCGAAGATCACCCGGGCGGTCTGCGTGTTGGCCGCAACATACGAGCTGGTGACGCTGGACAGGAAGATCCAGGTAATCAGCGGGGCAACGAACGGTATGAATGCCCTGGCCGCAGTGTGGAACGGATTCGGATCGGCGGCGAGCGCGCCCGCATGGCCGACTCCGAACGCGGTTACGAGTGCGTACGAGCCGAGGACGTACAGGACGCCGCTGATGAGCACCGTTCCGATCACAGCGACAGGCACCGCGCGCCTCGGGTTGCGGGTCTCCTCTGCAAGCGGCGCGGCCGCCTCAAATCCCCCGAAGGCGAGCACCGCCAGGCTGAAGGCGAGGAGGACGTCGGTTGAGTGCCCGCTCGGCCAGTGGAACGGCACGGCCGACAGGCCGGTCGCGCCCCCGCGGAACAGGATCGTCAGGCTCATGGTCAGCAGGAGCAGCACCTCGAACACATACAGCGCGACGGTGACGCGGACCCCGAATTTCAGCCCGACGACGACCGGGGCGACCACCAGCGCGCCATACACGATGGTGGTGAGCTGCGTGATCCCCCAGATGTGCGGATTGCCGAAGACGTTCTGGACGATGTAGCTGCCGACGAAGATGTAGATTCCGCCGAAGGCGATGATGTAGCCGAGGATCGTGATCACGCCGATCGCTACCGCGACCTTGGTACCGATCGACCTGGTGATGTAGGTGATGAAGGACCCCGCGCTCGGGTAGACCCCGGCGAACTGCGCGAGGCTGCTAGCCGTCGCGACCATCCCGACCATGCTGATAAGGAAGATCAGCGGCGCGGACGCGCCGGCCAGCGCGACCATCAGCCCGGTGGTGAAGAACAGGTTGAAAGCCGGAGCTACCTGCGCGACACCTGGCATGATCACGCCGAATAGGCCGAGCTGGCCGCGTTGCAGCGTCTGGCTGGTTTCTGCTGTAGTGGCCATGGCTAGCCCTTTCCGTGCCGTTGCACAAAGTCCAGGAACGTCTTGTTGAACTCGGCCGGGTGCTCCCAGACGCAGCCGTGTCCGCCCTTGGTGGTGGCCCACTGCGAACCGGGGATCGCCTCATGGATTCGCCGGGACAGCGATACGGGGATGAGGATGTCCTGCTCGCCGGCCATCACCAGCGAGGGAACGGTGATTTGGCCGAGCCTGCCAGTCGTGTCGTGGTTCTGAATCGACGCAAGCTGGGCTAGATACGCGTGTACGGGCTGGTCCATGTAGCGCATGGCGGTCTCGAACTCGGCGAGATCCGCACCACGTTGCTCGAAGAACGGCACGGTGAAGGCCCACAGGGTGACGTCGCGCATCACGAAGGGGACGCCGAGCACCGCGGCCATGTCGGCCCACATCGCGAACATCCTCGAGCAGAACGGCCCGGGGGCCGCGTACGTGCATGCGAACGTGACCGAGCGCAGGTCGCCGGGGTAGCTCAGCGCGTACTCCTGGGCGATCATGCCGCCCATCGATACGCCCATCAGGTGGAAGTCGGACACGCCGAGCATGTCGACGAGAGCCTTCGCGTCGTCGGCGAGCATCTTGCTCGAATAGGGGCCGGCCGGCTTGGAGCTCGCGCCGATACCGCGGTTGTCGAACCGCAGTACCCGGTAGCCGGCGGCCAGGAAGTCATCGATCTGGAGTGCCCAGGTTTCCAGGTCGTCGGCGAGGCCGTTGATCAAGACGATGGTTTCTTCACCGTCGCCGTCCAGTTTGTAGGTGAGCTCGATTCCGTTAACTTTCGCTACGGCCATCCCGGTCTCCCTCGGATCGCAGTCGTATGCGGGCATGGAGTTCACGGAGCATTTCCTCGGTCAGCGAGAAATGCTCGGCAGCCAGGTGCGCGGCTTGCGCGCTGTCGCCAGCGATGACGGCCTCTGCCAATGACGGGTGCTGATGCATCGCACGCCGGCGAACCTGCGGCGAGTACGGCTCGGCGTCGAAGCCCAGACTGACCTCGCGCCGGATCTGTGCGCTGAGATCTACAAGCCGGCCGTTGTGGGTGGCGCGGGCTATCGACTGGTGCAGCGCGTGGTCGGCCAGTCTTGAGGAGTCGCGGTCAGTGGCGCGGGCGTAGTCCTGCACTGCCCGGCGGACTTGCGCGATGTCGCGATCGTCCCGCCGCTCCGCAGCGGTGCGCGCGATCAGCTGTTCGGCAAGGTGCCTGAAGTCCAGGAGTTCGGTCAGGTCAGCCCAGGCCGGAGCCAGCGTCCGCGCAATCATGTCGTCCGCGTCTGGGCCCCTGTCGGTGCGTACGAACGTGCCGCCGCCGCGGCCGCGCCTGGTGCTCACGTACCCGGATGCCTGGAGCCGCTGCAAGGCTTCCCGCACCGTTGTCCGGCTAACCCCGAGCATGACAGCGAGATCGCGCTCGTTCGGCAGCCGCTGGCCAGGCACGAACTCGCCGAGGGCGACGGCCGTCACTATCCGCTCGGCGATGCGCTCACCCGCCGTCCGCAGTGTTATGGGGGTTAGCAGCGTGCGCAAGGGCTCGCTCACGGCAGGATCAGTCATCACGGACCTCACCCGACACAGAGACTTCGGCTGGCCGGCCGACAGCAGCTTCCGGGCCGACGGCAGCTTCCGGGCCGACAGCAGCTTCCGGGCCGACAGCAGCATGCGGGCTGGGATCTGAGCGCTGACACTCCGGTCAGGGTGATCTCGACCCACAGAATTCCGATGCCGCCGACCATCAGGTCCAGGTCGGTCGGCTCAGGCAGCACCACCGCATCTGCGAGGACGCCGGCGTTCGCCGCCGCGAGCGTCCCGTTTCCGGTGCACTCTTCCTCGATCACAGAGACGAAGCCGAGCTCGCCCGCTCTCGCGTCGGGCATCCGATCACGCAGCGCCGCCAGGGCCAGGAGCCCCATTGCGAACCCGCCCTTCATGTCACCCGCACCTCGGCCGACCAGCCAGCCATCCTCGATACGTGGCTGATACGGATCGGCGGACCACAAGCTGGCCTGCGCCGGAACCACGTCGACGTGCCCACTCGGCAGAAGCGACGGCCGGGCACCCCGATTCAGCCAGCCGGCAACGTTCGGGCGGCCTGCGTAACTGACCTGCGCGACACCACCCGGCGCAACGGCGGCGATCTCCTCCGGCACCGGCAGTTGCTCAACGTCGAACCCAAGCCTGGCAAGCTCGCCGGCCACTATCTCCTGGGCCGCCGCTTCCCTGCCGACAGTGCTCTCGGCGGCGACGAGCCGGGCCAGGAACTCGACTGCACGCTCCGCCTCAGCGGCTATCGCGGCATCGACGTCGGCCCAGCTCACCGAGTTGGCAGCGGACATTGATCCTCGTTGAAGATTAAAGGACCGAGTTATAGACCAATATTGCGGTAACGCGGCTATCGCAGTCAACCCTGGTGAGCCTGCTGCCCTCTGGGCGCAAAAGCGGAGCCCTCGACCAGCAGCTCCGTCAACGTGGCCGCGGCTTACACGAGAGGCTGGCGATCAAGGCCCGCCTGTCACGTGATCGTGACGCCGCCATCGACCACGATCGTCTGCCCGGTGACATAACCGGCCGCAGGGCTGACCAGCCAGACCAGCGTCGCGGCGCACTCGGCGGGCCGGCCGACCCTGGGTATCAGCATCCGCGAGCGCAGGGATTCCAGGTAGCCCGGCTCGTACTGGTCGGTCATCTCAGAGGGAAAGAAGCCGGGCGCAATCGCGTTCACGCGGATACCCTTGCGCCCGGTCCACTGGCTGGCCAGGTCGCGGGTAAGGCCGATCAGGCCGGCCTTGCTGGCGGCGTAGGCGGCCTGGGGCAGGCCGGCAGTAGTGATCCCGAGGATGCTGGAGATATTCACGATGCTGCTGCCGGGCTTCATCTGCGCCCCGCACGCCTGCGCCATCCAGTAGCTGCCATTGAGGTTGACGTCGATCACCGACCGGAACTGCTCAGGGGTCTCGCGGCTGGCCGGGTACGCGGTTCCGACGCCGGCGTTGTTGACCAGGATGTCGATCCGGCCATGCTCCGCGATCGCGGCGGCCGCGAGCGCCTGGCACGACTCCGGGCTGCTGACGTCAACGGGAACCGTGGTGGCGCGGCCGCCCCCGGCCCGGATCTCGGCTGCCACTGACCTCAGGCGCTCGGCTCGGCGCGCGCCGAGCACGACGGACGCGCCGGCTTCGGACAACGCCTGAGCGAATGCGACGCCCAGTCCTGAGGACGCGCCAGTGACGATCGCAACCCGGTCGGTGAGCAGGAACTCATCCATGATCGACATCTGATCTCCGTGATCGCTTCCTCGCTGCCCGTTCCCGGCGTCTGCGCAATCGAGGTTCGCCGTCGGTGCCCGCGAACCTGACGCCCCGGTTGCGCGGCTGACCGGCGGGCCTGGGCGAGGTCAGGCGCGGACTGCGTTACAGCTTCTGAGCGACCCCGCACCAGGCTGTCACGAGCGGCGGGCTCAGCGCGCCCGGCTCGGGCCGCCACTGCTGCGGCTGGACCACGCCGGGCTCGAGGAGTTCCAGGCCATCGAAGAAGCGACTGATCGCGGGGCGGTCGCGCATGGTGGCCTTGGGCCCGCTCATCCGGTCGTTGACCCGCCTGGTCATCTCTGCCATCTGCGCCGCGCGGATGTCGCTGGCCGGGTGTGCGAGCACAAGGTAACTGCCCGACGGCAGGGCCCGCATGAGCGTGGCCACGATGCCGTAGGGGTCGTCGCTGTCCGGGATCAGGTGCAAGATGATCAGCAGCATCAGTGCGACCGGCTGGCCGAAGTCCAGCGTCTGCGCCGCCGCCCGCAGGATGGCAGCGGGGTCGCGCAGGTCAGCGTCCAGGTAAGCGGTCGCCCCCTGAGGGGTGCTGGTCAGCAGAGCCCGGGCGTGCGCCAGCACGATCGGGTCCTTGTCGGCGTAGACGATCCGGGCATCCGGGGCCGCCGCCTGGGCTACCTCATGAGTGTTGCTTGCGGTGGGCAGCCCGGTGCCGATGTCCAGGAACTGGCGCACGCCGCACTCGGCGGCCAGGAACCGCACCGCACGGGCCAGGAACGCCCGGTTGGCTCGCACGTCAGTGACGATCCCCGGGTTGGCGGCAATCGCCTGCTCGGCTGCTTCCCGGTCGGCGGCGAAATTGTCCTTGCCGCCCAGCCAGTAGTTGTAGACCCGGGCGGAATGCGCACGCTGGGTGTCAAATCCCGGCGCCAGCGCCTCGGCAGGAATGCCTGGCGCCGATGTCCCGGTCTGCTCCGACATAGCGCAGATACTAGCGCCACTCGGTCACGTCGGCCCTCACTAGCGCCGTTGCGGTCGGACCCGCACGAACTCGATCCCGCTCAGCTGACAGGAGACGTGGCCCAGGACCCAGGCGCCCGCCGGCCGGCGCGGGTCAAACGGCGTTCCGCCGGGCATGCCGCCCCGGCACTCTCGCGCTGCTGAGTTCCACCGCGTCCGCGATCTCGAAGATGATGCGGTCCCACTCGGCCATGTCGCCGGCGATGGCGCCGTCAGGGATCGGCGTGGTGAGGCGCTCCCACACGCGGTCCAGATCGCCCTTGTAACTATGCGCTACCTCTTCAGTACGTAACGTCATGTGTCAGATTCTGCGCCGTCGGCTGCGCCGTTCGCAGCCGATGTTGATT
>DAHVAR010000187.1 GCA_027314515.1 Actinomycetota bacterium
AGCGGCTGCGCCGGTCGTTGTTATTTACGGGGGACGGGTGTCGTGTAGTGTGATATACGCTTCTCAGGGCGTGGTGATGGCCGGGGGCCGCGGGACGGTTACGGGGAGAGCGGCTGGGCCGGGCGCGGTGATGGCCGGGGAACGCGGGACAGCCGTGAACCCGGTGGCTGGTCCGGCCTGAATGGCCGGTCCGCGCCAGGCGGTACACCGGGCCCGTCCGGCGGATTCGGGCCGTCCGGCGCTGCCGGCTCGGCGAGCCGTCGCGAGTGGCCTGGCGAGGGCGCGGACACGGACGTTCGTGCTCACTATCGCGACCTGCCCGGCCGGCGCGGGGACGGGCTCGGCCGGGAGGCCCGGCAACCGCCTGCTGGCAGGTATGAGCCGGGGGCCAGCGACGATGAATATCTCGACGGTCGGGTCCTGCCACCGCGCAGCTACCGGGCCGGTATCGATGACCGATGGCAAGGCAGCCGCCTGGATGACGGCCGTTACGGTGCCGGCGAACTCGGACAGTACGAGTGGCCGGATGGCGAATGGCTAGCCGGGGATGGCGGGCGCGGTCGTTACTACGGCGGGCAGCAGCCACCCGGCGGTTACCGGGCTCCTGCTGGCGACAGCTTCCGGCCGCCCGCACCCAGCTGGCCGTCGCCCTCCGGCAGCTGGCCGGAAGCCGCCCGCGACAGCTGGGTCCCGCCGAACGCAGGCTACGACATGCCCTCGGATAGCTCGGGGCCGAGCCTTCGGGACGGGAACGTCCGGGCCGGGGACGGCAGCTACGTGCCGCCGCCTGACCGACCGCGGCTGCAGTTGCCACAACCGCCGCCGCAGCCACAGCCAGAGTTGCCGCAGCCACAGCCAGAGTTGCCGGCGGAACCTCGAGTCGGCGAGGTCGGGCTCTCAGCCGCCGGGCCGCAGTTTGCGGCTACCGGACTCGCGTGGGCGGCTGAGCGGCGCGAAGAGCCCGTTCCCGGTGCGAAGAGCACGGTCGGGAACTCAGCGAACGAGGATTCTGACCGCGACGACGACGCTGTGACCGCGCCCTTGCCGGTGATACTGCCGGGCGCCGCGACGCTGCCTCGGCCGGCTGCGATCGAGGCGCCGCGCGGCTTCTTCGAGCCAGCCCAGCCTGCTGGCCAGGATAAGCCGGTGAGCGCCACCGGGTCGGTTGAGCCGCCGTCCGCCGACTATGCTGCCCCGGTTCCGCCGCGGCCGATGTCGCCGCAAGCCGTCGCGAAGCTTGACCAGCTCAAGGATCTGTATCTCACCGCCGAGGCCATCGGCGAGGCGGCGCTCGACAAGCACTTCGACCAGGTGAGCAGTCGACAGCGCGAGCTGATCAAGGAGTTTTTCGAGCGATCACAGTCCAGCGGCGCCAGCACTGACCGACCCGCTAGCCCGGCGGGCTGAGCGCCCGCTGCATGAGCACCGTATCGATCCACTTGCCTTGCTTGAACCCGACGCCAGTCAGCAGGCCGGCCTGGGTGAAGCCGAGGGCGCGGTGCAAGCGGACCGAAGCCGGGTCGCCGGTGTCAGCGATGACGGCGATGACCTGACGCATGCCAGCCTCGGCACAGCGCGTTAGCAGGCCCGTCAGCAGGAGCCGGCCGATGCCTTCGCCTGTCCGGCCGGGCGCGATGAAAACCGAGTCCTCGACGGTGAAGTGGTAGGCAGGCTTGTGCCGCCATGGCGCCGCGTAGGCATACCCGGCAACGGCGCCACCAGTCTCTGCCACCAGGAACGGCAGACCGCGGCCGGCCAGTTCACCGGCGTGCCGGGACCAGTGAGAGCGCGGGCGCGGAGATTCTTCGAAGGTCGCCACCGTGTTGGCGGCGTACCAGCCGAAGATCTCGCCGACTTCGTCGAGGTCGGCCGGGCGGGCGGGTCGCACGACGACGCTCAGATTGCGCGCTCCCATCGGGCCCGGAACGCCTGCAGCAGGTTCTCCGCCTCTTGCTCGCTGATCTTGACGAGCTCGGCGTCGAGATCGCCGTACTCCCATTCCGCGATCGCTGAGTCTGGCTGCCAGCTAAGGTCCCGGCGCAGGGTCTCGTCGACTGGTCCCGCCTGCGTGTACGTGCGGCGTGCCATGCCGGACGCCGCACGGCTGCCGTGACCTGCCACGATGACGTAATTCTGCAGCTGGCTGTAGGTCGGATCCCCGGTCATCGCTGCTCCGCCCGGAAGTCGGCGATCTCCATGCAGCCAGGGGGCACCCTGGCTGCCGCGGCCGCCAGAACCTGCCGAGCGCGCAACTGGGCTCGCTCGGCGGCGGGGGTAGCCGGGTCCGTGATGCGGACGTAGGCGTCGTGAGTCTGCTTAACCGCCGCCCAGCTGGCTATCGTGTGGAACTGCACCTCGAAGCCGATGCCGTGGGCGGGGTCGCGCCAGCGGGTGAAAATGCCCTTGTACTCCGGGTTCTCCCAGCGGTTACGTCTTGCCTCCAGCTCGAAACCCTGCGTCTTGAGCTTGCGGTGGACCAGCCAGGTGCACTCGGTGTAGTCGTCGGTGTCGAACGCGAACGCATATCGCACGGCGTCGCTGATGCTGGCGGCGAGTTCGCCGGGCTGACGGCCAGGGTTACGGGCGATCAGCTTCGCTAGCTTCGCGGCGAACCGGTCGGCTGGCTTCAGGCTGTCGGCCTCGCTGCCGGGCGCCAGCCCTCCCGCCGGGAGTTGCGCCGCGAGCCGGTGAATAACCGGAGTGAGGCCGCTGCTGCCGTAGCTGCCGAACATGTTCCGTCCCTCGGCGGCTCGGCACGCGGTAAGAGTCCGCTCAACTAGCTCACTCAGGCCGTCGGCAGCCCATCGCGGCGCATCTTCCCGCGATGCGCTGAGCCGAGGCTCACCCGACCGCGCGTCTGAGCGGGGCGCGTCTGATCGGGGCCCGTCTGAGCGGCGGCCGCCGAAGCGCGGCGTGCGGTCCTGAGCGGTGTCCTGCCATGGCCGAGGCTGCCTGCCGTCAAACTCCGCCCGGTCGGGTGGGCGCAGGCTGCGGTCTGGGGGGAGGCTGCGGTCTGGGGGGAGGCTGCCGTCCGGCCATGGCTGACGGCGCGGCCAGGCGCCGGGCCGGCTCTGTTCCCGCCAGTCGCGGTCCGCCGGGCCGGTCGGCGCGCGGCCGAAGTCGCGGTTGCCCGGCGCTGCGTGCCCGGAGTCCCCGCGGCCAGGTTCTGCCTGGTCGTGCTCGGGTCGCGGGCGCGGGTGACGGCCATTGCCATTGGCTTGCGTCAGGCGGTGGCTGCGGCCCAGGCTGTCGCCTGTCCACGGGCGGAGCTTCAGGTCGCCTGGGCCGCCGTGATCGCCTGGGCCGCCGTGATCGGCCGGGCCGTCCGCAGCGCGCATGCCCGCACTGGCACCGAGATCCGGATGGCCGTTGTCGCTGCCGGCGTCTGGCGCGTCGATCGCGTACGGATCCTGCCATCGCGGAACCGGCCCGCCGTTGCGCTCGGCGCGCCCGTTGGGGCCTGCAGCGTGCGGGGCGGCTGCGGTGTCGTCGGCTCGCGGCTCCGGCTCGGGCAACGCCAGATGCCGGCCAGCCGGGGAGCCCTCAGCCGGGGAGCCCTCAGCCGATCCCTGGTCGCTGGCAACTTCGTTATCCGGCTGCGCTACCAGGTGGACGGACTCGGCAGTACTGCTCACGTCCTGGTGACCCGTGCCGGCAGAGGCCTGGCCGGCCGGATCGTCCGTCGTCTGGTGAGAAACTTCGGCCGGGTCCCTCGCGTCTATCTGGGCCGGGCCCCGGGCGTCTATCTGGGCCGGGTCCCGGGCTTCAGCCGTAGCTTGGCTCCGGTCCGGGCCGTCAGCGAGGTCGGCGTCCCAGCCGACGGGGACGTCGCCGGCCTCGCGGCCGGGAGCCGGCAGGCCAAGCTCTAGCTGCTTCAGCCGGGTTGGCAACGGGCGGGCCTGACCGCTGTCGTCGTAGGGCGAGGACGGGTGGCCCGCTGGCAGCCGGGTGAGCCGGGACCTGAGGTCGGCAAGGGAGCCGGGTACGGGCCTGCCAGTGCGGGCAAGGCCGGATGCCGCTCGAAGCGCACCGTCGGCGCTGCCGGTCACCGGGCCCACGGCCACGAGGCGCGCGGGCACCGAGGCTGGCGTAGCCGTCCGGACGCTGGCAGCGCTCGGGGCAGCGGCCCTCCCGGCGGCGGCGCCGGCGGCGCTCGTCCCTCTGGTGGCAGACTCCGCGGCAGCTACGTGCGCACTGGCAGCCGTGCCGACCGCACCAGGGCCTTTCGCACCAGGGCCTTTCGCACCAGGGCCGGCCGCACCAGGGCCGGCCGCACCTTGGGCCACTGCACCGGGGCCGACGGCCGCGGGCGCCGCCAGGTCAGCCGGCTGTCCCGCTGTAGCGGCGGGCGGCTGAGCCGGAGCGGTCGTCGCGGGCGGCGGCGCCGCACCGCGGAAGTAGTCAGCCAGCCCGGCGAGGTCGATGCGCGGGAGGTCCATAGTGTTCTCCCGCGGGTCCTCGTTCTCCCGCGGATCCTCGGACTGATCCCACGGCTGCGCTGGCCCTGGCATAGCTACATTCTCCCGCCTTCGGGCGATTCGCTCATCGTAGTGGCACTTCCTGGCGCTGTGTTCCGGCTAAGCCATCCCGGCAAGAGACCACGATCACGTAAAGAATGTGTCGCCGGCGACCGAAAGTCCTCGTGCTGATGGCCGGCAGCCTGAGACAGCGCGATCGGGGTGCGGACGGCGGCCGGACCCTAGTGGCGGCTCTCGGCCGAGTCAGGCACGGCCGGCAGGATGCAGCCCGTCGCCGACCCGAGCCCGATCCTGGTCCCGTCCGGTCCGGGCGCGACGGCGGTGATCGTGAGCTCGTCGCCGTCCTCCAGCCACGACCGTGACGAACCATCAGGCAGGGGAACGGGGTTGCTTGCGTTCCACGCTAGCTCGATGAGCGAGCCGCGTTCGGCGGGCTCAGGGCCGCTGACGGTGCCGGATGCGAACAGGTCGCCGCTCCGGGTGCTGGCGCCGTTGACGGTCATGTGGGCAAGCATCTGCGCAGGGCTCCAGAACATGCTGGCGTACGGCGGCCTGGCGATGAGATGCCCGTTCAGCCTGACCTCGAAGGCGATGTCCAGCCCCCAGTCGGCCGTTTCGGTCAGGTACTCAAGGAGCTTGACGTCCCGCGACGGCGGACGGATGCGGGCGTGTTCCAGGGCCGCCAGCGGCAGTATCCACGGCGAGATCGTGGTGGCGAAGGACTTGCCGAGGAACGGGCCGAGCGGCACGTACTCGAAGGCCTGGATGTCCCGCGCCGACCAGTCGTTGACCACGCAGACGCCGAAGACATGCTCGGCAAATCGCTCGACCGGCACCGGCTCGCCAAGATGACTCTGCGTCCCGACCACGAACCCTAGCTCGGCCTCGAAGTCGAGCCGGGTCGACGGGCCGAACGACGGCTGACGGGCGCCGGGCGGGCAGGACTGACCGCACGGGCGGCGGATCTGAGTGCCGGAGACCACCACCGTTCCGGCCCGCCCGTGGTAACCGATGGGCAGGTGCTTCCAGTTCGGGGTGAGCGGCTCCGCGCCGGGCCGGAAGATTTGCCCGATGTTGGTGGCGTGATGGGCGGAAGCGTAGAAGTCGACGTAGTCGGCGACGGTGAAAGGCAGCCGCAGGCTCACCTCGGCAGCCGGGATCAGCAGGTCTTCCAGGGCCGGACGGAACTGGTCCTGCGACAGCCAGCGGGTGAGTTCGGCCCGCACCTGGCCCCAGGCGCGCTCGCCGGCTGCCAGGAACTCGTCGAGGCTGCCTGTCGCGAACAGGTGCGCCCGGCCCGCCAGCAGCCTGTCCGTTGCCGAGGTTAGGTCGAGCACCCGATCACCGATAGCGACGCCGACGCGGTACTCCTCGGCGTGATGCGCGGCGGTATAGGAGCCGTAAGGAAGCGCGCTCAGCCCGAACAAGTGGCCGGATGGGACACCAAGCCATGCTGCCGCCTGCGTCATGCCGCTCCTCGTGCTTCTCCCCGTGCCCCGGCGCTAACGGTGCCCCGGCGCTAACGGCCGGGATCGCTACTGATCAGGCCAAGCCTAACCAGGTCCGCTATCGGCTCGTCCGTGCTGCAGGTGCCGAACGAGGTGAACAGCTCGCGCACGGCGCCAACGGCATCGGCGTCCAGTTCGCTGACCTTGGCGGCGACCCGGCTCGCGGCGGTGTCGGCGAGTTCCGCCGCTATCTCCTCGACACCTTCGCTCGTCAGCGCGGTGGCCACTGCTAGCAGTACGTTGAGGAACCCGTGGTGCTCGAAGCCGGTGCCGGCGGCCGTGTGCCGGACCGCATGATGCAGGCCGGCCGTGCACTTGAACGGCAGTCGCTGGCCGGCGAGTGCGGCAAGGCACGCCGCCAGCGTCGGCTCGTCCGGGAACGCCGCAGCCGCTGTCCCGCCTGTCCTGACCTTGGCCAGGTAACGGCGATCCGCCAGGGCGCGGGCCACGTCGGCGGTCAGCTGGCGGGCAGGCACCTCGATGAACGCCAATGCTCCGGCCAGCGGCGTCCGGTCCAGCATGGCAGCAGCCTCGGCTACCGCTGTCACGGTATCGGCCGAGGCGGCGACGGGAAGTTCGACGGCCCGCAGTCGCAGCCGCGGATCGGCGAATACCGCATCCATGGCGGCTTCGAGGCCCGCGGCACCGCCAGGCAGGACGAGCACAAGGTCGAGTTCGGCGACGCTGGCGGCCGTCATCGCCACGCTCAGCTCCCGGATCCTGGCGTCGCCGCAGACGAACGGTCCGGACATGTCGCGGTACCAGGCAGTCCGATGGCGCAGGTGGCCAGCGACAGCTTCGGGCATTCCGTGCGCGGCCGGCGGAAACAGGGACGCATCGTCGAACAGCCCAGTGAAGACAGCGGCTGACATGTGAACCCTCCTGTCGCGAGCAGGCTGGCAGGCAGACGTGGGGCAGGTCACCGTGGCCGGCGGCGCTGCCTGTCACCGCGAGCCAGCGACCGTCAGTAGGCAGAGCCGGGCGGACCGCTGCGCCGACGGCGGGCGCCGCGGCCCCTGGCGCCGGGCTGACCAGCTGCGGTGCGCGGGTTGGCCGCACGGCGCGGGTCCCCGGTACTGCGCGGGTCCCCGGTACTGCGCGGGTCCCCGGTACTGCGCGGCTCCGCCGTACTGCGCGGCTCCGCCGTACTGCGCCGGTAGGCTGCGCCCCGCGGCTCAGGAGCACCGCCAGGGCGAGTCGCGCTGCCCGGATCTCCGGCGCCGCGCGGGCCATCGGCGCCGCGCGGGCGCGCGGCGCCGCCCCGGTCGGCTGCCTCGCGCTGAGCGGCCGCGTTGCGCGCAACCGCCGGGCCGGCCCGGCGGACGTCGCCGGAACGACGCCAGTGGCGCCCCCAGCGGACCGCGCCGATCAGGATGACCAGGCCAGTGGCGCCGGTCATGGCCAGGAATCCGGCGGCAATCCACTGTGCCGCGCTGATCGCGAGCGCGCTGCGCGAGGTGTCGGCGGCCCGGTCATGGATCATCCCGGCGATGACGGCGCCCGCCAGGTAAGCCAGCGCCGGAACTGGGATGACCCGGTAGACGGCCTCCGGCCGGACCGCGACCGACGCGGCAACTGCCCCTATGAGCAGGAAGAAGCCGAGCACCAGGCCGGGTTCGCTGCCGGCCAGGATCGTGATGACCGTACCGACCGTGACGCTGGTGAGCTGCAGGACAACTCCCCGTGCGGCGGGCAGCGCGCCCCAGCGCGGCGGGCGCCGGGCCGGCGGCGGCTGCACTTGGTCCGAGCGCACGCTCTGATAGCGCGTGCGCTGGCCCGGATGCAGAGCCGACGTGTCGCGCAGTAGCGGGCGGGTGCCCGCGTCATTCCACCGAGACTCGCTCATCTGTTCAGTGATGCTAACGGTGCGGATGGCCGCAGCGCACATATAGTTTCGGCATAGCTTGCACTCCAGGGCGGGGGAGGCGATGGGGGTACGCGCGGGAACCCGGCGGCGGCGAGCCGGTTGGATCGGCTATTCCCTGACCTGCATTGCCGCGGCCATGGTCCTTGTGGTCAGCGGGTTTTCTTACTTCGTCGTCCGGGACGTCGCCAGCATCGGTTCCTCGCATGCGATCGTCAGCGGACCGTCCATAGGACCGCAGAATATCCTGCTGATCGGCTTGGAGAGCCGCACCAACTGGGCCGGGCAGATCCTGCCGAATAACATCCTCAGGGCGCTGCACGCGGGCAGCAGGCGCGCCATCCTGAACGGCACCGGCGGGAACGCTACCAATACGCTCATCCTGATTCACATCCCCGCGGGCGGAAAGAAGGCCATCGGATTCTCCATCCCCCGTGATGACTGGGTCAACTTCGCCGGCACGGTAGGGCCGCAGCAGGTCGGCAAGATCGACCAGGCGTACGGCGTCAGCATGTACTACCAGGAGATCAAGCTACGGGCGAAGTACCCGAACATGAGCCAGAGCCAGCTAGCGTTCCTGGGCAACGAGGCCGGCCGGACGGCCACCGTAGACACGGTCGAGAAACTGACCGGGGTGCATATCGATCACTTTGCCGAGGTAAACCTCGACGGCTTCTACGAACTCGCAAAGGTCTTCGGGAAAGTCGAGGTATGCCTCAACCACCCGGTCAACGACCCGTACTCGGGAGCGCATTTCCGAGCCGGCTATCAGTGGCTAGACGCAAAGCAGGCGCTGGCATTCGTCCGCCAGCGCCATGGCCTGCCCAACGGCGACCTCTCTCGGACGCACCGCCAGCAGGCCTTCCTGGACTCGGTGGTGCACCAGTTGCATGCCAACGGAGTGCTCAGCGACCTGACCAAGCTGCAGGCGCTGCTGGCGGTAGCCAAGCAGTACGTCATCACCGACGCCGGCTGGAACCTGCTGGAATTCGCTACTCAGAGCCGGAGCCTGACCAGCGGCAACATGGTGTTCCGCACGCTGCCGATCCAGGGTTACGCCACGATCAACGGCCAGGACGCCAACGTCGTTGACCCGGCCAGGATCAAGACCATCGTGCACGCCGCGTTCTACCCGCCACGCGTGTCGCGCGGCGCCAGGGCTCGCGCGAGAGCCGGGGCAAGGCGGACAACGGTGGACGTGTTCAACGGCGGCACTACCGCCGGCCTTGCCGCAACCGTCTCTGCCGCGCTGGTCAAGGCGGGGTTCCGGGCCGGAGTGGTAGGCAACACCAGTTACCGCACCACCACGGCGGTAAGCTACGGCACCGGCGCGTCGGCCTATGCCCAGAAGATCGCCGCCCTGTTCGGCGTCAGCGCGACCGCGAGTTCCTCGGCGGCAGCCGGGCATGTCGAGATCTTGCTTGGTGCCAGCGCCACCGCGCCGGCAACGAGCAGCGTGGCAGACCTGCTGCCGTCACCGTCGCCCTCGGCGGTCATCCCCAGTACCGGTCCCCAGGGCGGCGCGGTCCATGCCAAGAACGGCATCCCGTGCGTGAACTGATCCGCCTGGCGTCGTCCGGCTGAGAGAATGCTCCGCTCGCGACCGGCGGTGACACGTGCGGCGCGCAAGGCCGGGCGCGGCCGGCAATCCGGGCGGCCAGCGGAGCGGCAGCGGCCAGCACATGGTCCCCGGGCGGCCAGCGCGAAGAGCGACGCTAGAGCCGAGAGCGACGCTAGAGCCGAGAGCGACGGCAAATCGCCAGTGGCTGCTATCGCGAGCTGTCAGTTCTGTCTACGATCTGGTCATGACTGAACGATCAGACAGGATCCCGGACCGGGCGCAGGTCGTCATCGTTGGCGGCGGCGTGATTGGCTGCAGCGTCGCCTACCACCTAGCGCACCTGGGCTGGACCGATGTCGTCTTGCTTGAGCAGCACGCGCTGACCGCGGGGACCACCTGGCATGCGGCCGGCCTGATCACCTCGGCCGGGATGACCGACGAGACCTCGCTGTTCTTCAGCCGGTACTCGCGCGACCTGTACGCCCGGCTGGAAGCCGAAACGGGGCACTCCACCGGCTTCCGCGCAGTCGGCCATATCTCGGTGGCGACCACGAGGCAGCGGCAGGAAGCGCTGCGCCGCGAGGCGAACTGGATGCACGGCTTCGGCGTCGACGACACCGAGATTTCGGCGGCCGAGATCGCCGCGATGTGGCCGCTGGCCCGGACGGACGACGTGCTGTCCGGCTTCTACGTAGCCGACGAGGGCAGGGCTGACCCGGTCGGCGTCGCCATGTCGCTCGCCAAGGGTGCCCGCCAGCTCGGCGTCCGGATCGTCGAGGGCATCGCCGCGACCGGCCTGCAGACGAAGGGCAAGCGAGTCACCGGCGTGCTGACCGAGGCCGGCCCAATCGAGACGGAGATCGTCGTCAACGCCGCGGGCATGTGGGCCCGCCAGTTCGGGGCGCTGGCCGGAGTGTCGGTGCCGCTGCAAGCCGCCGAGCACTATTACCTGCTGACCGACACCGTGCCGGGCATGGACCCGGACCTGCCCGTCATCGAGGACCCGGATAACTACGGTTACTACCGGCCGGAGGGCGACGGCATGCTGGTCGGGCTGTTCGAGCCGGCCGGCGCGCCCTGGTCGCTCGACGGTGTTCCGCGCGCGTTCGCGTTCGGCAAGCTGCCGCCGGACTGGCAGCGGCTGGAGCCGTTCCTCGGCCCGGCACTCGCCCGCATCCCGTGCCTGGCCGAGACTGGCGTGCGCACGTTCTTCTGCGGTCCCGAGTCGTTTACCGCCGACGTCAAGCCGCTGCTCGGGCCGGCGCCGGAACTCGACGGCTACTTCGTCGCGGCCGGCCTCAACTCGCTCGGCATCTTGTCTGGCGGCGGCGTCGGCAGCGTGGTCGCGCAGTGGATCGTGGACGGCGTGCCGCCGGTCGACACCGCGCACATCGCGATCGACCGGACCGCGAGCTATGAGTCATCCCGCCGGTTCCGCAGCGAGCGAACGGTCGAGCAACTGGGCGTGCTCTTCGGAGACGCGGTGTGGCCGTCCTGGAAGCCGTCTACTGCCCGCAACATCCGCCGCTCCGTCCTGCACGAGCGGCTGGCCAGCCAGGGCGCGCAATTCGGCCAGTCGGCGGGCTGGGAGTTCGCCGACTGGTTCGCCGGTCCTGGCGAGCAGCCGGCGCCGGCCCTGGACTTCAGCCGGCCCCGGTCACACGACCTGGTGGCCAGCGAGCACGATGCCGTCCGCAACGCGGTCGGCATCCTTGACATGACCCTCATGGCCAAGCTCATCGTGCAGGGCCCGGACGCTGCCGCGGTGCTGAGCCGGCTTTCGGCGAACGACGTGACCGCCGGCATCGGCCGGATCGTCTACACCCAGTGGCTGAACGACGCGGGCGGCATCGTCGCGGACGTGACCGTCACCTGGCTCGAGCCGGAGCGGTTCCTCGTCGTCGCCAGTGATGTCATCCACCGGCGGATCGAACCGCTGATCAGAAGGGAGACCAGGCCCGGCGAGTTCGTCACGGTGACCGACGTGACATCCGGGACGACGCTGCTGTCGGTACAGGGCCCCCGGTCGCGCCAATTGATCAGCCGGCTGACCGACGCTGACTTGTCAGATCGGGCGTTCCCGTATTTGTGCGCCCGGCAGGTTCATGTCGGGTACGCGCCCGCGCTCGCGGTGCGCGTCACCTACGTGGGGGAGCTTGGCTTCGAGCTGCACGTGCCCGCCGAGTACGGCCTCGGTGTCTACGACGACCTGCTGGCGGCGGGCGCGGACCTCGGCGTGCGGCCGGTCGGGCTGGCCGCCATGACGAGCCTGCGGCTGGAGAAGGGCTACCGGGACTTCGGCGTCGACATCGACAACACCGACAACCCGATCGAGGCGGGCCTGGCGTTCGCCGTCGCCTGGGACAAGCCAGGCGGGTTCACCGGCCGCGAGGCACTACGCAAGGCACGCGCCGAGGGCGTACCTCGCCATCGGGTCGTCAGCCTGCTCGTGCCTGACCCGGCCGCCGACCTGTTCGGGAACGAGCCGCTGTTGCGCGGCGGCGAACGGGTCGGCTACGTGCGGGCGGCGGCCTTTGGCCACACCGTCGGCGGGCCGGTCGGGCTCGCACAGGTGACCTGCCCGGACGGGGTGACCAGCGACTGGCTCGCGGCCGGCGGCTTCACGGTCCGCGGCGGCGCCGGGCACGACCTGCGCGCGCGGCTGCAGTTCGCGCCGTTCTACGACCCGCAGCGGCTGCGCATCCTGCGCTAGCACGGTTCTCGCGCGACCTGCCAGGGAACCTGGCTGCCGCCGCCCCGTGCCAGGCGCTGGCTGCGGTGTCAGCCGTAGTACTTCAGGTGCGGCCACAGTGCGCGCCAGCCCGCCGCCGGGCCGGTGCAGGCGCCGATCTGGATGCCGGTCCAGTTGTTCTGCACGCCGTAGGGCGCGTGATAGGTAGTCAGCAGGCGACAGCTGGCAAAGTACGGCCTGAGCGTGCTGAGTGCGTCGACCGCCAGGACGGTGCGGTCGGAGGCCCGGCCCGGTCCCCACGTCCAGTACGCGTTCTGGCCAGATAGCACCGGCGGCAGGTGGTCGTGACCGCCGAGTACCTGGAGCGCTCCTGCTTCCCCGTAGGACCCGGTGAAGATCGAGGTGGGCGCTTCGCCCGCGCGTGCGAGTGCCGCGTCCTGCGCTGCCACCGTGGCGGTCAGCTGCGGCCAGCCGATAGTGTCGCCAACCTGCGAGCTTTGCTGAGCCGACGCCGGCAGCGAGTGGACGTCGGTCACGGGCAGCACTGGCAGGAGAATCGGCAGGATCACCGCGAGCCCGGCGAGCGGCGCGGCGATCAGCAAGCCGTGCCGCAGCCGGGGCCGGCGGGCCCGGAGGATCCAGCCCTCGGCTCTGGCGGCGCCTGCCGCAAGCACCGCCGCGAGCATCCCATCCGCGTAATACGGCTTGCCGGGAACCCAGGCAACCACGTAGGCGACGACCAGGATGGTCGCGATCGCCATGAACCGAAGCTCGGGGGAGTGCCAGAGCCGCACGAGCCCGGCCACCACCAGCGGCGAGACCAGCAGTCCCGCGTAGAGCAGCTGGGCGGGCACGGCGCCGACGTAGTCGGCAGGCGAGGTGTTCTCGCGGTGCAAGGCAGCGGACATGGCCAGCTGCGGCCAGCCGTGCGTGGCCTGCCAGATGAGGTCCGGCGCCCAGATCACCGCGGCGATGCCCGAGCCCAGCCACGGCCACCGGGTACGGAGCACGCCGCGGTGCTCGGTTGCCCCGATGCCGATGAGCAGGACGACCAGCAGCAGCACCACGATGTTGTCATCCTCGAGACCGAGCCCGGCGGCAACTCCGGCGACGAGCCACCAGCGTGGCCGGTCGCGAAGCAGCGCGATGCAGATGCAGAGCAGCGCGGCTGTCCACGCGAGCAGGTCAGGAGGCGTGGTGTTGGCCGAATGGTCGGCGCCGAGCAGAACGGGGGCGCATGCGGTGGCGAGGGCGGCGAGCACCCGGCCGGGCCGGCCCGCGCCGAACAGCGCCGCGAGCTTGCCCGCCATGACCACGGTCGCGCCGCCGGCCAGCGCGGGCACGATCCGGATCGCGGTCGGGCTGACCCCGAGTATGTCCGTGATCCTCGTCAGCAGCGGTGCGAGCGGCGGCTGGTCCACGTAGCCGAAGGCGAGATGCTGCCCGGCGACCAAGAAGTACAGCTCGTCCTGCATGAATCCGTACCGGCCGCTGACGGCGAGCTCGACGGCCACGAATGCGGCGGCGACCAGCCAGACTCCGGCAGGCAGCCGATCGGAACCGCTGGCCGGCCACGGGGCAGCGGGCGATTCGCCGGCCGGCGACTGGCGGGTGGCCGGCTCGGGAGCAGAAGCGGCGGAGCTGGCTGGCTGGTTCATGGCGTTGCCTCCCGCTGCGTTGCGCCGGGCACCCGGCCCCGTTGTCTAAAGTGATATCACAATGATAGATGGATCGCCAGTCCGGAGCTCAGCCCGGCGCCCAAGCCAACATTCATGGAGATCATCGGTCGCCGCCGGGCGGCACATGCCCGGCGGCCAGTGGTTAGCTTGACGTCGAGATAGCTGCTGACTAGGCTGGCGGACAGATAGCTTGACGTCAAGATACTTGCGCCGCGATTGCCCGCCCGCGGCGCCGGCCGCCAGCATGCCAGACGGACGGGCTGCCGGGGCCGGCAGCCCAAACCAGTCAGGGGGAGGGCAAGATGCATGCAGGGCACAACGCAGGGCAGGTCCGCAGGACCGGCAGAATCCGGGAGGCCAGCACAATGACCGGGAACAGCTTCGGCAGCCGAGCCGATCTCGTCGTCGGCGGGAAGAGCTATCAGATACACCGGCTGGACGCCGTGGACGGTACCGGTGATCTTCCCTACAGCCTCAAGATCCTGCTGGAGAACCTGCTGCGGACCGAGGAAGGGCTGAACGTCACCGGCGACCACATCGCGGCGCTGGCGCACTTCGACCCGGCTGCCGAGCCCGGCACCGAGATCCAGTTCAGCCCGGCCAGGGTGATCATGCAGGATCTCACCGGCGTTCCCGCGGTGGTGGACCTGGCTGCCATGCGCGAGGCGATGCGGGCGCTCGGCGGCGACGCCGGGAAGATCAACCCGCTGGTGCCGGCCGAGCTGGTCATCGACCACTCGGTGGTCGCCGACGTGTTCGGCCGCCCGGACGCCTTCGACCGCAACGTGGAGCTGGAGTTCCGGCGCAACCGCGAGCGGTTCGCGTTCCTGCGGTGGGGTCAGGAAGCGCTGCGCCAGTTCAAGGTCGTCCCGCCCGGAACCGGGATCGTGCACCAGGTGAACATCGAGCACCTTGCCCGGGTGGTGATGACCGGGACTGACGGCGACCGCCTCGCGGCGTATCCCGATACCTGCGTCGGCACGGACTCGCATACCACCATGCAGAACGGCCTCGGCGTCCTCGGCTGGGGCGTCGGTGGCATCGAGGCCGAGGCGGCCATGCTCGGCCAGCCGGTGTCGATGCTGATCCCGCAGGTCGTCGGATTCCGGCTGACTGGCGCGCTGCCGTCCGGCGCGACCGCGACCGACCTGGTGCTGACGATCACCGAACTGCTGCGCCGCCGCGGCGTGGTCGGCAAGTTCGTAGAGTTCCACGGCGACGGCGTCGCGGCGGTCCCGGTCGCCAACCGGGCCACGATCGGCAACATGAGCCCGGAGTTCGGCTCGACCTGCGCGATCTTCCCGATCGACGCCGAAACCCTCGCCTACCTGCGGCTCACCGGCCGGCCCGCCGAGCAGGTCGCGCTGGTCGAGGCCTACGCCAAAGAGCAGGGGCTGTGGCACGAGCCGGGTGCCCGCGCCCGCTATTCGCAGGAGCTGGAACTCGATCTCGGCACCGTCGTGCCGTCCCTGGCCGGCCCGAAGCGGCCGCAAGACCGGGTAGCGCTGACCGACGCGCAGACCGCATTCCGCGAGTCGCTCGGCGGCTTCGTCAAGCTGGACAAGCTCGATGACGATATCGCCGGGACTTTCCCCGCGTCTGACCCGTTTGTCGCCGACAGCGAGAACGGCGGCGGCAGCGGGCAGGCCGGCACAGCCGCGCAGGCCGCTAACGGCAGGCCGTCAAAGCCCGTTGCCGTGACGCTGGAGGATGGCACCACCACCTCGGTTGACCACGGCTCCGTCGTGATCGCGGCGATCACCTCGTGCACCAACACCTCCAACCCGTCGGTGATGATCGGCGCCGCGCTGCTGGCGAAGAACGCGGTCGAGGCCGGCCTGGAGCGCAAGCCGTGGGTGAAGACGACGCTGGCGCCCGGCTCGAAGGTCGTCATGGACTACTACGAGCGGGCCGGCCTGACGCCGTACCTGGACAAGCTCGGCTTCAACCTGGTGGGCTACGGCTGCACGACCTGCATCGGCAACTCCGGGCCGCTGCCGGAGGCGATCAGCGCCGCGGTCGCTGAGAACGACCTCGCCGTCGTTTCCGTGCTGTCCGGGAACCGCAACTTCGAGGGCCGGATCAACCCGGACGTCAAGATGAACTACCTGGCGTCACCGCCGCTGGTCGTCGCCTACGCGCTCGCGGGCACGATGGATATCGACCTGACGTCAGATCCGATCGGAACGGGCTCCTCAGGCCAGGCGGTGTACCTGCGGGATCTGTGGCCGTCGGCGGCAGAGGTCGAGCACATCGTGGAGACCGCCGTCGCGGCCGAGATGTTTACCCGCGACTACGCCGACGTGTTCAGCGGCGACGAGCGCTGGCAGGACCTCGACGTCCCGGCCGGGGACACCTTCGCCTGGGATCCGGAGTCCACCTACGTGCGGCACCCGCCGTATTTCGAGGGGATGGCCGCCACCCCGAGCCCTGTCACTGACATCCACGGCGCACGGGTGCTGGCGATGCTCGGCGACTCGGTCACGACCGACCACATCTCGCCGGCCGGCGCGATCAAGACCGACAGCCCGGCGGGTCGCTATCTCACCGAGCATGGCGTGCAGCGGGCGGACTTCAACAGCTACGGTTCCCGGCGCGGTAACCATGAGGTGATGATCCGCGGCACGTTCGCCAACATCCGGCTGCGTAACAAGCTGGCACCGGGTACCGAAGGCGGCGTGACGATCTTGCTGCCGTCGGGTGAGCAGATGTCGATCTACGACGCCTCGCGCCAGTACCTCGCGGCGGGAACGCCGCTGGTCGTGCTCGGCGGCAAGGAGTATGGCTCCGGCTCGTCGCGCGACTGGGCGGCGAAGGGGACGGCGCTGCTTGGCGTCCGTGCCGTGCTGGTGGAGTCGTTCGAGCGGATCCACCGGTCCAACCTGATCGGCATGGGCGTGCTGCCGCTGCAGTTCCGGCCGGGCGACAGTGCGCAGACGCTCGGGCTGACCGGCCACGAGGTGTTCGACATCACCGGCATCGAGGCGATGAACTCAGCGCCGGCGGGAGGCACGGAGGGCCGCCCAACCGGGGCAACACAAGCGCCGCATGAGGTCACAGTCCGCGCGGACGGCAAGGAGTTCCGGGCTATCGTCCGGATCGACACGCCGGGGGAAGGAGAGTACTTCCGGCACGGCGGCATCATGCAATACGTGCTGCGCTTGCTGCTCGGCAAGCAGTAGCCGGCCGGCTTGCCTTGGCGAACTAGCAGAACTGCCTGCATATCCGCTGTAAACGCTCCCGCAGCGGTACTGCGCCGCCGCCATGGGCGCTGCGCGGCGCACTGGCTGGCCTTTGCGCGAGCTGCGCGCTGCTGGTGACGGCGCTGGCCTGGCCCCGTCAGGGCTGGCGCCCACGGCAGCCCGGGTGCGGGCAGACCGGCCCGGTTAGCAGCGCGCGCAGGATGCCAGGCGCAAGCCGCCAGCCAATGAGGTCGTCAACCGTGACCGTCGGCGGGCCGAGCACCTTGGCCAGGAACTCGCCAAGCGGTGAGGTCACCGTGGCGTCGGCTACCACCGCCTGCGGCCGCCAGATAGCGAGCTGGGCCAGCGCCGCGCCGGCGTGCATCACCGGCCAGTCGTTCACCTTGGGCGGCTTTCCCGGCCCTCCCGGGCTCTCCACCCACTCGTTGAGGGCGATGGCGGCTTCACTCGCGTAGGGGCTGGCGACCGGCACGCCCTCGGCCCAGAGATAGTTCAGGTAGTCGGCCTTGCGGTTGGGCGTAACGCCGCCGAGGTGCGCGTTGCCGCCGGCGCCGGGCCCGAGGAAATACCCGCCGATCATCGATGACGGCTCCCCGCTGGTGGCCGACCATCGCATTGCCAGTGTCATCCCGGTACGGGGAAACGGCAGCACCAGAACGCTGCCGCCGGGGCTGAGAGCGAGCCGGGAGAACATGACTGACCAGCCGGCCGGCAGCGGCGCCGTCTTGGAGTCGCGCAACGGCCGGGGCAGCAGCGGCAGGCAGCAGGCAACCGCGACCGTCAGGACGGCCGCGGTCTGCCACCAGCGGGCCGGCCGGTGCCAGAACTCCAGGCGCTCCGCCAGCCGGGCGCGAGCGTCGTCGATCCCGATGGCCAGCAGCGCCGCCGCGAACCCGTCGGCCAGGATCGACAGCCGGTCCGGCAGGGCCGCGCCAAGGAGCGGGATCTTCTCCAGCCACTGCCACGGCAGCTCGAAAGCCGGGTGCGCCGTCCCGGCGACGCGCAGGTGGCCGCCCAGCGAGAACAGGCAGAGCAGGACCAGCGTCACGGTGACGGCGCGCCCGGCCGGCCGGCGCCAGGTTGCCACCGCGGCCACCACGAGCGCGGCGATCAGCGGCCAGCCGAGATAGGCGAGATACTCGGTCGGGCCGGCCTGGTAGCGGGCAGCGGCTGCGGCTGAGGCGGCGGTATGAAAGAACAGGGCGCGCTGCGGCGTGACGAAGTTCGCCAGATCATTGGCGAAGGTGTTCGGCAGGTAAGCCGAGCCATGCTCGGTCAGCCGGCCGTGGAATTGCGTCCGCAACGCCGGGCCGGCCAGTGCCAGCGCGACCGCCGCGGCAACCAGCAGGCCGGCCAGAGTCGGCAGGACGCGCCGCACGGTGGCAAGCGGCCGGCTGACCGCGAGCACCAGCACGACCAGGGCACCGGCCAGCGCGGTCGTCAGCGCGATTTCCTCGCTGACGAACATCTGTGCCGCGATCAGCAGTCCGAGCCATGCGCCGGCCGGAACCCAGGCTGGCACGCGAGCCAGCCGACCCGCCAGCCAGCCAGGCCGGCCGACCGCCAGCCGCAGGCCCGCGTCAATGATCAGCGGCGGCAAAAAGGCCAGCTCAAGGTCGTAATGCGCGAGCGCGGTCTGCAGCAGGGCGGGGGAGAACCCGTACACCGCGCCGGCCAGTGCAGCGGCCGGCGTGCTGACGCCCCACCGCCGCAGCACCCAGAACAAGGCGGCCGCCGAGCCGGCGAATCCTGCCGTGGTCAGGATCGTGAGGCTGACCTGAGGCCCGGCGAGCCAGGTCACCGGGGCCAGCACCACGCCGGGCAGCAGCATCGGGGTGTTCCACATCATGTTGATGCCCGTCGGCGCGTTCATCGCGGTCGTCACCAGAGCCGGCAGCCGGCCGTGCCGCACGGCAGTCGCCGCGTACCGCATGAACCAGGCGAACAGATCGGCGTCATGCGGATTGCCGGCCACCACCCGCGCCGCAGGATCGGCCCACAACCGCCAGGCCAGCAGCACCGCAGCGAGCAGATAGCAAACCGGCACCGCCGCGGCCGCGGCAGCACGGGCCCGTGTGTGATGCGCGGCGCCATCCGGTTCCGGCCTTGCGGCGGCAGGGCCGGCAGCCGCTGCCGGGTTCCTGGGAGACGGGGTCACCGCGTCCGCCATCCGTTATTGGTCCTCCGCTGCGTGGTCGGCCTCGTCCCTGACCCGCCCCACCGCGACGACTGACTGCCCGAACGGCGGCCGGCCCGCCAGGCGCTCGGCGAACTGAACGACCGGCACGATGAGCTGGTCATAGACGTTCATCGTCCCCCCTATCCTCGGCTGCCGCCTCAGCACGCTGGTGAACGCGTAATAGCAGATCAGGCCGAGCGAGTTGGCGTAACGAACGTCGACGACCTCGAGTCCGGCGGCGGCAAGCGCCCGGGTCATCGAGCGTTTCGTATACCGTCGCACATGCCCGGTCGCGATGTCGACCGGGCTCATCGCGAACGGGAACGCCGGACATACCAGCACGATATATCCGTCCGGTCGCACTAGCCCGGCCATGCTCCGCAAGGCGCCGATGTCATCATCGATGTGCTCGAGCACGTTATAGCAAATCAGGCAGGAATGGTCGGCCCGCTCGTCGGTCGGCAGCAGCAGCGAGCGGACCGTTACGCGCGGATAGGCGGCCATTGCCGCGCGGAGGCCAGGCAGCAGCGCAGTGTCCGCCTCCGTCGCCGTGAACTTCTCGGCGTACGGGATCCACTGCTTCGCGTAGTCACCGAAGCCGCTGCCTATCTCGATCGGGTGCTCGCCGAGGTACGGGCGGGCGAAGTCAGCGAACCACTTGCGGTGGTTCGCGCACTGCGACAGCGCCTCGAGGACATCATGCTGCGTCTGCCGATCGCCCCCGAGCCGCTGGTCGTCGACCGCCTGATCGGTTCCGTCACGCATTGACTTCACTCAGCTACCCTCCGTTACCGCTACAGGCAAAGGGATAGTCTTATAGGTAAAATGCTGATAATTCATTCTTCAGAAGTGCGTAACGCAGCCACTCATCTAACGCGTCGCGCTTCAGTCACAAAGAACCGCGCACTCAGGCTGTCGAGCGGCGGAGCGGAGAAAGACTGATACAGAGAGCAAGACTGAGATAGTAAGCGAGGCAGCTTCGGCCGCTTACAGCAACCCGCACGCCTTGTGAATCTCCGCCCGGCTGGCCAGCTTCACCCGCGCGCCACGGCCGAGCCGGGCAGCCAGTTCCTTCTCCGCGGCCTCGATCTTCAGCCAGTCT
>DAHVAR010000191.1 GCA_027314515.1 Actinomycetota bacterium
CGCAGGTCGCCATCGCCGCCTTGTTCAGCGTCCGGCCAGAGACGATCAACAAGCGCATCCGCGACATCCGTCAGCTCCTGGACCAGGCCAGACACGTCATCCAGCCGGGCCCGCGCCGTCTCGCCAGCCTCGAAGATCTCCGCAGCCTGGCCGCCACTGAGGGCATCATCGTCCCATCTGAGATCAAGACCGCGTGTTAATAATCGGCAGGCTCTTAACTCCCCGGCATTGCACCTAGGCTGGCCTCCCGCATGCGGGGTTGTGCCAGAATGCGCCCATGGCTGAACAGCGGCTTCAAGGTCCGCGACTGGCTGGACAGCCTCAGCGACTCCGACTACAAGCGGGTTGACGAGGTATGCGGCATGCTCGCGGAGAAAGCCACCAGCCTGGACGGGCCGTGGTCGGATCACCTGGATGTATGAGAGGCAGGCGTGATGACCGGTTACCACACCCGGTGGGTGCTGCCCGGCACTTACGCCGAGGACCCCGAACGGACCGCGATCCAGGAAGCCCTGGCGTTCGGCAAGGCCGTCTACGACCGCCGCACTGCCCTGGGCCTGACTGCCGCCGAGGTTGCGTTGCGGGCAGGCATGACCGCCGACCAGATCGAGTGCATCGAAGAAGGCGGCACCGAGCCCACCATCACCTTGCTCCGCCGCCTCGCCGCCGCCCTCGACGCCGACGTGCGCATCACCGCCGGCGATGACCTCGGCTCCGTCGGCTTCGAAGCCCACGCCGCCTGACCGGCCAACACCACCGCACCCGGCTGCTGCTGGTCAACCCAGAAGTGCCGTGATAACCCAGAGTTACTACACGGAGAGCTGCACGAACCGCCGTTAGGCGCGGCAGGGTGGACCGAGCGTTCAGATGGCGGCCGGTTCATATCTGGCGGATCTGTGCATCTGCCATCGGCGTGCTCCCTAGCCATGGTGACGCGGCGACGCACATCACCGTCTGAGCTCGTGAGGCACATCCGTGCTGGTCACGGTTAAGTACTGCAGCGGACATAACGTAGCCAAAAAGGTCGGATCTGTCCACCTGAGTAGGGTTTACGCTATGGCTTCAGCGGCTGCGGGGTTTCGGCGGCGCGCCGTTGCGAATGATGACGTCAGGCTCAGCTATCTGGACAACGACGGCGACGGGCCGGTCGTTGTGGCGCTTCACGGCCTGGCGGGAACCGGCGACGAGTTCATTGCGACCGCCGCCGCGGTTGGCGGCTCGTACCGCTTCGTCCTTCCCGACTTGCGCGGGCACGCCAACAGCACCCGACGGCCGGCCGACGTGTCACGCGCCGCGTTCATCGACGATGTGGCCGCGGTGATCCGGCCCGTGTCGCCGGACCGGCCCGTGACGCTGGTCGGGCAGTCGATGGGCGGGCACACCGCTATCCTCGCGGCGGCCAGCTTCCCGGATCTGGTCGCACGGCTGGTCGTTTTGGAAGCAACCGTCGCTGTCGGCACCGATCCAGTCCGCATCGGGGACTACTTCAGGTCATGGCCTAGACCCTTCGCCTCCGTGGCGGAGGCAAGACAGTTCCTCGGGCAGGACACGCTCGCCCAGTCGTGGATCGGGCACCTGGAACCGCTGGGAGATGGCGGCCTTGTCCCCACGTTTGACGCTGGGGTGATGCAGAGCATCATGGCGGGCGTGTCGCACCCGCGCAGCCGGGCGAAAGTGCTCGGTCAGGTGGTCGTCGCGGCGGTGTTCGGGCTGGAAGTGCTACAGCATCCTGACGGGTTCGACCTGACTCGCGCCGACGCGCGGCTGTCGTTCCTGAAAGATTTCGGCCCGATCCTCGGCACGCTGCCGTTCGTGATCTGGGCCGTCATCATGACGGTCGGCGCGTCTAATGCGGAGAACCTCGCCGACGGCCTCGACGGCCTGGCCACCGGGTTGACGATCGTGGTGCTGGCCGCCTACGTGCTGATCGGCATCTGGCAAGAGCGCAACGAATGTGCCGACTTCCTGTCCCAGCGCCGCTACCAGGTGCGCGACCCGCTAGACATGGCGGTGGTCGCGGCCTCTGTACTGGGCGCCTGCATCGGGTACTTGTGGTGGAATACGCCGCCGGCCAAGATCATGATGGGTGATACCGGCTCGCTGGCGCTCGGCGGCGTGCTGGCCGGGCTGGCGATCTGCACCAAGACCCAGTTGCTGCTCGGGATACTCGGCGGCCTGCTTGTGATCATCACGGTGTCGGACGTGATCCAGATCGGGGTCTTCAAGGTGACCAGGATCAGAACCGGCGATCAGATTCTGGCTGATCTCCGGACTGTGCGTGGCGGTAGGCCTCGCCATCTTCTTCGCACCCTGGCTACAGACGTGACGCCGGCGGTGGAGAGCCATTAGAGGCAAGCCCTCGGCTGCGTCACGCGGCGGTTGGCGGGGCGTGGCTGTGGAGTGTTCGCCCGTCGGGGCTGGTGGCGGTGGTGGTGCCGTCGGGGTTGAGGGTGAGTTGCCAGCCCCATCGGTGGATGACGATGAGGTGGTGGAACGGGCATGCCAGGCAG
>DAHVAR010000192.1 GCA_027314515.1 Actinomycetota bacterium
ATCACCACCAGCGACGCCATCACCGTCCGCCTCGAACGACGCGCCTTCTCACCCGTCCTGCGCAAGGCCAGCCTCCCCCAAGACACCCGCATCCCCTGGCTAGGCGGCCGGACCATCCGCTACGAGTACGCCTGAACCTTGTGCCGAACCTGCTGCGTGGAAATCCGCGCTAATGGTAGGAACGCGGACGGATAGCGTCCATCCTCGTGCGGCATCCTTACCGAGAAGCCGCTGAGTTGTGACAGTCCAGTGCGGCGGCACAAGCGGCTCGCCTGTTAATCGATGCCTGCCAGTCCGAGGAGGTCGTGCAGCGCGGCCTGCCCGTCCGGGGTTAGCCGTACTGCCCGGCCGGACCCGGTCCGCGCCACCCAGCGGTTGTCGAAGAACTTCTGGCACAGCTTCGCCCCGGCCGCACCGGCGAGGTGCTGGCGCCTCTCGGTCCAGTCCAGGCAGCCGCGGGCGAGTGGCCGTTTGCCGGGCGCCAGGTCCTCCGGTTCAAGCCCGAGCGTGCCGGTCAGCCAGCCCAGGCCGGCTCTGGTGAGGGCGAAGCCGCCGGCTTGGTCCAGCAGTCCCGCCTCGGTCATCGCGTCCGTCACGGCGACGCCGAGCCGTCCGGCAAGGTGGTCGTAGCAGGTGCGGCCGCGTCGCAAGGCCGCGTTCGCGGTCACCGCCCGCAACCCAAGCACCGGGTCCTGCCGAGGTTCAAGCCGGGCCGCTAGATCTTCAAGGAGGTGCGCGACTGAGGGACCGGCCAGCTGCACGTAGCGGTGACGACCCTGGCGGCGCTCGGTGAGCAGGCCGCCGTCGACGAGGCGGTGCAGGTGCTCAGTTGCGGTGGAGGGCGCCACGTGCGCATGAGCGGCCAGTTCGCCCGCGGTCCAGGCGCGGCCGTCGAGCAGCGCGAGACAGATGGCGGCCCGCGTCTCATCCGCCAGCAGGCCGGCGAGCGAGGCAAGTTCGGAAGCCGAGGTCATCATCCCATTGTCGGCCGAAACCGTTCGGCCGGCACCGAACGGTCGCCGCCGTAGCGTGGCCGCATGCAAGAAATAAGTCACCACGATGCCGCACTTGCCGTCCTGACCGACCCTGCCTTCATGGTGCCGCCGGTCCCGCCCGCGTCCGCCGGAGTCGCCTGGCTGCGCGCTACGGTTGCCCGGTTCAGCAGCGGAACGGTTCACGAGCGCAGGCGCGCGCTGGTCACCGCGCTCCTGGACGCGATCCCCTTGGAATCCCTGCGGGAAAGCAGCCGGATGCACCCGGTGGCGACCCTGGGTCGCGCGGTCGGCGCCGGCGAGCCCGTCGTCGACCTGGTGCGGGACGTCGCGCAGGCGTACCTGCCGGGTACCGGCGACCAGTCCCGCGCTGACGTGGCCGTCGACCGGCTAGTGGCAGTCTTCGGTGGCGTCTTCGACGAACCGACCGCCGCCCGCATCGGGCTGCTCGTCCAGGCGTGCCAGCCCACAGCCATTCTTATCGAACGGGCCAGACAGCGCCCGGTCTGCGAGGTGCTGCGCGAGAACCCGCCGGTCCCGGCGACCAGGCGGCAGGCGCTGGCCACGACGACCGTGGGTGATATGACGATCCAAGCCGGCGAGGTAGTGCAGGTGTGCCTGGCCGGCGATCTGGCCTTCGGCGCCGGTTCCCACCGTTGCCCCGGCCGCGCACACGCCCTCGCCCTTGTCGACAGCGCCATGGCCGGAGACGTGCGATGAGCGACTTCACCGCCCTCCACCGCGCCGGCGACCCGCTCATCCTGCCGAACGTGTGGGACGTCGCCTCAGCCCGCTGCCTGGCCGAGGCCGGCTTTCGCGCGCTGGGCACCACCAGCCTCGGCGTGGCTGCCGCCTACGGCCTGCCCGACGGAGCCGGGGCGGCTGACGCCGAAACTCTGCGCCTGACCCGCAGCCTGGCTAAGCTGCCCGTCCACATCACCGTCGACCTGGAAGCTGGCTCGGTCAGCGCCGCGGCCGCGGTGACCGCCGCCGGCGCTGCCGGGGTCAACATGGAGGACGCCATGGGCCCGGCCGAGGCACACACCGCGCTGATCCGGTTGGTGAAACGGGAACTGCCGCAGCTATTCGTCAATGCCCGCACCGACACCCACTGGCAGCGACCCGGCGACCTGGCCGAGACGCTACGCCGGGTACGGCGCTACGCGGACGCTGGCGCCGACGGGGTGTTTGTTCCCGGCCTGGCCGAGCCCGCCGACATTGCCGCCGTGGTGGCGGCCGTCGACATACCAGTCAACATTCTGTTCCTGCCCGGCCTGCATACCGTCGCCGTCCTGTCAGACCTGGGCGTGCGGCGGATCAGCACCGGCTCCCTGCTCTTCCGCGCCGCCCTGGCCGCCTGCGCCGACACGGCCGTAGCGGTTCGCGACGGCCTCGCTGTACGACCGGACCTTCCGTCCTACGCACAGGTCAATGCCTGGTCGCCGACTTCTTGAGAGAGCGGGACGAGCCAATCGCAGCCGTCAGCTCGATCTCCGGCCGCGCGGAGCGCCCGCCCGACGTGCCGCACGCCGCGCTACGGTGCTCATGCCGGGATCACGCGGGGCTCCAGGAGCCGGAACGCGCCTTCGTGGGCATCCCAGCCGTCGAGACCAAACCCGATCCCCGCCGCCGCGGTGATCGCGACGTGCTCGCGACCGTTGAGGATGACCGGCGCCGCAAACGGCGGGTGCCCCGGCATCTTGATCGTCACATGACCCCAGTCCGGGTCCATGATGTGAGAGCTGTCTTGGTAGACCCCGTCGGCGCAGTCATAGGAGCCGGCCAGCAGATCCCCGTACCGTAAGCAGAAATCATCGACCATGCACCTGTCACTTCCGGAACTGATCAGCCACGCTTCCGAAGGGGCCACCGATCCTGAGCGAAGCGTGCCCGCGAACGTGGCAAGCTGACCTCGGTCAGGGAGCCGGGTCTTCAGTGGGCGGCCGCGACAGTGATGGGCTTGGCGGCATGCTCGCTGAGCGAGGTGATGTCGCCGGTGTCGCTGGTGAGCACGACCGGGTCCGGCCAGGTGCTGGCAAATGCCACGACGATCGCGTCCGCGGCCGAGATCTCCGCTGCGCGGCCGGTCCTGGTCCGCAGCCGGGCGGCCTCGCGCGCGTGCAGCTCGGTCACGTCACGGACCTGGCACGCCCGCAGCAGCCGGTTGACGTGGAGATCGCGGCGATGGTATCCGGTCAGCGCCTCGGCGAGCGCGACGGCGGGGACCTGAGCAGGCCAGGCCCCGCGGCTGCGCAGCTCGGCGAGCCTGGCCCGCTGCCCGGCCAGCGCGCTGACACCGCCGGCGTCCAGGACAAGCGTCATGACGCCGCGCGGAACCCCGCGCCCGGCCGGCCCAGCACCTGATCCGCCCATTGCCTCGCGGCCTGCTTCTCCTGCTGGGGCACCGGGCCGAGCTCGGCCTCCAGCTCCGCCAGGTAGGCATCCAGCTCAGCGACCTTGGCCCGCCGGTCAAGCTCCTCGGCAATCGCCACGGCGGCGAGCCGGGACACATTCACTCCCGCCCCCCGCGCCCGGGCAAGCAGCTCGTCGGGAATCGTAATGTTCACTCTCGCCATGCGCATAGTATACGCATGAAGTGAGGCGTTGATGCCCGCACTGCTATCCGTGCCCGCAGGTAGCCCAGGATCCGGCCGACGGCGAGCCGGGACACCAAGCACTATGAGGTGGCAACCAGTTCGGCTCCGGCCATGTTGCGATGAGCGCAAGTGGGCGGCGTCCCAGCCGACCCGCGTCCGGACTGGATGTGGTCCTGGCGGCTACGCGGCGGTTGGCGGGGCGTGGCTGTGGAGTGTTCGCCCGTCGGGGCTGGTGGCGGTGGTGGTGCCGTCGGGGTTGAGGGTGAGTTGCCAGCCCCATCGGTGGATGACGATGAGGTGGTGGAACGGGCATGCCAGGCAGCAGTTGGCGAGGCTGGTCTGGCCGCCCTCAGACCAGGGGATGAGGTGGTGGACCTGGCAGGCACGGGGCCGCCGGTCGCAGCCGGGGAACCGGCACCGCTTGTCGCGGCGGGCGACGGCGCGGCGCAGGTGCGGCGGGATGATGTTGGTGGTGCGGCCGATGTCCAGCGGCATGCTGATGGTGGCGGCCGGTCCGGTGAGTGC
>DAHVAR010000194.1 GCA_027314515.1 Actinomycetota bacterium
CTTCGCTGACCTTGACGCGCTGATCGGCCTAGTGCCCGCTCAGGTTGTCGCACGGCTCAGCGCTATCGATATCGGCCGGGGCTCGGAGGCGCTCTACCGCGACCAGATGCCAGGGCTGCTTACCGAACTCGCCGACCGCGCGCGGTCGCTGCGGGCGCGTACGCCACGTCGATCTTGGCCACCAAAGTGGCCAATAGTCCCCCAGTGCATTCCGGATCGCCGCGCGAGTCGGGGAGTTCTCGCTGGTTGGACTTGTGGGCGGTACTGGGATTGAACCAGTGACCTCTTCCGTGTCAGGGAAGTCGTTGACCTGGCTGACCAGCTAGTGAGCCATTCAATAGGCGGCTTTAGCTGCGGTTATGCAAGCTGCCAGTCGCCGCGGGTCGCGCGCAGTCGCCAGCAGTTGTCCCCCAGATAGTCCCCCACAGGTACTATTCTTGACGCATGCAAGAACGGCGCAGCAAAGGCGACGACGCCATTTACTTCGAGCATGACGGCCCATGCAAAGACAGTACGCGGCACCGCCGGTGCCCGGGACGATGGCGCGGCGAGATCACCACAGGGCGCAGCCCCGAAGGCCGGCGGCTGCGCCGGCGGGTATCCGGGCCGACCAAGCCGCCGTCCAGGACGCGCTGAAGAACCTCCGCAAGGAGATTGACGGCGGCATCACGAAGGCTGCGCCGGCGAACTACACGGTGCGGCGGTGCTGCGAGGACTGGCTGACTGGCGGGCTGCCGGGCCGGGACCCCAAGACGGTCGCGAAGAACAAGTTCGTCCTGGAGCCGGTGCTGGCTGAGATCGGTTCTATCCGGCTACGCGAGCTTGATGTCGCCGACGTCGACCGGGCGCTGGCCGCGATGGCGGTGTCGCGGAGCAGCTCGACGGTGGCGATGGCCCACCTGGCGCTCACCCGTGCGATCACCCGCGCGCAGGCTGGGTGAGCTGGGTGAGCGGTTCGGGGAGCTGGCCGATGTGCTGCCGTTGTCGCCGTTGCAGGAGGGCCTGCTGTTCCATGCGCTGTATGACGAGCAGGGCGTGGATGTGTATAACGTGCAGGTCCCGCTGGATCTGGAGGGTCCGCTGGACCGGGCGGCGCTGCGGCGGGCGTGTCAGCGGCTGGTGGGGCGGCATGCCAGCTTGCGTGCTGGTTTCGTGCTGCGCCGGTCGGGGGAGCCGGTGGCGGTGATCCCGCGGGAGGTGGTGGTGCCGTGGGAGGAACAGGATCTGAGCGGGCTGGCGGGTGAGCGGCAGCGGGCAGCGCTGGGGCGGTTGCTGGCCGAGCGGCGGGCGGTGCGGTTTGACGCGGCGGTGCCGCCGTTGCTGCGGGTGCTGCTGGTGCGGCTGGCCGAGCAGCGGCATGTGCTGGTGATCACCGGTCATCACATCTTGTGGGATGGCTGGTCGATGCCGCTGGTGCTGGATGAACTTGTTCGGGTTGTATGACCTGACTTGGCTCACGATCATGGAACTGTGGATCTTGCAATCCTCTGACCTGCGAGTTTGTCAAATTTCAGCGGACAATTTGCGCACTAACTGATTTTTGCAGATTGGTTGGCATATCCGTTATGCGTCGATCGCGTCA
>DAHVAR010000009.1 GCA_027314515.1 Actinomycetota bacterium
ATCTCGGCGTCCTTGGCCATCGTGTCGCTCCCGGCTAACTTGAGCGCCCTGAAGGCGCGATGGACCAGCCGGTAGAGGCGGAAAGAGAGCACCAACGGGGCAGCAGCCTCGCCGACCCCATCCTGGCTGGTCAAGGCGGTGACGGGCAGTTTCTGGACCCTTCACGCAGGCCATGGATGGCATTGTCGGCACCGACAAGTCACCTTTGCCGCCACCGAAGGCACGGTCACCCAGCGCAGCGAGATCACTCTCGCTCAGTGCAAGATCCTCGGCGCGCTCAAGCTCCCCAAGCCGCCGCGCTTCTTCGACTTCAGCCCAGTTCCTGAGCTCCCGCCAGGGCCAGAGGCCGCGTAGCAAAACGCACTCGCGACCGTTCGCGGCTATTTCACCTACTCAGCAGCACAGTTGCTGCGATCCTCTGCCTGCTTGCTGCGGCACTCCGGCCAGTGGCTCGAATCGAAGTCCTGGACCGCTTCACGTTTGGTGTCAACCACCTCGACCGCTTTCCGACAGCGCGGTTATCCGAAACACCGGGGTCCGAGGTGCGAGCGCTTCGCACTGCTCGATCGATGCGTGGCGAGGTAGCTTCAAATGCGGGCGGCCACCTGGGGCGACTTCGGCATAACGCCGGATGATCGGGGGGCGGTCCTCGATCGCGACTTCGTCGAGCCTCACGGGTTCCTCACGGCCACGACGCAGGTTGGCGACGCCATCAGCGGCGCGAACGTTCTTAACCCAGTTTGCGCTGTCACCCAGCATGGACACCAGGTACTCGACACCGTCCAAATCCGCGATCACTACTGGGAGGGTGATTGACTGACCGCTTCGTCTGCCGATGACTTCCAGGCTGGCGGCCCGCCCAGGCATGAGACCAGCCCCGAAGGCAAGACTCGAAAGGCGGTTCTGTGGTTTCGCCAGCCAATTCGGCCGACCAGAGCGGTACATCCACCGCGAATAACGCCCAAACAACTGGCTGAACGTATTCATGAGTATGATCCCAGGCTGGCTTGAGGAAAGAGTCGATGGTCACAAGACCTGTAAGGCGCCGAGCATAATAGCCACTGCACTGCGGTGCGCTCCGAGGAGGTGAACAGGTCCACGTCCTCGCTCGGGCGGGTGAGAAAACCGTGAGCCTGAACGGCATAGCCGCCGGCAAGCGCGAACCCACGGCCGGACCCGGCACGCAGCGCGACTTGCGCAAGGCGCTTGTGGAAGGCGTCCACTTACGCCGCACGGCCGAGCCTAGTGAACCTCTCCTCCCACAGCGCGCGTACACGCGCCGGCAAGACGAGCTGAGGCCAGAGCCGGATCAGGACCTGGAAGTTGAGGAATCGACGCAGGTCTTCCACGTGCGTGCTCTCCCTGATGACCCTCATGTACAGCAGCCTTGTGTCGCTGAAGTCGTCTAGGTTGTACTGTCGGCGCGGCCCCCAGTCCAAGTGACCGGGCAACTCCACGACCCCTTCGGTCGGACCGGTGAGTTCATCTAGGGTGTCGGGAACTGTGTACGGCCGCACTGCGCCATATCCCATCGCGCTCATGCTCCCAGTGTCCCTCCGGCGGTGCTGGACGGCGCTCTCGGTGACGCGGCCGCGGATCCGGGACAGCGCATCCAGAGCCGTTTCGTCGGCTTCGGGGAGGGTGTGCAGATACTTCTCGGTGGTGACAATACTTCCGTGACCGAGCCGCTCCTTGACGACTTGCAGGTCGGCGCCGCCAGCGAGCAGCCACGAGGCATGTGCGTGGCGACGGCGGTGGCGCCACCGCCGATCGCCAGGAGCTGGGCGGGCCCGACGTCGGGTGCCAAGAACGTGAACGCGAAGAACACGCCGAGGGCGGGCGAGACCGCCACCGAGACCGCCACCGCCCATGTTGTGGCCGTAGTTCCCCGGTTGGGCCAGTCGGGGGTAGAGGAGGTTCACCAGCAGCGACAGGGCGGTCGCGCACTAGGCGGCGAGTAGGGGGAGGATGATGACGGAGAGCAGGTAGGCGGCGGTGAGCGAGAGCGTGGCGCCACTGGTCCAGGCGACGATCACGAGCACCGCCGCGCGCCGAGCGCGGTCATGCCCGCCCAGTAGAAGACCGCGAGCGCCCCGACGTAGCCGAGCAGTGCGGCCATGATGGGGCTGCGGCCACCCGACGGGCTGCGGCCACCCGACGGGCTGCGCCCCGTCGTGTCGGTGACCCGTATCGACTGGCCACCACGGGCCTTTGATCAGCTCGGCCCCACCGCAGGCTTGCTGGCCCGGAGGGGCCTTGACCTCGTGTCGTGGTCGACCGGCCTACCGGCGTTGGGCCGGACGCGCTGGTGGTGCAACTGGCGGCCCGGCCCGCCTCGTTCGAGCCGCGGTCGGACCTCGTCACCCACCTCGACGCGCTCGTCGCCGACGTCGCCGACGTCGACTCGTGGCCTTGCTCGCCGGACAGTCCGGGTCGACCTGGCAGCGTGCGGCCTACCTCCTTCATGCCGGTGGGCAACCGCGACGCGGCATCGACGTCCTCGCCCGGCGCCCGCCGGGGGGCTCATCACTCGCCACGCCGCAGCCCGCCTCGGGTGAATCGACCGCTGGTGACCATCGCGTCAATGTCGATTCAGGCCGCGAGGCCGTCTTTCTCAGAGGCGGACTTGATCGTGGTGACTCCACCAGGGAACTAGGTGCGCGCCGCCGAGGTGAACAGCCTGCGTCGAAGACGAGCGAGCGTGCCCCGAATGTCCCTCCGGATAGAGGGTGGAGCACGCGATGGCGGCGGTAGCGCGTAATACGTCAAAGCTCATGACATCGGCGCCTAGCCGGCAGTCGGCAAGTCCGCATACTTGGTGCCGCCCCAGAGTGCGCTGACCGGGGTGGCCCAGATCCGCTCGGACAGGCGAGCGGTCAGCGGGCCGGTGTGCAGCAGCAGCCCGGCCTGCAGGCGGTCGCCAAGCCGGTCGCTGAGGAATCGGAGACCTTTGGCGTCCGCCTGGTTCGTTGCCGTAGCGGACTTGACTTCGATGGCGATAACGCGGCCGTCTGGGCGCTCAGCAATGATGTCGACCTCGACGCCCGCACGGTCTCGGAAGTGCGCGAGCGTAAGCGGTTCGTCAATGAGGACCGCCTGTTTCATCAGCTCGGTCACGACGAAGCTTTCAAGGAAGAGCCCGGCGAGTTGACCGGAAGCGAGGCGATGGCCGTCAGCGCCGATGGCCGCTGCCGCGAGACCTGTGTCGGTTACGTGGATCTTGGATCGGCGGCCGGGCTTAGCGGAGACCCCTGCGGTCCAGCCGGGGAGTTCGAAGACGAGATAAACCTGAGTGAGGAGATCGAGGTAGGCGCGAGCTGTTGCGGGAGCGAGACCCAACTGCTCGCCAAGGGCACTACGGCCGATGATCGTGGACGTCTGCTGGGCTATGAGCCGATATAGGCGGGGCAGGGCGCCGGGGTGGCGGACTTCAGCGACCTGCGGCAGGTCGCGTTCCGCGACCGACCCGAGGTAGCTCGCGAACCAGCGTCGCCTGGAGTTGGGGGTAGGGCGAGCAAGCGCCGCCGGGTAGCCGCCAGCGACCAGGAAGTCGAAGTAATCCGGTCGGCGCCAGGTGGAGGTGACAGGCCCGGGTTCGTCGTCGTTGAGGAGCGTCCGCAGCAACAGGCTGCCGCTCCCCACCACTTCGGCGGTGGACAATGGGGGTAGCTGCATCCGATGAACGCGCCCGGTCATTGTCTCTGCTCCGGTGGGAAGCAGACGTGTGCTAACCGATCCGGCTAGCAGGAACCGCCCCGGCTCGCCGCTCCGATCGACAATCCGCTTCACCACCGACAGCACGGCTGGTACACGCTGGAACTCATCCACTACCACCAGTCCCGGAGATGTCAGAGCCGTAGTGGGATCCTGCTGGATGACGGCG
>DAHVAR010000208.1 GCA_027314515.1 Actinomycetota bacterium
ACCGTCGTCTTCGAGGACTACTCCGAGACGGAACTCCTGGAGATCTTTCGACACCTCGCGACAGCCCAAGGGCTCCACGTCGATCCCGCCGCGGAACCGGCCCTGCTGGCCCGCTTCGCGCGCGGACGGACGACGCCAAACTTCGGCAATGGCAGATTCGCTCGAAATCTGCTCGATGAGGCCCGCACGGCAATGGCCCGGCGGCTGCGGGACGTACCGTCGGTCCAGTCCACGTCGGAGCTGACCACGATCACCGCTGCGGACATCGCGGCGGAGTAGTCACGTTGGGATCGGGATCCACGCCCCGCATGTGGAGACTCGCCGCCGGTCCGCGCGAACCGGCGCGGCCGGCCTGCTGATGATCGCGGCCGGCGGATTCGGGATGCTCGCGCTGCCCGCGAGTCCGTCAGCGCTCCGGCACTTGCGGTTGCCGAGTAGCGCGCACCGGGACGCTCTCGAAGCGGCGCAGCACCAGGAGCGGGCGCCAGCTCGAGTCCCGGGTACCGGCGGGTGAGTTCCTCGACCGCGACGCGGGCCTCGAGGCGGGCGAGCGCGGCGCCGAGGCAGTGGTGGATGCCGGCGGAGAACGCTAGGTGCCGCGAGGCATTCGGCCGGTCGATCCGCAGGCGGTCGGGCTGGTCGAACACGCGGGGATCGCGGTTGGCGCCGCCGATGGCCACGATGATGGTCGCGCCTCGCGGGATCACCGCACCGTCGACTTCGACGTCCTGCGTCGCGACCCGCGAGGTCGCCTGGACCGGGCTGTCGTAGCGGAGAAGTTCCTCGATGGCCGCGGGCACCAGGGCCGGGTCGTCCCGCAGCCGCTCCCATTGCTCGCGGTCACGCAGCAGCGCGACGGTGCCGTTGCCGATCAGGTTCACGGTCGTCTCGAAGCCGGCCACGAGGAGTAGCAGCGCCGTGCTGACGAGTTCCGCAGAGCTGAGCCGGTCACCCTCCTCCTCGGCCGCCACGAGCGCGGAAAGCAGGCTGTCGTCGGGATCGGCGCGATGCTTGCGCACCAGGTCCCGCAGGTACGCGGTCAGGGCCAGCTCCGACGAGCGCGTCTGGCTCTCGGCACTTGGCGCGGCCGCTGGCTCGAGGGTGGCAGCCAGGTCATGGCCCCAGGCCCGGAAGCTTTCCTGGTCCTGCGCCGGGACACCGAGAAGGTGGCAGATCACCGCCATGGGGAGCGGGAAAGCCAGCGCGCCGATGAGGTCGAAGCCCGCCGCGGCGTCCAGCGGGGAGAGGAGCCGGCCGGTGAGGTCACGGATCCACGGCTCGAGGCCGGCTATCGCCCGCGCGCTGAACGTGCCGGACACTAGCCGCCGCAGCCGGGTGTGGTCGGGCGGGTCCATCGTGAGCAGGCCGGTGGCGGGAAGCTCGGCGCGGGGATCGCCGGCCGGGTAGGCCGGAGTGCGGTACCCGCGCTGGTGCCGGGGCGAGGAGCTGAACCGCGGATCCCGCAGGACGCTTGCCGCCGTCTCGTGGCTCGCCGTCGCCCACGATCCAAGCGGGCTGCGGACGAGCCCGCGCTGGCGGAGATCGGCGTAGAGCGGGTACGGGTCGGCCTTCGTGGCGGGCCGCAGCAGCCTGGCGACAGGGTCGCCGCGCCATTGGCAGAAGCGCACTACCGAGGACTCCGCGACGCGGCGCACCGCCTGCCCTGCGAGGCTCATGCGCGTCCCCCTTCACCCCGGCGGCCGACTTCATTTGACATACTAACGGTATCTATATGCTGCTGGTATGTCCAGTGTGGCAGCATGGAATCCGTGGCCAGGATGACGAGAGCGACGGCAAAGGCGAAGACGCGGCAGCGCCTGCTCGACGAAGCGCAGCGGCTCTTCCGGGAACGCGGCTATGCGGCCACCTCGCTTGAGCAGATCGCGGATGCGGCCGAGGTGACCAAGGGCGCTATCTACGGGAACTTCTCGAGCAAGGAGGACTTGCTGCTCAGCGCCATCGAGGCCACGCCGACACCGGATTACGGTGCCGTGGTCAACGACCGGTCCCGGCCGCTGCGCGAACGGCTGGCAGAATTCGGCCGGGCCATGGCCGTCGACGAGGCCACCACGGACAAAGCCGGGCTCGCGGTGAGCCTGGAGTTCATTGCTGCCCTGCTGCGCAATCCCGATGCCCGCCAGCGCTACAGCGCCGGCCTCCAGCGGCGCCTGGCGGAGCTAGCGGCGGACGATGACGAGCAGCCGCTGCCGCCGACTACCCCCGTGCAAGCCTGGGCCATCGGCCACGCGCTGCTCATCGGACTGGATATCTATCAGGGCATCGCCCCGGAGCTCCTCACCCCGGCAGAGTTCGAGCGCGCCTTCGAACTGCTGGCCGGGCTCTATCCGGAGCCCTGAGCTTCGGCGCAGGTGCTGGATTGGCCGCAGGTGCTGGCCTGGACGCAGCGGAGCTCAGCTCGACACCAGCGCGAGGGATAGCCCGCTGACATATCCGGCCCCGTCGGCGCCGATGCCTGCGCTGAACGTCTGCTGTCCCGCTACCAGGCCCGTTACCTGCAGTGGCGCGAGCGGGAAGCGGCTCCCCAGCCGTGGCGGGGTGACGTGCACGGCGCCGGCCGGCACGTCGACGTCGAGACCGAGCACCGCCTGGATCAGCGCGCCGGCCGCGGCCGCGGCCCAGGCCTGCGGCCGGCAGGCAGCCGGGTAGGGTACCGGCGACCCGGTCTGCGCGCGCGCATGACCGGAGAACAGCTCCGGCAGCCGCCAGCCGAACGCCGACGCCGCCTCGAGCAGGCCGTCGGCGAGCTCGGCAGCCGTAGCCAGATGACCGCAGCGGGCCAGGCCCGCGATCGCGATGGCCGTGTCGTGGCTCCAGACCGAGCCGCAGTGATAGCTCAGCGGGGAGTAACCCCCGCTGCGCGCCGACATCGTGCGCAGCCCGAAGCCGGAGTTCAGGTCGGGACGGCTCAGCCGCCCGGCCACCAGGTCCTGCTCGGCAGCAGTCAGCAGGCCGGTCCCGAGCAGGTGGGCGATGTTGCTGGTCAGGGCGTCGGCCTGGCGCTTGGCCCGGTCCAGGGCCAGCGCCGGGTAAGGGCCGGCCGGGTCGGCGACCCAGAACGACGCCCGGAATGCGGCCGCGAGGTTCGCCGCCCAGGCCCGCCATTGCGTGCCGCCCGGCTGCCCGAAGGCGTCGAGCAGGTCGGCGCCGTTCATCGCGGCCTGATAGGCGTAGCCCTGGACTTCGCAGAGGGTGACCGGCGGGGTCGCGATCGCGCCATCGGAGAACCGGATAGCGTCCCTGGAATCCTTCCAGCCCTGGTTCGCCAGGCCTTTGCCGCTCTGGTCGTGGTACTCGAGCAAGCCGTCGCCGTCGGCGTCGCCGTAGTCGCGCATCCAGGCAAGCGCGCCAGTCATGGCCGGCAGCAGCGCCCGCACATCTTCCGCCGGCATGCCCCATCGCCACGCGTCATGCAGCAGGCAGACCCACAGCGGAGTCGCGTCGATGGTGCCGTAGTACAACGGCGGCAACGCACCGGGAGGCGCCAGCCCCGGCCGGGCCGCGCGCAGCTCGTGCGGGACCTTGCCGGGAGCCTCACCGGTGAGCGGGTCGACCCTGGTGCCCTGGAACGCGGCCAGTGCGCGGAGAGTACCGCGGGCAAGCTGCCAGCCGAACGGCAGGAGCATGCGGGCCGCCCAGATGCTGTCGCGCCCGAACAGCGTCAGGTACCACGGCGCGCCCGCGGCAAGGAACACCTCGTCGGGCGCGCGAGCGGTGACCATGCGAAGCGCGGCGGCGTCGGCGATGGAGCGGGACAGCAGGCGCGGCAGCCTGAGGTCGGCTGACTCGGCAGCCACCAGTGCCCACTGGCCGGCGCCCGCATCATCGCGCGCCTCGCCCGGCGCCTCGCGCTGCCGCCCGCCCGGCCGCGCGGGCGCGGTGCCAGCGACCTCGTCGCTAGTCCGTGCCCTGGGAATCTGGACCAGGCTCGGGGCAGCGCGGCGCGGCGCCATCACGACGGCGGCGGCGTCCCGCGCCGACAGCTGCCAGCCGATCTCCTGCTCGCCGGGCCCGGACAGCCGGACCTGCCAGGTGAGCGAGGCCGTGCCGTCGCTGCCGATCACGGGGGCCGCGGCAGGCGCGGTCAGCCGCACCCGCAGCCGGCCGTCCCCCCACTGAAATCCCGAGCCGGCCATCGCCATGGGCACCAGCTGGCCCGGCCGGCCGGCCTTGACGTCGGCGAGCGTCGCGAGGTCGGCGGCGACGCGCAGGGTAACCGGGATGACGGCGCCGATATGCCGGCCGGCCGTCAGTCGCACGACTTCGCGCACGCTGCCGGGGCGGACTATGCGCTCCCTGGTCAGCCAGACCACCGGATCAGGACCGTCCCCGGCAATTTCCCGCGGAACGGCGGTGAACAATGCCGTCCCCGCGGACGCCAGGCAAGAACTGACTGCCGCTGGCTCGGCGCCGGCTATCTCCAGGATGGCCTGGCACAGCACGCGGGAATCGGCATGAAACGCGCCCTGTGCGCCTGACCAGCGCAGCTGCCCGTCCGGCCCGCTGAGCACCATCGTCGGCGCGCTCAGCACCGTGATCAGGCCGTGCAGCCACGGCTGATACGCATCCGCCATCGACCCTGTCGCTCCCATTAGTAATGATCTGTCACAGCTCCCTGGCGGGCAACCACGAACCGCTCTCGCGTCGTTCGCCAGGGAATCGAGCAGACCACGGTGACGGGGCGGCCCGGACTCACCCCGGAACCGGCGCCTGGCTATGCCGGATGTGCGGCGACGGTCCGGGTTAGCTGATCGAGAAGCCCGGCGAGTTCTTCGGTGGTGACTTCCGCGGCGCTGGTCATGGCGTTGAACCTGGCCAGCCGCTCGCGCTGCTGCCAGCGCATCCTTGCAGGCGAGGCATCATGAAGGCCCGCCAGGTGCCGGTACAAGGGCGGCCGGGCTTGCACCGACCAGTAGCCCAGCGTGTACCGGGCCACTGTGGCCTCAACGTCCGGATGACCAGGCGGATCAGTGATCGCCAGGATCAGGAAGCCGCCGTCCCGCTCGGCGCTGACCCGGCTGCCGGTGACCGGATCCGCCAGGACCGCGCCGGCCGGCACGCGCCTGAGCGCTGCCCATAGCTTCCCGATCAGAACGTCCTGCCGGTGCCGCTCGCGTCCCCGCCGGATGTCCGCTGCCAGCGACATCGCCCCGGCGACGGGAACCAGCGCGATGACGAACGCGCACGCCATCTCAGCCGCAAGTCCCGGTCCCGTGGCAGGCGCGACGCGCAACGCGCGCGTTACCCGCGGCTTCGTGGTCCGGGTCATTGGATTCCTGCCTCACGCTAGGACGCACTACGCGCGTTCGGCGGCTGGCATTCATCATAATGAAATTGGGCCCGAATTCCGCGCCCGCGACGGGGTTTGTTATCAGAAAATGGCGCTCGCCGCCTGGCCGTGCCAGCGCGGCCTGGCAATGCCGCAGCCGCGCCGGCCGTGGTCTGGGCAGCTGAGCAGGACCTGGTCAGCCAGTACTCGGGCGTTCCCTGATCGCGCGCGAGTCGGCTGGCTCGCCGACCGGATGAGCGCTCTCCTCGCCGACGATGAGGTGACTGTGGCTCAGCGCCGATACGCCGGCGACGAGCAGTGCCAGCGCCAGCGCCTCCAGCGCCAGGTCCTCCGTCGCGGCCTGGAAGTGCTCCCCGAACAGGAAGATGCCGAGCAGGCTGGCGGCCAGCGGATCGAGAATGGTGAAACCGGGCTGGGACGCGGCGAGCGGTCCCGCCGCCAGCGCGTGCGAGGCCAGGAGCAAGCTCGCTGCCCCGGCCACGACAAGGACGTACACCGACCAGTTCGTGAAGATTCCGGAGACTCCGCCGCCGAGGTGGTCGCTGAATTCCTTGATCACCGCAGCCACGAAGCCCCAGGAGATCCCGGTCAGCGCGCCGAGTATGGCAGCACGCTGCGACCCCGAGCGTGGTGAGCGGCGCTGCAGGCCGAATGCCACGGCCAGCCCGGCCGCCACCACGCCGAGCGTCAGCAGGCCTGCCAGCACCCACAGCGATCCCTGCGCATGCTTGCGTCCGCCATACGGTGACGCAGCGAACAGGAACAAGCCGAGCCCGGCGCACATGGCAGCCGCTGCCAGCCAGTCGCGCCGCCGGACTGTCCGGGACCCCAGGATGGCCATGTAACCGAAGACGAACAGCAGCTCGAGGGCGAGGATCGGCTGGACCAGCGCGAGCGCGCCGTAATGCAGCGCGGCCACCTGAAAGACGAAGCCCAGGATCATGCTGGCAACGCCGAGCAGCCAGATCGGGCGGCGGGCAAGCCGGAAGACCAGCCACAGATCCATTCCGGCAGGCTGGCTGTCCCTGGCGCCTAGCCGCTGGCAGACCGAGGATGTGGCGGTGAAGACGCTTGCCAGGAGTGCGAGCGGGATTGCTGCTTCCATGTCCTCCTGCCGTCGTTCCGTCGCCCCGGCCCGGTTCCTCGCCCGGGGCCTTGCCGCCAAGGGCCGCCCTCACCGGGACGGCGCCAGCCGCCGCGCCGGGCCTGGACCGGGCTCAGGCACTCGCAATTCGCTGCATGCCAAGAGCTATAACCCTGACGTTAACGTCAGATTCCCCGATACGGCCAGATATTTGCGGCAGCCCCTGCCGTCCCCTTGATGGCGACGTCAGTATTATCCGCCGTCAGGCAGGCGGTTACCAGCGCGGGATGCCCGTTCACCCTCCGCGAACGCGGTAGCGACCCGAGCCGTCACCCGATCCGGTGCGCGACCCTTGCGCCCCGCGCTGGACGTGCAGCAGGTACTCGTCGCGGTGCAGCGGATTGTGATCGGTGCGCGGCCGGACCGGGAAGTCGCCGGTCACCTCCCGGTGGCGGGCAAACGCCGCCTCGAGCACTCCCTCGCCGCTGGTCAGTCCGGGAAGCTGCTGCCGCAGCTCGTGCACCCGGCCCGCCCGGATCTCGCCGGCGACGACCGTGCCCGTACCGGCCACGCTGGCCGCCTGCCGTGCCGCCCCCATCCGCGCCAGCGCGGTCAGCACCGCGGTCACGCTGTCCGGCGGGACCTCCAGCCGGAACTTGCAGACCGGCTCGCAGACGACCGTCCCCGCACGCCTGAGCGCGGTCATGGTGACCAGGGGCGTGAGATGACGGAAGTCTGCGGCGGAGCTTGAGTACTTGCTCCAGCCCCGCGGCGGCGGCGGCACGTAGCCGGAGTTCGTCACCGTGACGACGCAGTCCGGCACCTGCCAGCCGTACAGGCCCTCCGCCAGGGTTTGGCGGGCGGCCTCCTCGATTGCCGTGAGGAAGGCCGCGGGCAGCGAGCCGCGCTCGATCTCCAGCCGGAACCCGAACCCGGCGCCTGGAAGGGCGGGGCTGAGCCGCAGGCCGATCGTCGCCGTGAACGGATTGGCGGGCTCGCCCATGAACTCTGCGGCCGCGCCGGTGCCGGCCAGCCGTTCGATGCAGATCGTCGTGGTTTCCCGGAAGCCGGCCTGGACGCCGAACTCGGCAGCCAGCGTCGCCTGGATCACTTCCTTCTGCACCTCGCCGTACAGCGACACCAGCAGTTCTGCCCCGTCCGCATCCTGACGCAGGTTGATCAGCGGATCCTGCTCGGCCAGCCGGCAGAGCGCGGCGTGCAAGGCCGGCCGGTCGGCCGCGCGGGCCGGAACAACGACCGCCTCCAGCATCGGCGGGGCGAAGTGAATGCTCAGCGCGCGATCTGACGTCCGCCGCGTCGCGCTGGCGTCGCCGACGCCGTCGCCGACCCGGACGTCGGTCAGGCCCCACAGCTTGGCGATCTGGCCGGCCCGCACCGCCTGCGCCGGGCTGGCGGGACCGCCGTTGAACACCTGGATCGCGGTGACCCTGGCGACCTTGCCAGCGCCGTATCGCAGCGGCTGCCGTATTGCCGCTGCACCGGTGAACAACCGCGTGTAAGCGATCTTTTCCCCGGCCGGGCCGCGCTCCACCTTGAACACGGTTCCCGTGCAAGGCCCGTTCCCGGTGTCGTGCTGCTCGTCGGTACCTGGCAGCAACTCGGCAAGACCAGCGGTCAGCGATCGGATGCCGGCACCGGTGATGGCCGAGCCGAAGTACACCGGATGCGCCAGCGCCTGCCTCGTCTGGGCGGCGAGCGCGGACAGCAGCCGCTGGCAGGGCAGCGCGCGATCGCCGGAGAGATAGTCCGCCAGCAACGCGTCGTCGTGCACCGTGAGCAGGTCGGTGAGGCGGCTGGCAAAGCCGGGGTCTGCCGGGGCGTACGGCAGCCAGCCCGCGGCGGCCGTCCCGGGGCTTGTCACCGCGCCCATGGCCGCGATCGCCGGAGTGAGCCGGGCCGAGATGTCCGCGAGCACGCCTTCGTAACGGGCGCCGCCCCGGTCGATCTTGTTGACGAAGATCAGGGTCGGGATTCGCAGCCGCCGCAGTGCTCGCATCAGCACCCTGGTCTGTGCCTGCACGCCCTCGACCGCGGAAACGACCAGGATGGCGCCATCCAGTACGCCAAGAGCCCGCTCGACCTCGGCGATGAAGTCGGGGTGGCCGGGCGTGTCGATCAGGTTGACGGTGAGGTCGCCGACAGCGAACGAGACGACCGCGGCCTTGATGGTGATGCCGCGCTGGCGCTCGAGCGCGAGCGAGTCGGTCTGGGTACTGCCGTCATCGACGCGGCCGATCTCGCCGATGACCCCGGCGTCGAACAGCAGGCGCTCGGTCAGGCTTGTCTTGCCGGCGTCTACATGCGCCAGGATTCCGAGGTTGAGCAGTTGCACGAGAACGTCATGTCCTTCTGATGGGCGGAAGCTGCCATCGGGGTGAACATGAGCGCTGCTCGCATCTCGCTGTCTCCTGCGGGTCGTGTGGCGCCTTGCCAGGGCGCGGAGCCAGGGCGGCGCGAATCTCGCAGTGAAGTAGACCAGTGGGCCAGCGACCGGTGCAACCGGTTATCCGGCGGCCCGCGGCAGCGCGCCGGGGATCGCGATCTCCGGGGAATGGCGCGCCCGGCGTCGGGCCGCGAGGGCTCCGGGCTTCGCTTTGTCATCGTCTGCCCGAGTTCGCTCTCGGTGAATGTTGATCTGGTGTGGCTATAGCGACAATGGATTCACATCCATGAGGTCCGCCGCGTCGCCAGCTCAGGAGTAGTCGGCGATAACCCGGCGCGCGGCGCCGTCGACGGTGATGACGCCGCCGTGCGGGATGATCCACTGCGGCCGGGTGTGACCGAACGGGATCCCGGTGCACACGACGGCCTCGGGGTTGTAGCGGCCGGCGACGTCGACGATGACATCGCGCTGCTCGGCGCGGAGTCCGGCGCGCTCGCCGGCGGGCGGCCGCCGGGTGAAGTCGGACACCGGCGGGCGGGCTGCCAGGACCGCGCCGGCAGCCGCCAGGATGCCCCGCTCGCCCAGCGACCTGAGGATCCACCCGACCTCGCGGGCCGGCGGCAGTTCCTCGGAGGTCTCGATGACGAGCACGCCGCCGTGCAGGACGTCCGGATCGAACGGGAACCGGCCCGCGGCGAGAATCCACTGGATCACCTCGATGCAGCCGCCCCAGGTCCGGCCGCTCACCGAGCGGGGCGGGCCGTGCCAGGTCCAGGGCTCGGCCGGCTCGCGCTCACCGAAATGGGTAAGCGCACGCGGGTCGCCCCAGTCGATGCCGTAATCCTCGGACTCGCCTGGCTCGGTGAGCTCGATCGTCTCGCCGGTCAGCAAGGCCGCGCGCAGCGACCGGGCGTGGATTTCGTCGACGCCTGGCCCGGGGCCAAGGTGTACCTGGGACGATCCGCCGTAGAAGCTCGCGACGCCGTTCGCCCAGAGCCAGTGGTGCAGGTTGGTGTTGTCGCTGGTGCCGAGGAAGGGCTTGGGGTCGCGCCTGGCAAGGCTGGCGTCCAGGTGCGGGATGACGGTGATCTGGTCCTCCCCGCCGATCACCGAGAGGATGGCGCGGATCGCCGGGTCGGCGAAGGCCGCGTTGATGTCGGCGGCCCGTGCCTGCGGGCTCGCGCCCACCTGCCGGGTTGTCGGGAACTCGACCGGCGTCAGGCCGGTCACCTCGCTGAGCCGGCGCATCGCCTGCTCATGCACTGCGGGGAAGGTTCCTGCGGCCGCGAACGACGGTGACAGGACCGCGATGCGTTCGCCCGGACGTGCCTTGGGAGGGTGAACCAGGTCGTGCGGCATGCGCGTCATCGAAGCACATTACTCCCGCCGCGCGGGCCGCATTATCGGCCGCCCCGCGCTCGTCGCCCTGACTGCCCTGGCTGCGGTTGGCCGGCCCGCCGCGCTGATCGGCCTGCTCGGTGGCTGGCGCGCGAGATCGCGCCGTGGCTGGCAGGATTGCGCATGTGGTGGCTGGCGATGGCATGGCGGACTGCTTTATCTGCCGCAAGCACCGCGACCCGGGAACGCTGATGCCGGGCGGCCCAGTTGGCGGGGACGAACTTGTCCTTGTGTCCCGCATCGGCCCGCCGCAGGCACTCCGCGAGAGTTCTGGTGGACCCGCCTTGAGTGGAGGCGCCTCGAGCAGTGGCCGCAGGCGCGCCGTGGCAGCGCCGCGGAGATCGAGGCATTCGTCCGGGAACTGCGCGCCAGTCTGCCCAGCTAGCCAGTCGGCCCGTAGCGGTAGGCCCTGGCCTGCAGATCGAACAGCGCCGCGTACCTGCCGCCGAAATCCATCAGGTCGCTATGGCTGCCCTGCTCGCAGATGCGGCCATCCTGCAGCACCAGAATCAGGTCGGCCGTCCTGACAGTAGCGAGCCGGTGCGAGACCAGGACGGTAAGCGCGCCGGTTCGCTGTCGGCTCGCACGAGTGGCCTTGGTCCAGCGGGCAAATAGCTCATGCTCGGCTTCCGCGTCGATGGCCGCCGTCGGCTCGTCGAGCTGCCTGAAGAGCCGCAGTTCGGCCGCGGCGGAGGAGTTCGCGGCCAGATAGTAGAGCATCTCCGCGCGCCGACTGGGCTCGGCAGCGAGCTCATTGCCCAAGTTGAACAGGCCGGCTGTCTGCCGCGACAGCGCGAGCGCGGGCAGCCCGAAGAGCGGCATTATCAGCATCAGCGGCGAGATCGAGGCGAGCAGCGCCACTGTGACGGCGACCTGCACTGCGATCGTGATGGCTTCGATCAGTGCCGGGACAGCCTGCGCGAACTCCCAGGACTCGAGCTGCAGCAACTCCAGCTCGCGAAGGTGGGCCGGAGTCTGGTGAATCGCCAGCGTGGGGGATCGGCCGATGATCTCCAGAAGTCTGCGGTTCAGCAGGTACTGCGTCCGGTCGCTGAGCGACATTTTCGTGCGGTTGCCGGCATACTCGACGGCTGCGGCGACGGTCAGCGATAGTGCGATGGCGAGACCGGCGAGCAGGGCTGGCAGGTAATGGCGGGCCGCCGCGGCGTCGGCGAATGCCCGAAGCCACAGCCCGGCCAGCGAAGCGGCCACTGCCTGCCCGGTCAGCAGGGCAAACGTCCAGCAGGCAAGCCTGCGGCCGGCCGCCCACGCGAACCTGAGGACGACCCGGTCCCGCGGGTCCGTGCGGCAGCCAAGCGCGCGACCGTCCTGCTGACGGCGGCGGCCAGCTGAGCTGCCCGGCGGGCCGCGTGGGAGGCGCCCCGAACCGGCTCGCCAGCCTGCGGAACTGAGTTATCACCCGAACCGTGCATTTGGAAAGCGACTTATCCGGACTATTAGCTCACCGAGGCGCTCGTTTCGAGTGCTATGTCGGGAGCAGCCCAGCCCAGGTTGCGCGGCATCCTGAAAGTGGTTATGGTTTTCATTAGCACTTCGCGGGTTCCGGTGGCCAGGGACGCGCGCAACCCCTCATCCGAGTAGCCGGCTGCCCCTCCCAGTCAGTGATCCCCGCTGGAGACCGCTATGCAAGTCCGTCGCATCCTGGCTGCGATGGCTCTGACCGCCACCGCCGGCCTGCTCGCCACCGCCTGCTCCGCTAATCCTGCCGGTACCAGTTCCGGCGTTATCGTTGCTGTCGGTGCCGAGAACCAGTACGCGAACGTGATCTCGCAGATCGGCGGGCGCTACGTGCGAGTCACCGCAGTCGAGAGCAACCCGAACACCGACCCGCATGCTTTCGAGGCCAGCCCGTCGGTGGCCAGCCAAGTCGCAGCCGCCCAGCTGATCGTGCAGAACGGAGCCGGTTACGACAGCTACATGAACAAGATCGAGAGCGCGTCATCGGGCTCGGGCCGGAAGGTGATCGTCGTGCAGCAGGTGCTTGGCTTGCCAGGCACCGTGCCGAACCCGCATCTGTGGTACTCGCCGGGAACCATGCCGAAGGTGGCCGCAGCGATCGCCGCCAGCCTGTCTAAGCTGAGCCCGGCGCATGCCGCGTACTTCCGCGCCAACGTTGCCACCTTCGACACCTCGCTCCAGCCGTGGCTCACCGCTCTCGCGCAGTTCAGGGCCGCCTACGGGGGCACGCCGGTAGCCGTCACCGAGCCAGTCGGCGATTACCTGCTGCAGGCCGCCGGCGCCGACATCATGACCCCGTTCGGGCTGCAGGCCGACATCATGAACGGCGTCGACCCGTCGCCGCAATACGTGTCCTTGCAGGACAGCCTGCTCGCGCAGCACAAGGTGAAGGTCTTGCTGTACAACCAGCAGGTAACCGACACGCTCACCGCCTCGTTCCTGGCGCTAGCTCACCATTACGGCATCCCGGTCGTCGGCGTGTACGAGACCATGCCGACCCCGGGCTACGACTACCAGTCGTGGATGCTGGCCGAGGTCAGCGCCCTGCGCAAGGCGGTTGCCAGTAAGGTCTCCACGGAGAAGCTCTGATGGCGGTGACGATGACGGCTAGCGGAACTGCGCAGCCAGGTGAGGTGTCCGGCAAGGTACTGGCCGTCGACAGCGTCAGCGTCCGGCTGGCAGGCCGGCAGGTACTCGACGACGTCAGCTTCACGATCGGGCCCGGCGAGTTCGTAGGGCTGATCGGATCCAATGGCGCGGGCAAGACGACCCTGCTCCGGGTGATACTCGGCCTCCAGCAGGTGGCCAGCGGGCGCGTCAGCATCGGCGGCCGGGCCGCTGGCCGTGGGCTCGTCGGCTACGTTCCGCAGAAGATCCAGCTAGACCCGGACATGCCGGTGCGCGCACGGGACCTGATCGGTCTCGGCCTGGACGGGCACCGGCTCGGCATCCCGTTCCCGTCCCGGCAGCGGCGCCAGCGGGTCGAGGAGATGCTCGAGGCAGTCGACGCGACCAGGTTCGCCAGCCAGCGGGTGGGCAACCTGTCCGGCGGCGAGCAGCAGCGAGTCATGATCGCGCATGCGCTGATCAGCCAGCCGCGGTTGCTGCTGCTCGACGAGCCGCTGGCGAACCTGGACATCCGCAGCGCGCAGGAGATCATCGCGCTGCTCGCGGATATCACCAGGCGCCAGCAGGTCTCCGTGCTGATCTCGGCGCATGAGATGAACCCGCTGCTGCCGGTGATGGACCGGGTCGTCTACCTGGCCGGCGGCCGGGCTGCCAGCGGCACCACCGACGAGGTGATCCGCGAGGAAGTGCTCAGCGCGCTGTACGGCCACCACGTGGACGTGCTGAACGTACACGGGCGGCTGCTGGTGGTCGGCCATGCCGGTGACGGATTCGAGATTCTTGCCGGAGACGAGACGGCGGCCGCGCCCGGCCACCCGGATCATGCCGGGTCGGGCACAGCCATGAGCAGCCTGGACCGACAGCCTTGAGCGGCCCCGGAACGACAGCCTTGAGCGGCCCCGGAACAACAGCCTTGAGCGGCCGGGAGATGCCGCGATGAACTCACTGCTCCGGCTGCTGTTCGCGCCTGGCTTCTTCGCCAGTTCCCCGGTGCACGTGGCGCTGGCGGTTGGCGGGATCGCCGCGCTGGTGTCGGGAGTGGTCGGTACCTTCACGGTGCTGCGCGGGCAGTCTTACTCCGGCCACGCGCTCGCCGACCTTTCGGTCACCGGCGGATCTGCCTCCTTCCTGGCGAGCATCAGTCCGCTATGGGGCTTCGCCGGGACCGGAGTGATCGCGGCTGGCATCATGGAGATGATCGGGATCCGGCGGCCACGCGGCCGCGACCTGGCGACCGGGATTGTGCGCGGCGCCGGGCTCGGGGTCGCCGCGTTGTTCCTGTACTGGGACACGACGTCCACATCCACCACCGGAGCCACGGTAACGATCCTTTTCGGCTCTATGTTCACGGTCGGCAGCAGCGCCATTCCGCTGGTCCTGGCCTTCGGGTTGCCGGCCCTGGCCATCATTGCCATCTTGTACCGGCCGCTGCTGCTCAGTTCGGTCAGCGCCGACGTGGCGGCCGCGCGCGGCGTGCGCGTCCGGCTGACCGGTCTGGCCTGCCTGGTCGCGATCGCGCTGGCCGTGTCATTGGCTGCCGTCACGGTTGGCGCGATCCTGTCGACAGCGCTGCTCGTCGGGCCAGCGGCGATCGCCTTGCGGTTGACCAGCACGCCCGGCAGGGCCACGGTGACCGCAGCTGTCATCGCGGTCGCGAGTACCTGGATCGGCGTGGTGCTGGCTTACGACAGCTTTACCTGGCCGCCGAGTCATGACGGCTGGCCGGTGAGTTTCTTCATCGTGGCGCTGATCTTCCTTGGGTTCCTCGCGGCTCAGCTGACTGGGCGGGTCCGCCGGGTGGGGGGTTAGCCGCCGGTGTTTGCCCCGTTCATGGTCAATGCGTGGGTCACGGCGTCGATCGTCGCGGTCATCGCCGGCGTGGTCGGCTTCTTCGTGGTGCTGCGGGGTGCCGCGTTCGTGGCCGACGCAGTGCCGCAGGGCGCGTTCGCCGGAGCGGCCGGCGCCAGCCTGCTGGGCATCAACACGCTGCTCGGGCTGGGGCTGTTCGCGCTCGCCGGATCGCTTGGCATCGGCTGGCTGAGCAGGCGTGCCAGGCGTGATGTGGCCACCGCGGTGATCCTGGTCATGATGCTCGGGCTCGGCGCGCTTTTCCTCAGCTTCACCGTCGAGTACTCCTCGGAGATCTTCGCACTGCTGTTCGGTGAGGTGCTCGGAGTGAGCACGACCGAGATCCTGCCGATCGCCATACTCGGCGCTGTCTGCGTGCTAGTGGTCCTGCTGCTGTTCCGGCCGTTGCTGATGACATCGCTGGCACCGGAGTCGAGCGCAGCCGCGGGCATCAGCAACGGCCGGATGGAACTGGTCTTCCTGGTCATTGTCGCGCTGGCGACGAGCTTGACGCTGCCGGTCGTCGGCGCGCTGCTGATCTTCAGCCTGATGATCGGGCCGCCGGCTGCGGCTCGGTCGCTCACTGCCCGTCCGCTCGCGGCGGTGGGACTGTCAGTAGTCCTGGCGGTGCTGACAGTCTGGGTCGCAATCGCAGCCTCGTTTGAGACTAACTGGCCGGTCGGCTTCTTCGTCGGCGTCGGCGGCGCGGTGTGCTATGCGGCCGGGCGGCTGCTGGCATGGTTGCGCACATCCCGCAGTTAAGCGGTATTGGCTAGCTAATTTCCCGCTCATGGTCTGGTCAGTTACTGGTTTACCGCGAGGTACCGGTATCTGCTCGCGAGTTACTGTGGCACGTGCACACTCTGGTAATAGCTTCGCGGTCGCCAATAGCGACGCGGGCGGCTGGTTCTTGATGGCGCCCGGTGCGCCTGATGTCAGCACGCGCCCGGCCGGCGCGCGCCCGGCCGGCGCGCACCCGGCCGGCATTGCGACCGGAGGATTGCGGCGCCCGCGGAGGCCAGGGACATGGTTGCTGATCGCGGGCGTTCTTGCATTCGCGGTCATGATGGCGTGCTACTGCAGCTTCATCCTGACGCATCCGGCCTACCGCTGGCTGGTCCCAGTTGACATGCACGTCTACCGGCTCGGCGGTGAGGTTGTCGCGCACCAGGCGCCTGCTTACAACGCCAGGCTTGCCGCTCCGCTGTACGACTGGCCAGGGTACGGGCTGAAATTTACCTACACTCCGTTTGCGGCGGTGGTCTTCACCATTCTCCTGCTGCCGTCCTGGGCCCTTTTGCTGAAACTGTCCATCGCGGTGAATATCGCAGCGCTAGCCGCGACGATCTGGGTAGCCCTGGGTGGCCTCGGTTACCGGGCCGGATTCGCCCGCCTTGGCGGCACCCTGCTCCTGGCCGCGGCGCTGCTATGGACCGAGCCCGTCCAGCGCACGCTCTACCTTGGCCAGGTCGAGCTGGTCCTGATGGCGCTGATCATGTGGGACCTCGGCCAGCCCGACCGGCGGTGGTGGAAGGGAGCCGGCGTCGGCATCGCCGCCGGGATCAAGCTGGTACCGCTGGTATTCATCCCGTATCTGCTGCTGACGCGCAGGTACCGGCAGGCGAGTGTGGCGGCCGGGGCGTTTGCCGTCAGCTTGCTGCTAGGCGCGGTAGTCCTGCCGGCTGATTCGCGCGTGTACTGGCTGCACGGCCTGTTCCTGAAAGGCACTCGCACCGGCTTCCCTGGCTGGGAGGGCAATCAGTCCCTGCTCGCCCTGCTGACCAGGCTGTCCGGCAGCGTGGCTGGGGCCCAGCCGCTCTGGCTGCTGGCCGCGGCTGTCACCATGATCGTCGGCACCGTCGCCGCGGCCGCGCTTGACCGCGCCGGGCACCGCACCGTCGGGGTACTGACCTGCGCGCTGACCGGCTTGCTGGTGTCACCGATCAGCTGGGATCACCACTGGGTCTGGATCGTGCCGGGCGTTACTGCCCTGGTGGTCTACGGCATCCGGGCGCGGGGATCGATCCGGTGGGCATACCTGGCCGGAGCGGGGCTGCTCGCCGCGGCCTTCGGCGCCTGGCCCGGCTTTCTCTGGAATCAGCCGCTCGACCTCGGCGGCTTCTGGGAGGGCCTGATCTGGATGCCGCCGAACACCAACCCCGGCACGTTCGCCAAGCTGGGGGACCGGCCCTGGTATGCCGAGTACCACTGGCATGGCCTTCAGCTGCTTACCGGCAACCTATTCGTGCTGGCCGGGCTGTTCGTCTTCGTGCAGCTAGCGGTGCTCGCGGTCGCCTGCGAGGCCGTTCGCCGCCGGGAAGCGGCCAGCCCGGCCGGGGCCGCGGACGCTGCAGATCTTGCCGGTCCCAAGCCGCTAGCCAGCAACTGAGCGTTCCCGTGGTGGCGCGGCTGCGGGACGTGCGGCTGAGCGCGGGCCTGGCGGCCGGGGGCGCTCAGGATGCGGGGGCGGCGGGTGACAGTTTCCGTCGCCGGTGCAGCAGGCACCCGGCGATCAGGCCGACGACCACTGCAAGCAGCACGATCGGAACCGCCAGCGTGATGCAGTAGTAGGCGATCTGCGCCATCAGGTGCGACTGCAGCGGCGTCGGGTTGCCGGGCATCAGGGCAATGGTGGCCGCTGTCAGCCGCGTCATCTCGAGCCAGTCGAGCCAGCTGGCAGGCACCAGGATGAGCAAGCAGATCGCCATCGCGTCGTAGGACGGCAGCTGGTACTGCCAGACGAAGAGCCAGGCAAGGCTCAGCGCCAGCGCAGCGAAGATCGCTGGCTGCGCACCGCTGCGGCCAGGCAGCCGGGACAGCGTGACAATCGCCAGGCCGACGACGATGACCGCAGCGACCATGCCCACGTGCTGCATGAGAAAGCCGTGTTTGTCCGGCGTGAAGAGCTGGTAGAAGTTGTCGGCGGTCGTCCGCTCGTCGCGGACCAGGACGGCGGTGACAGCCGGCGTTCCGAACCATGCATAGGTCGGCAGCAGCACCGCGAGCATTCCGAAAGCCGCCACAGCACACGAGGCGAGTGACCGCCGCAGCGTCCAGGCAAGTCCGAGGCCGAAGAGCACAAAGGTGATCTTGATGTCAGCGGCAAGGCCGATGAGCGCGCCGCCGGCGACCAGGCGGCCCAGCCGGGGATTCCCGGCAACCGAGCTTCCCGGCCACCCGCCGGCCACTATCAGGCCGAGCATCCCGGCGGCGGCGGCCAGTACGTCCAGGTGAGCGGATGCGATCAGCTGCCAGATCAGCAGCGGGTTAATGGTCCACAGCAGGTGGGCCCGGAGCCGTGCGGCCGGATCCGGCCGGAGTAGCCGGTCCGCGGTATAGGCGACCAGGCCGAACGCCAGCGCGTTGGCGAGCTTGAGCCAGAACACGATACGGGCCGCCGAGGTCCCGCCGAGCTTGGCAGCCAGGAACTCCTCGACGGTGGCCGCGGGGCCATAGAGCGTGGTGTTGCGGCCCCATTCCCAGGGGATGGACTTGCCCACCGGATCATGCATGTGGATGAGATCCCACGGCACCATGACGTACGGGCTATGGCCGAGTACCACGATCCGGCCGAACGCCATGTAATCGAGGGCATCCGTCGAGCCGACCGGCGGCAGCACGGTGAGGGCGACTACCACGACGCCGGCGGCGATGAGCAGCGGCCGCAGTGGCGGCCTGGCCCCGCGCCGGACGGCGATGAGGCCAGCCGTCACGCCGACGCCGCCCGCGATCGCGGACAGCCACAGGATGACCGCGACCGCGTCCAGCGGCAGGTGCCAGCTGGTCAGCTCGAACGGCGGACCAACCCGTGGCATGGGCAGAGGCGGACCCATCCAGGATTTCCGCGCCAGCGAGACGGCAACGAAGCTGATCATTGAGGCGCCGATGCCGCCGACGGCAAGCCAGAGCCAGAACCGCGCTGACCGCTGCTGTCGCGCGGCCACCCCGGACGGCGCCGCCACTCGGGTCGGTCCTGACCGTGCTGACTCCAGCTGGGCGTGCCCGTGCACGTCAGAGCTCATGCGAAACTCAATCTGCCAGAATGAGGAGTTGGCCGGGCCTTGAACTCAAGGAAGGGCGGTTCTCCGCAGCCCCCGCCGTCAGCCCGCCGCGACCCGGCGGCTGACGTTTACTGAGCCCAAACTTAGCAGCCGCCGACGGGGATTCTGCCGGGAGGATACCGAAGCGTAATCGAATAAAACGCGCACCTTTCTGCGTCGTTGCCAGACTAGGAAACTTGCGGGTAGAGGCCCGGTGAGCAGGATCCTGAGATGCCCGCGGCCCGGTAGTGGCTTGCTGGCATGCCGTTTGGGCTAAGGAAAAGATGCGAATTCTTTGACGTCTCTTATACCGAGCTGCATGAAATTCATGCGAGCCTCCCGGATGCGTCATCTAAATGCTTGCTATTGGCAAAGTCAAGGTAATGACGAGTAACTGCCTGGACTGAGGGGCCTGATGACCTCGGGCCAGGCGGATGCGGGGTCTCGGGTCAGCGAGGGCGCCCCCGGTTCCGCGGGGCCCGTGCTGAGCCGGGACCACTTGACTATATCGAATACACGTTCGATAGTAGTGGAATGGAAACGGGGCTAGCTCAGGTCATCTCGCTTTCCCCGGCGCGCCACCGGGACGATGTGCTGACTGGCGCGGGCCTGCTGCCCGTCCTCCCGGCTTTGCGAGAGCTGTTGCCGGGCGGGCTGCAGCGCGGCTCGGTGGTGACATCGGGGGGATGGGGGCTGCTGTCGCTGTCACTAGCGGCTGGCGCGGTGGCCGACGGTGCGTGGTGCGCGATCGTAGGAGTTCCGGCCGCCGGCCTGCGGGCAGCGGCACAGGCTGGGCTGGAGCCGGACCGGCTCCTGCTGGTCGCCGAGCCCGGCCCCGGCTGGGCGCAGGTGGTGGCGTCGTTGCTGGACGGGTTCGACATCGTGCTGCTGCGCCCGCCAGGGCAGCCGTCGGCTCAGTTGCGGCGCAAGCTGGAGGCGGCAGCTCGCCGTTACGGCAGCGTGCTCCTCGTCGCCGGGGACTGGCCCGGCGCGCAGTCCCGGCTGCTGGTGACGGACGCGGAGTGGACCGGGATCGGCCTCGGGCACGGGCGGTTGCGCGCGCGCAAGGCGCAGGTGATCGCGTCCGGACGCGGGGCGGGGGAGCGGCCGCGTTTGGCGTGGCTGTGGCTGCCGGGTCCGGACGGTGCCGTCACGGCCGCCGCTGCGCCTGCTGGCGTCGCCGTGGCCGGCCCGCAGGGCGACTACGCCGGCGCAGCCGAGCCGCTAGCGAGCAGCGGATGACGGGCCAGGCCACCTCGCGCCGGGTGCTCGTGCTGCGCTGCCCGGACTGGCTCGATCGCGACAGTGTTGGCGGCGACAGTGTTGGCGCGCGTGCCTTCGAGTCAGTAGTTGCCATCGTCGGGGAATTCTGCCCGCAGGTTGAGGTGCTGCGGCCGGGGATCTGCGCGATCGGGACCCGTGGTCCGGCGCGTTACTTCGGCGGCGAAGCCGAACTGGCCAGGAAGCTGACCGAGGCGGTCGGCCGGGGCGGGTTCGCCTGTCAGGCCGGGGTGGCTGACGGCCTGTTCGCCGCCGGGCTGGCAGCGCGCGCCGGACCGGCCGGCCTGCTCGTGCGGCCGGGGGAGACGCCGGAGTTCCTGGCCGGGCTGCCGGTGTACGCGCTGGACATGCCCGAGCTCTGCGAACTGCTGCCCCGGCTGGGTATCGAGACGCTGGGGCAGCTTGCCGCGCTACCGCCGGCCGAGGCCGCCAGCCGGTTCGGGCCGCCCGGCAAGCTCGCCAGCCGGCTGGCCCGCGGGCTCGACCCGCGGCCGCTGATCCCGCGACGGCCGGCTGCCGACCTGTCCGTGCAGCTGGAATTCGACCCGCCTGCCGAGCAATCGGAGCCGGTCATCTTCGCGGCCAAGGCGCTGGCCGACCAGATGCATGACCGGCTGGCGGCCGCCGGGCTTGCCTGCGTGCGAGTCCAGGTGCAGGTGCGCTGCGCTGATGGCCAGGAGCTGAGCCGGCTGTGGCGGCATGACGGGCTGCTGTCGGCGCTGGCAGTGGCCGAGCGCGTTCGCTGGCAGCTCGATGGCTGGCGCGGTGCGGCCGGGATCACGCTGCTACGGCTGGTCCCGGATCAGCTAGTTCGCGCTACCGGGCGGCAGCTAGCGCTGTGGGGCGACTCGGTGCCCAGCGACCGGGTAGCCCGTGCGGCAATCAGGGTGCAGGCGATGCTCGGCCACGACCGGGTGACCCGGCCGGTGCTGGCCGGCGGCCGCAGGCCGGCCGAGCAGGTACTGCTCGTGCCGTTCGGCGATGCGGCGGTGCCGCAGCGGCCGGCCGGCCAGCCCTGGCCTGGTCAGGTCCCGCCGCCGGCGCCCGCAACCGTGTTCGGCGTGCCGCTGCCGGCCAGCGTGGCGGATGACTCCGGCAACGAGGTGACGGTCAGCGGACGGGCCCAGCCGTCCGCGCCGCCGGCCTCGCTGGCAGTAGCCGGCCGTCCGGCCAGTACAGTCATTGCCTGGGCCGGCCCGTGGCCGGTCACCGAACGGTGGTGGGATCCGCGGCATGCCCGGCGCCAGGCCAGGTTCCAGCTGGTTACTGAAGACGGGGCTGCCTGGCTGGCCGCCTTGCAGGATGGTCGCTGGCTGATCGAGGCCCGATACGACTGAGCAGGGGCAGTCCGTGCTCGCAGATCGTTCTGTCGCTGCCGTAGCCTGCCTGCTGCCTCAGGCCGTCTTCCCGGCCCCGCGCAGCATGCGAGTGAGTCCGATCACCGCGAGGATGCAGCCGGCCGCGGCGAGGAGGACTGCGGCAGTCCAGCTGCCATCGACCCAGAGGCAACGGCTCGCCGCCATGCCAGAGGCGCCCTGGGCGAGCTCGCCCATCGTGCTGGTGCAGATCCCGTGCATTCGGGACAGGGTCAAAGCGGCACCCGAGCCAGCCCGCCAGGACCAGACCCACGTGCGGGTCAGCGTCGCGCGTGCGGCGAGGACGAACACGGCTCCGATAATGAGCAATCCGGCGTCCGCCAGGCTGCCGGTGTCCTGGGCATTGGCTGCGCCGGCGGTCCGCCACTCGCCAGCCTGTGCGTGCTGAGCCTGTGCGTGCTGAACCTGTGCGTGCTGAGCCTGTGCGTGCTGAACCTGTGCGTGCTGAACCTGTGCGTGCTGAACCTGCTGACCGGGCTTGGTGCCGGGCAGCGGCCTTCGCGGCGGCGGGTGAAACGTCAGCAGGATGACGGGCCGCGGCGGCGTGGCCGGGATCGGGAGCGACAGCAGATGAGGCCGGGGAAGTTGCGCTGGCCGCCGCTGCTCGTCAGCGCCCTGCTGGCTGGCGCACACGGCTCCTCCCGGCGGGGACTCAGGGCCCAGGATGCGTGGCCTCGGTGATTCGAGCACCGGCAGCCACGACACCGGCGGCTGCGCAGCTTCGGCACCACGGCTAGCAGCAGCTTCGGCACCACGGCTAGCAGTAGTGTTCCCGCCAATCTGGCCCGCATGACCGATCTCCTGGTCTCCTGGTGACGGTCACACGCTCGCCGGCGGCCCGCTGGCATCGGCGCTGCCGAAGCCACGCCAGCGATTACCTCCTGGTATGTTTCGGTCCGGGAACGCCCCGCCGCCGGGCCGGGAGGATCATGAGTAGCTCGCCGCTTGACTGGCTTCCAGCCAGGTCCTCGACAAGGATCGTGATCGCGCTCTGCCTCGCCGTCGTCATTGCGATAACGATGGTGTTCCTATTCAGGGGCCCAAGCAGGTCAGCCAGTGCGGCGAGCAGCGAAACCCCGGTCGGGATCGGCTTTACCCGGCTGGATGCCGCGGCACCGCAATTCGACCTGCCGTTGCTTCAGCAGAAGGGCCAGGTTGAGCTCAGCAAGCTTGCTGGACTGCCGATAGTCCTGAACTTGTGGGCATCCTATTGCGACATATGCAAGCAGGAATCTCCCGCCATCGCGAAAGTCTCGCGCGAGGTGGGCGGCAAGGTTCGCTTCCTTGGTGTCGACACGCTAGACGAGCGTGCGGCGGCGATAAAGTTCGTGGAGCGCTACCGGCTGCCATTCCCGGTGGCTTACGACAGTGCTGGGGTAGTCGCGGCCAAGTACCGGGTGCCAGGACTGCCGGTGACGTTCTTCATCTCCAAGACTGGCACCAGAATCCTGGGCGTCAACATAGGCGCACTCACTGCCGGGCGGCTCGCCCATATCCTGCACCAGCTCTACGACGTCAGCACGTGAGGCTCCTGCCGCGGGCATGATCCTCGCGGCGACGCGATGCGGCTGGCCTACCCGCGGTCGGCCAGGTTGACGGGCTGGTCCCTGGCGATCAATTCGCGGCCGCCGTCCCTGGGCCGGACGAGCGGTGTGACCTGGGTTCGGCGGAGCCTTGGCAAGAACCATACGTCCGTGACACGACGTAAGTGCGCCAATCGCGAAGTTCTATGGGTTTCCGCCGATTAGCCCTGGCGCCACCAGCTGGCTAACCCGTGCAGTGCCGCAGGATCGTGTCGAGCACCAGCCTTGGCTCACGTACGGTCGGGTAATGATCGACACCGGGCATCCGGATCAGTTCGCAGCCGGGTATCCGGGCTGCTGCCGCCTCGTTGCTCGCGATGAGACCGGGCTCGTCCTTATCTCCGACCAGCAGCACCGTCGGCACGCGCAACTCGCCCAGCCGGTCGTAGGTCGGCTCGCCCGCTTGCTCGAACTCTTCCTCGCCGGCCCAGGCCCGCAGAGCAGCCCGCATCATGTCCGTCACCAGCGGATCTGGGCCCGCCGCAGCCCACTGCTGCAGGCTCAGGCGGAGCAGGCCGTCCTGGTCACCAGCCGCGGCAAGCGCCTCGTACTGGGCTTCGAGTTCCGGCTGCTCCGGATAGGGATAGCCGCCGATACCCGGAGCCAGCAGTACGAGGGCGCGCACCCGGTCGGGCTGGGCCAGCGCGAACTCGAGCGCGGTGAGTCCGCCCATGCTGCACCCGGCGACGTGGCAGCTGCCGACGCCGAGCTGGTCGAGCACGGACTGCGCATCCGCGAGCAAGGTGAACTTCTCAGACGGTTCCGGCGAGCGCCCGAACCCGCGCACCTCGTACCGGATCGCGCGGAAGCTAGCCGTCAGCTCGTCCCAGATCGGATCCCACATCCGGGCATCCCCGACGCCCTCGTGTAGCAGGAGCAGCGGAGGCTGCGAGCCGCCAGAGTCCTCAGCCCAGATTTTGTCGGCACCTACCCTCAGCATGGTCTGCATGGTCCGACCGTAACCTGTGCCGGCTGGCCGGCTCATCTCTATTCAGGAGGCCGTCGATGTCGCGGGATGTGCATTTTTGCCCGGGGCCGCAGCCCGGTGAGGCCATGCGGCTGACAGCGTTGCTGCTGGGCGAACCCTGGTTCGCGCGGGCGCTCGACGCGGTCGCGGCAAGCGGGCTGCCAGATGCCTGGATCGGCGCCGGGGCCGTCCGTGACGTGGTCTGGGGCCACCTGCACGGCAGGTTTCACGCCGACTCGGTCCGGGACGTCGACGTCGCCTACTTCGACCCGGCTGATCTCAGCGCGAGGCGCGACCGGGCGGCGCAGCACGACCTGGCAAGGCTGGCCGATCTGCCCTTCGAGGCGACCAACCAGGCCGCCGTGCACACCTGGTATCACCAGTACTTCGGCGGCCCGCCAGTCGATGCGTTCAGCTGCGTGCATGACGCCGTCGCGACCTGGCCCGAGACGGCTACCTGCGTCGCGGTCCGGCGCACGGCGGGCGGACTTGAGGTATGCGCGCCGCACGGGCTGGCAGATCTGCTCGGCGGAGTGTGGCGGGTCAACCCGGTCCGGGTGACGCCCGAGGTCTCCCGCGAGCGGCTGGCGAGGCAGGGCGCTGCGGACAGATGGCCGGGGGTGACGGTCGTGCCGCCTGCCTAAATGCCCCGTTCCCGCCCTTAAGGAAACGCGCTCTCTACGGCGAGTCTGTCAAACTGCGCGAATGCCCGATTCCGCGAACAGCATCGAGGAACTGACCCGGCAGGGCCTGGCGGCCGCGGTGAGGCTGGCCCGCAGGCTCGGGCTCCCTGCCGACGATCTGGTGATCTTGTCAAGCCGAGGCAACCTGCTGGCCAGTTTGCGCCCGCGCCCGTCGTAGCCAGGGTTGCCACGGCGAGTGCCTGGTCGCGCAGCGACCCGAGCGCCTGGCTTGCCAGAGAAGTGGCGGTAGCGAGTTACGTCGCCGGGCGTGGCGGACCTGCGTGGCCCGGCGGTATGGGACCTAGCTAGCGACGCTGGCCGGCCGCTACGCTGCTCGCGCAGACCCTTCCTGCCGGTGTGCTTGGGCGTGGCGACTAGCCGTGGGAGGTGGTCACGGCGGCGGTCGCGGGCCGGTGATCTAGGGTTGGTGCATAGGTACTCGCGAGGTGCCCCGGTCCCGGCCGAGGCTCTGCCGCGAGCGCCCAGGGCAGTCGGCCGCGGGGACCGCCGCGTCAGCGCATCACCCTGGAAGTGCACCTAAGCCAGCGGCCGAGCCTGGCTTCAATCCTCAGTCTTCACGCGGAGAGGGCTCCATGAGCAAGAGCGCAGCAGCAGCAGGCACGATCGACATCGGCGGCGACCTCACGGTTAACCGGATGGGGTTCGGAGCCATGCGGATCACTGGCGAGGGGATCTGGGGGCCGCCGCTGGACCGGGATAAGGCGAAGGCGGCTCTGCGGCGGGCAGTCGAGCTGGGCGTGAACTTCATCGACACTGCCGACTCCTACGGCCCGGCTGTCAGCGAGGAACTGATCGCCGAGACGCTGCATCCGTATCCTGACGACCTGGTGATAGCAACCAAGGGCGGCATGCTCAGGCCGGGTCCGGGGCAGTGGGAGCCAGACGGCCGGCCAGAGCACCTGCGGGAGGCGTGCGAGGGCAGCCTGCGGAGGCTGAAGCTCGACCAGATACCGCTGTACCAGTTCCACCGGCCTGACCCGAGGGTACCGATTGCCGAGTCCGTCGGGGTGCTGACGGAACTCAAGAAGGAAGGCAAGATCCGCCACATTGGCGTCTCCAACGTGTCGGAGGATCAGCTCCGGGAGGCGCAGAAGCTGACCGCGGTGGTGTCGGTGCAGAACCGCTACAACCTGACCGACCGGTCGTCGGAGGCGATGGTGGATCTGTGTGACGCCGAGGGCATCGTGTTCCTGCCCTGGGCGCCAATCCAGCAGGCCGGCGAGCTGATCCCGGTCGTGACCGCGGCTCGGCGGCTCGGCGTGAGCACCCGCCAGGTCGCGCTCGCATGGCTGCTGGGCAGGTCGCCGCAGCTACTGCCGATCCCTGGCTCGGGGTCGCCCGAGCACATCGCCGACAATGTCGCGGCAGCGTCGGTAGAGCTCACGAACGAAGAGGCGAACGCCATCTCCGCGCTATCGCAGTAGGCCAGGCGGGCGGCCATCGGTGGCCGGCTGCCTGTGCACGTTTGGTGCTTTTTCATGATCGTTGTGAGTTCACTGCTGCTATAGCAACCGTGAACTCACAACGATCATGCTTTCTGCGCTAGTAATTCGAACTTAGCTGCGGCTATGAGCCAAGGATGTCGGAGCCTATCGTTACGATAATCGAGTAGGTTGGAGCGGTCGAGAGCGTTTGGCCGGCCCGGAGTACGGAGGGCAGAGGCGTGGGCTGGGACAATCCGCCGGTGCCGTGGCGGGAGTTCGAGCGCCGCCTGTCCTGGGGCAAGGGCACTGGCCAGGCGCCGGCGGGGGACAGCGCGCCGGCGGGGGACAGCGCGGCTGCCAAGCACGAGGAGCTGCGCCAGCCGGTGACCCGCCTGCCAGTCGGGCTGCAGTCCGAGGCTGCCAGGGAGGCCAGGGAGGCCAGCCGGGTGGTTGCCGGAGCGGAGCTGCACTGCCACTCCTCCTATAGCTTCCTTGACGGCGCTTCGAGCCCCGCTGACCTGGTATGCGAGGCAGCGGCACGCGGCCTGGCCGCACTGGCGATCACCGACCACGACGGCATGTACGGGGTACCGCAGTTCGCCCAGGCGGCGGCGCGGCTGCGGGACGGCGGCATCAGGCTCGGCACCGTGTTCGGCGCCGAGCTCAGCCTGGATCTGGCCAACCGGGCAGTGCTGGCCGGTAACCGCCCCGGAGTCCGCCGCGCCATCCGGCCTGCCGGGACGCCCAGGGCGGGCGTTCCCGACCCGGCAGGCAGGCACCTTCTCGTCCTCGCTCGCGACCCGGAGGGGTACCGGCGGCTCTGCCGGGTCATCAGTGCCGCGCAACTGGCTGGGGGAGAGAAGGGCCTGCCGGTCTACGACGAGCCGGCGCTCGCCGATGCGCACGACGGGCACTGGGTGGTCCTTACCGGCTGCCGCAAGGGCGCGGTCCGGGCGGCACTGGCGGCGCATGGCCCCGATGCGGCTGCGCGCGAACTGGCCAGGCTGATCGACGCGTTCGGCCGGGAGAATGTCAAGGTCGAGCTCACGGTCGGCAACCAGCCAGCCGACGACGAGCGCAACGACGCGCTGACGGCGCTGGCGGCAGCGGCTGGCCTGGACACCATTGCCACCGGGAACGTGCACTACGCCGCCCCCCAGGACGCGAGGCTGGCGCAAGCGCTTGCCGCCATCAGGGCCCGGTTCAGCCTGGACGAGATGGACGGCTGGCTGGCCGCGTCCGGCGGCAGTTACCTGCGCTCAGCCGCGGAGATGGCCGCCCGGCTGGACCGCTACCCCGGCGTCGCTGAGCGGACGGCGGAGCTAGCCGCCGGCTGCGGGTTCGACTTCCACGTCATCGCGCCGAAACTGCCGGACTTCGACGTCCCTGACGGCCACGGCGAGGCTAGCTGGCTGCGCGAGCTGGTCACCAGGAAGGCGCCCGACCGCTACGGCACCCCGGATGCGGAGCGCGTCGCGGGTGCTTATGCGCAGATCAGCCGTGAGCTGGGCGTCATCGAGCAGCTGGGCTTCCCCGGCTACTTCCTGATCGTGCACGAGATCGTGGAGTTCTGCGAGAGCAACGGCATCTTGTGCCAGGGCCGCGGCTCGGCGGCAAACTCGGCGGTCTGCTACGCGCTCGGGATCACCAGCGTCGATCCGGTGCGGCACGGGCTGCTGTTCGAGCGGTTCCTGTCCGCGGGCCGGGACGGGCCGCCGGACATCGACCTGGACATCGAGCACCGGCGCCGCGAGGAAGTCATCCAGCACGTCTACTCCAGGTACGGCCGCCAGAATGCCGCCCAGGTGGCAAACGTGATCAGCTACCGGCCGCGGATGGCCATCAGGGACGCAGGGCGCGCGCTCGGCTATGAGCCGGCGCAGCAGAACGAGTGGTCCCGGCAGGTCGGCCCGCGGCAGTACGGGCCCGGGCAGCCAGTTCCCCCGGACGCGGGCGTTCCCGACTCGGTTGTGGAGCTGGCAGGCCGGATGCAGCGGTTGCCTCGGCACCTCGGCATTCACTCCGGCGGGATGGTGATCTGCGACCGTCCAGTGGGAGAGGTGTGCCCGGTGGAGTGGGCGCGGATGCGCAACCGCAGCGTGCTGCAGTGGGACAAGGACGACTGCGCGTACGCGGGCCTGGTCAAGTTCGACCTGCTGGGCCTCGGCATGCTGACCGCGCTGCGGGACTGCTTCGAACTCGTGGAGCAGGCGCACGGGGTGCGCTGGACGCTGGCCTCGATCCCGCAGGAGGATCCGGGCGTCTACGCGATGCTGCAGAAGGCTGACACCGTCGGGGTGTTCCAGGTCGAATCGCGGGCTCAGATGGCGACGCTGCCGCGGCTGCGGCCGGAGGAGTTTTACGACCTGGTCGTGGAGGTGGCGCTGATCCGGCCGGGCCCGATCCAGGGCGGCTCGGTGCATCCGTACATGCGCCGCCGGCACGGCGACGAGCAGCCGGACCTGCCCCATCCGCTGATGGAGCATGCGCTCGGCAAGACGCTCGGCGTTCCGCTGTTCCAGGAGCAGATGATGCAGATTGCCATCGACTGCGCCGGGTTCAGCCCGACCGAGGCCGACCGGCTGCGCCAGGCGATGAGCTCCAAGCGCGCGCCGGAACGGATCGAGGAACTGCGCGAGCGGTTGCTGGCCGGGATGGCCGAGCGCGGTATCTCGCTCGAGGTCGCGGAAGACATCTACGGCAAGATCCTGGCGTTCTCCAGCTACGGATTCCCGGAGTCACACGCGATCAGCTTCGCCTACCTGGTCTACGCCAGCGCCTGGCTGAAGTGCTATTACCCGGCCGCGTTCACCGCTGCGCTGCTACGCGCCCAGCCGATGGGCTTCTACGCGCCTGCCAGCCTCATCAGCGACGTCCGCCGGCACGGCGTCACTGTCCGCGGCGTGGACGTGAACGCCAGTGGCGTGCTGGCGACCTTGGAAAAGAACGAAGAATCCGGGAACGGGCTCATGCCAGCCGATGTTCCCGGCGGCGGGCTGCCTGCCGGGGGCCAGCCGGTGATCAGGCTCGGCCTGGCTGAGGTCCGTAACCTGGGCACCAGGGCAGCGGGGGAGATCGTGGCCGGCCAGCCGTATGCGGACCTGGAGGATTTTGCCCGCCGTACCACGGTGCCGGTCGCCGCGCTGGAGGCGCTGGCCATGGGCGGCGCGTTCGGCTGCTTCGGCGTGAGCAGGCGTGCGGCGCTATGGGCGGCTGGCGCGGCGGCCACCGTCCGGGCGGATCAGCTGCCCGGCACGACGCTGGGCATGACCGCTCCGCCGCTGCCGGCGATGACGGCAGCGCAGGAGACTTTTGCCGACCTGTGGGCGACCGGGACTTACGGAACGCACCCGATCGAGCACATCAGGGCCATGCTCGATGAACGGGGGGCGCTGCCTGCCGCTCACCTGGCGAGCGCGGGGAACGGCCGGAACGTGCTCGTCGGCGGGCTGGTCACGCACCGCCAGCAGCCAGGCACCGCACGTGGCGTGGTCTTCCTCAGCCTGGAGGATGAGACCGGGATGGCGAACATTATCTGCCCGCCGGATGTATGGCAGCGGTTCCGCAAGATCGGGGTAGCCGCCAGCGCGCTGCTCATTCACGGCCGGGTCGAGCGGCTGGACGGTGCCGTCAGCCTGCTCGCCACCAGGCTCGAGCGGCTCCGCGTTGTCGCGGCCGCGCGCAGCCGCGACTTCCGCTAGCGCGTTCAGCAGGGCCCCTGCCTGTGGCTTCGGCCGGCGACTTCGCTGGGATAGCGAGTCAATTTGTATGTCGGTGCGGGAAGATGGTCGACTACGGGAGGTGGTTAGTCCCTGGTCCCACAGCTAAGGACTACCGACAACAAGCGACCCATCGCGAGGAGAACCATGCCCTTCGATGTTGCCCGCACGTTCGCGGAGCGGTCCGGGGAGAACTTCGCCCTGCACGAGCGGTTCATGAACAGCCAGCTTGCCAGGACGCTGCGGACGCTCGGGTTCGACCGCAACTACGTTCGCGGCGAGGGCTGTTACCTATACGACGATGCCGGCCAGCGGTATCTTGACTTTCTGTCGGGTTTCGGGGTTTATGCCCTGGGTCGCAGCCACCCGGCCGTCAAGGCCGCGCTTCACCAGGCACTAGACCTGGACCTGCCCAACATGGTGCAGATGGACTGCGCGCTGCTGCCCGGCCTGCTGGCCGAGCAACTCGTCGCCCGCGCGCACGCCGGCATCAACCGCGTGTTCTTCTGCAACTCCGGGGCGGAGTCGATCGAGGCCGCGATCAAGTTCGCCCGGCACTTCACGCAGCGGTCCAGGATCCTGCACGCCGACCACTCCTTCCACGGCCTGACCACCGGTGCCCTCGCGCTGAACGGCGGCAAGGAGTTCCGCACGGGCTTCGGCACGCTGCTGGAGAGCGCGGCCGTCCCGTTCGGCGACCTGACCGCGCTGGAGCAGCAACTGCGCGCGGGCGACGTCGCCGCGTTCATCGTCGAGCCGATCCAGGGCAAGGGCGTCTACTGCGCGCCCGGCGAGTACTGGCGGGCAGCCCAGGAACTCTGCCGCCGGCACGGCACCCTGCTGGTCACCGACGAGGTGCAGACGGGGCTCGGCCGCAGCGGCAAGTTCCTCTGCCACGAGCACTGGGGCCTGGAGCCCGACATCATCACGATCTCGAAGGCGCTGTCCGGTGGCTACGTTCCGGTCGGCGCCATGCTGACCACCGACAAGATCTTCGCGAGCGTCCATCACTCGATGGAGGACGCGCTCAAGCACTCCACGACGTTCGGTCGCAATCAGCTGGCCATGGTCGCCGGTCTGGCCACGCTCGCGGCGTTCGACGACGAGGACATCGTCGGGCGCGCCGAGCGCACCGGTGCCGACCTGCAGGGCAAGCTGCGCGGGCTGGCCGCCAAGCACGACCTGATCCACGACATCCGCGGCATCGGGATGATGATCGGAATCGAGTTCGGCGAACCGCGGCCGGGGTCTGCCGCTCGCCGGTTCCGCGCCATGGAGCGGCTGCGGACCGGCATGTTCTCGCAGATGGTCGTCGTCCCGCTGTTCCACCGGCACCGGATCATCACGCAGGTGGCGGCGGACAACGTGAACATCGTCAAGCTGCTGCCGCCGCTGATCTCCGGGCCGGAAGAGGTCGACTACTTCATCGCAGCGCTGGACGACGTCCTCACGGACGCACAGCGCGGCCTCGGGCTCACCTACGAGTTCGGCTGCACCATGGCCCGCGGCCTCATCCGCCGCAAGTCGCCGCGCAGCATCGCCAGCCCTCATCCGGTGACCGGCCCAGCTGCGGGCGTTCCCCGCCATGACGGCGGCGCGGCCAGCACGCCACCGCAGGCAGCCGCGGATGACGCGGGCGCGGGTCCGGCCGCCACGGCAACAGTCCGGGAACGCCCGGTGGCCGGGACTCGCCCGGCCGGGGAAGCGCGGCAGCGGGCCGACCGGGCCGATGGCGCCAGCGCCGATGCGGGATACAGCCCGGCTGTGGCGCCGATCGAGCCCGGCGACCGGGTAGTCATCACCGGCGCGAGCGGATTCATCGGGTCGGCCGTGACCCGCGCGGTGCTGGCCAAGGGGGCGCAGGTGGTCGCCGTTACCGAGCCAGGCGGCCAGGACGCCAACCTCGATGGCCTCGAGCTGGAACGTGCCGTCGTCGATATCCGCGACGCCGCGGCGGTCCGGTCGGCGGTCGCCGGCGCGCGGTATGTCTTTCACCTGGCCGCCGTCTACCGGTTCTGGGCTCGCGATCCGCGGATCTTTCACGAGGTTAACGTCGGCGGCACGCTGAACGTCCTCGACGCCGTGCGGGCGGCCGGCGCTGAGCGCCTGGTGTACACCTCCACAGTTGGCGTTCTCGGCCTCGGCCGTACCCGGCATGGTCAGCCAGCGGACGAGACCTGCTATGCCGATGTCGGCCACCTGTTCGGCCACTACAAGCGCACGAAGTTCGCGGCGGAGCACGAGGTGCTGCGCGCGGCCGGCGAAGGCCTCAACGTCACGGTGGTGCTGCCGACATTCCCGCTCGGCCCTGGTGACCGGGCGCCGACCCCGACCGGCAAGGTAGTGGCCGACTTCCTCAATGGCCGGATGCCCGGCTTCGTGGACACTGCCCTGAACGTGTGCCATGTGGATGATCTCGCGCTCGGTCACGTCGCGGCGCTCGAGCACGGGCGTCAGGGCCGCAGCTACATCCTCGGCGGCGAGAACATGACGATGCGCGAGCTCCTGCAGACGCTCGCCGACGGCTGCGGCCTGCCCATGCCTCGCTTTGCGGTACCGCGACGGGTCGTCGCGGCTGCCGGGCTGGTCTCCGATCTCGTCGAGGGCAGGCTGCTGCGCCGCGAACCGCACGTGCCGCTCGAGGCGGCGCGCATGTCGACGACGAAGATGATTTTCAGTGACGACCGGGCTCGTGCCGAGATCGGTCATAAGTCGCGGCCAGCGCGGCTGGCAATCGAGGACTCGGCGCAATGGTTCGCCGAGAACGGCTACGTGTCAGCCGACCGGCTGCGAGCCATCAGGTGGCAGCGGTAGCAGGAGCGGAGAGTGCATATCGACACCGCTCGCGCGCGGCTGCCAGACCGTGCGCCCATGCCCGTCGGGAGTCCGCGCCATGACTGACAGCTTCAGCGCCGAGTTGCGGGGCGGGATTGCCGGCATCTACGCCGCGATCCTGGACCACCCGTTTGTCACCGGTCTCGGCGACGGCAGCCTGCCGCGTGAGTCGTTCGAGTTCTACGTCATCCAGGACGCGCTGTACTTGCGGAAGTACGCGCAAGCCCTGGCAGCGGTGGCCAGCCGGGCCGCCGTTCCCGCGGAGACGGAGATGTTCGCGCGCCATGCCGCAGGCGTGGTCGCTGTCGAGATGAGCCTGCACGAGTCGCTGCTGGCCGACCTTGACATCGATCCCGGTGTGGCCGCCGCAGCGGATGAAGCGCCCACCACTCTGGCCTACACCAGTTACCTGCTGGCCGCCGCTGGCGAGTCTTACGGCGACGGCGTCGGCGCCGTGCTGCCCTGCTACTGGATCTACTGGGAGGTAGGCAAGCACCTGCTTCAACAGGGCTCGCCCGATCCTAGGTACCAGCGCTGGATCGACACCTACGCGGCCGAAGAGTTCGGCGCTGAGGTGCGCGAGGTGATCGCCGTCACCGACCGGCTCGGCCAGCAGGTCGCAGTTGCGGAGCGCGAGCGCATTCAGCGCCGCTTCCGCGCGACCAGTCGCTACGAGTGGATGTTCTGGGAGATGGGCTACCGGCGGGAAACCTGGCCGGTCTGAGGCCCCTTTGACGCTAGCTGCGCCAGATCGCGCAGCCCTCGCGCCACGGCTTGCAGGGACGGGCTTACCGGCCCGGCAGCCTTGGCCCTGGATGCGAGGCCAGCCAGTCGCTTACGGCAGCCCGTTCGCGGCGCCTGTTAAGCCGGTGACTGCGAACACCCGCATCGATGATCACGCCGAGGGTCCAGGGAGCGAGCGTAACGAGGTCATGGGCCCGCAGCGCGAGCAGCAGCGCCGCCCCGGCCAGCCAGATGCCGGCGCTCAGGCACCATATCCCGATGTGACTAGCAGGCTTCCGCCGGATAACCCGCGCTATCCAGCCCGGCCCGTGTCGCAGTGTCGCATTGTCGCAGTGTCGCAGGGCGGGCGGCGGCGATGTCACACGTGAAGGCTAACGCGCTGCGCATCGTCAGGCGATAGTCGAACAGCCGCACCGGCTACGCGGCATCGGCGGGTTCGAGGAATTCAAGCCTGTTGCCGTGCGGGTCGCTGGTGTAGAAGCGGCGCATGCCCGGGAAGCCGTCGTCGAAGCTGGCGGGGTAACCCGCCGTCGTCAGCCGCGCCGCCCACTCGTCGATCCCGGATACCAGCAGCGCCGGGTGCGCTTTACGGGCCGGACGGAAATCGGCTTCCACGCCAAGGTGCAACTCGACACCGTGGCCACGGAACCAACACCCGCCCCTGGCCGCGAGCGCCGGCGGCTTGGCGACCTCAGCCAGCCCGAGCACACCGGAGTAGAACGCGCGCGAGGAGTCCTCGGACCCGGCCGGACAGGCCAGTTGCACATGGTGAATCACGACTATGCACCTCGATATGTATCTCGACGTCGAGAGATATCGTAGGGGAACGGGCCGGCTCGCCGCCAGTCGCATTCGGTCGCCGGCTTCCGCCCGCCGGGCAATCAGGCGGTTAGGACCGATAGGGTGTGTCGGCTATGGGCGTAATTAACGACATCGCAGAGCAGTATGTGGTCCGGATGACCGACCTCGACCCGGTTCTCGCCACCGGCGTCGGGATCGCCGGCCACGATCATCAGCTGACCGACCTTAGCCCCGACGGGTTTGCCGCCAGGGCCGGGCTGGACCGGACGACTGTCGCCGCGCTGACCGCGGCAAAGACCGAGACCGAGCGGGAGCGGGTCGCCCGGGCGGCGATGCTGGAACGGCTCGGCCTGGCCGTCGAGCTCTATGACGCCGGCGAGACCGCGAGCGAACTCAACGTGATCGCGAGCTGGGTCCAGGGAGTGCGTCAGGTCTTCGACCTGATGCCGACCGAGGGGGAGGAAGCGCAGCGCAACATCGCAGCCCGGATGGCCGCGGTTCCTGCCGCCTACGCCGACTTGCGGCAGACCTATGCCGAGGCGGCGGTTCGCGGCCGGGTGGCCGCGCGCCGTCAGGTCATCGAGTGCGCCCGGCAATGCGCGCAGTGGTCGGCGCCCGGTGCGGGCTTCTACCACGGTCTGGTTGATCGCACGGGCGCCACCGGAGCGCTGCTGGCGGACCTGAGGGTGGCCGCCGACGCCGCCAGCGCGGCGACTGCTGAGCTCGGCAAGTTCCTGGAGACTGAGCTGCTGCCGCTCGCGCCGGAGCGTGATGCCGTCGGCCGGGACAGGTACGCGCTCGCATCACGCAGCTTTCTCGGTGCGGTGATCGATCTGGACGAGGCATACACCTGGGGCTGGGGCGAGGTAATCCGGCTCGAGGCCGAGATGGCGCGAGTCGCCGGCCTCATCGTGCCGGGCGGCAGCGTCGAAGAGGCGACCGCGCACCTGGACGGCGATCCTGCCCGGCAGATCACCGGCGCACAGAACCTCAGGTCCTGGATGCAGGATTTCGCTGACAGCACCATTGCCGCGCTGCACGGGACGCACTTCGACATCCCGGAGCCGGCCCGGCGGATCGAGGCGATGATCGCCCCGACCAGCGATGGCGGGATCTACTACACCGGCCCCAGCGAGGACTGGACCAGGCCAGGGCGGATGTGGTGGACCGTGCCGGACGGAGTCGGGCAGTTCTCCACCTGGAAAGAGATCACCACGATCTATCACGAGGGCGTGCCCGGACATCACCTGCAGGTCAGTCAGCAGGTCTTCGAGAAGCAGTCGCTGAACCGCTGGCAGCGGCTGCTGTGCTGGGTGTCCGGGCATGGCGAGGGCTGGGCGCTGTACGCGGAGCGGCTGATGGCGGAACTCGGTTACCTGGCTGATCCGGGGGCCATGCTCGGCATGCTGGACGCCCAGCTGCTGCGCGCGGCCCGGGTGGTCGTCGACCTCGGCGTGCATCTGGAACTGCCGATCCCGGCGGGCAGCCGCTGGCACCCGGGCGAGACCTGGACCGCCGAGCTGGCCTGGGAGTTCCTGCACAACCGGGTGCACATGGACGAGGAGATGCTGCGGTTCGAGCTGAACCGGTACCTGGGCTGGCCGGGACAGGCCCCCGCGTACAAGCTCGGCGAGCGGATCTGGCTGCAGGCCAGGGATGAGGCCCGGCAGCGCAAGGGCGCGGAGTTCAGCCTGAAGGACTTCCACAGCCAGGCACTGGCGCTGGGAGCGCTGGGCCTGGATCCGCTGCGGGATGCGCTGGCCAGGCTCTGACGGCGGCCGCAACCGGCGCTGGTTACCTGCTTAGCTCTGTCTGCCGTGATCGGATGGCGTCATGAAGGTTCGCATCGGCATCGGCATCGGCCTCGGTCCGTTCGCGACGCCCGGCGGGCTCGCAGCCGCGATCGGCCCGATCGAAGCCGCTGGCATCGACTCGCTGTGGCTCAGCGAGGTTGTCTACGGCGACCTGGTCGCTCCGCTGGCCGGGATGGCGTACACGCTGGCCAGGACGAGCCGGCTCAAGGTCGGCACGGGTGTCGCGGTGCTGCCTGGCCGGCACCCGGTGCTGGTGGCAAAGGAACTGGCCTCGCTCGCGGCGCTGGCGCCGCGTCGTGTGCTGCCCGTGTTCGGCCTGCGCCGCCGTGTTCGACGAATCGCTGGAGTTGCTGAAGCTGCTGCTGACCCAGCAGAACGTGTCCTTCTCCGGCAGGTTCTTCACCGTGACGGGGGCGAGCGTCGGGCCGCTGCCGGCCAGGCCGCTCGACATCTGGCTGGGCGGCAGCGCGCCGGAAGGGCTGCGCCGGGCCGGCAAGTACGGCGACGGCTGGCTCGGCAGTTACCTGACCCCGGCAGAGGCGCGGGCGGCGCGCGAGCAGATTCAGGCAGCGGCCGCGGCGGCCGGGCGCGAGATCGACCCGGACCATTTCGGCGTCAGCCTCGCGGTCGGCGAGATCACGCCGGACCTCGCCAGGGCTATCGAGCGCCGGCGGCCCGGCGACGCTGGCGCCGGCGGGCTGGGCGCAGGCGCGCCACATGATCGAGGCGTACGTCGATGCCGGGCTGAGCAAGTTCGTGGTCAGGCCCGCCGCGGCCGCACCGGGCGCGGACCGGTTCATCGGCGAATTCGCCGACCAGCTGCTCCCGCTGGAGAACTGAGCCGCCACGGTATGGGCGATGTCGCCGAGGCGGGTGGCGCCGTCACCGGGCCAGCGCGGAGTCACCGGCTGCTCCCGACGCCATGGTGGCGCTCTGGAAGCTGCTCAGGAGCAGGTCAAGCATCTGAACCTGACGCTGCGGGGTTATCCGGTCCGGATACAGGACGCGCTCGGCGCTGAGCCCGTCGATGAGCACGACCAGCTGGTGGGTCGCCAGCTCCGGGTCGCAGCCGTCGGCTAGTTCACCGAGTGCGGCCGCCTCCTCGATGTGGCCGCGCAGCCGGTCGCAGAGCCGGTCGAACTCGGTGTGCTGCAAGTCCCGCATCGCCAGGTTACCGAGTGCCCGGCCCCAGAAGCTGATCTCGATCTGCGCTTCGAGATCACGCCGGTCATCCAGCGGCAATGCTTCCAGCATGACGGCCCGCAGCGCGGCAAGCCCGGTCAGCCCCCTGGCCGCCGCCCCCATCCGGGCGCCTACCCGCCGGTGCGAGTGCACGAGGGCTGAGCTGAGGATATCGGCCTTGTCATCGAAGTAATGGCCGAGGATCCCGCGCGAGCAGTTCGCTTCCCTGGCAATCGCGCGAATGGTCGCGCCAGCGATCCCGTCGCGGGCGATCACCCGCCAGGTGGCCAGGAGGATCTCGTCCCGCCGCTCATCCCAGTCAACGATCTTGGGCATCGCACATCCGCTCGGAGGTCTGACATTCGTCCGCCAGCACATTACCGTCTGTTTTTTTGTCGGACGTCCGTCTAACATCCGTTCTAATGCATGGCAACGCTGACCTGCAAACCGCCCGCGAGCAGCTGGTGAGCTACTGCGGGCGGATGGTCGCGGACGGGCTGGCCGTCGGCGCGGCGGGGAACCTGAGCGTGCGGGCGGGCGACCTGGTGGCGATCACCCCGTCCGGGGTGAGCTATGCCGACCTGGTCCCGGCCGACATCTGCGTCACGACGCTGACTGGCGAGGAAGTCGACGCGCCGGAAACTCCGTCCAGCGAGCTGCCGATGCACCTGGCGGTCTACGCGGCCACCGGTGCGGCGGCAGTGGTGCACACGCATTCAGCCGAGGTGATCGCGGTGTCGGCCACCTCGGCCGAACTGCCGGCCGTGCACTACGCGATCACCGGGCTCGGTGGCCCGGTGCGGGTGGCTGCCTACGCCAGGTTCGGCTCGGCCGGGCTGGCCGAGGCTGCCGTGGCCGCGCTGGCCGGGCGCAGCGCCGCGATCCTGCAGAACCACGGGGCGGTCTGCTACGGCCGGACCCTGCCGGAGGCCTACGACCGGGCGGTGCTGCTGGAGTGGCTGGCCAGGGTGTACCGGCTTGCCTGCGCTCACGGCGTGCCGAGGATCTTGTCCCAGGCCGAGCTGGACGACGTCGCCGCCGAAGCGCGACGGCGCCACTACGGGCAACGGCGGCAGCGATGACCGCCGGGCCGGCGCACGGCGCTGGCGCGCCGCGCAGGATAGCGGTCATCGGGCCGCACATCCTGGACGTGCTCGGCCGTCCGGTCGAATCGATACCGGCCGGGCAGGGCAGCGTCAGGCTCACCGAGATCCGGGCCACCGCGGCCGGAACCGCCGCCGGCACGGCCGTCGACCTGGCCAAGCTCGGCAACAGCGTGTTCGCGATCGGAGCAGTCGGAACCGACCTGCTGGCCGACATCCTCATCGCCGCACTGGCCGCTCATGGCGTCGACACCGGCGGCATCGTCAGGACAACGGCAGCCCAGACGTCCGCTACCATCCTGCCGGTCAGGCCGAATGGCGAGCGTCCTGCCCTGCACGTGCCCGGCGCCACCAGGCTGCTCCGGATCGGCGACATCGACCTGGCCGCACTGGCCGGATTCGATGCGGTACTGCTCGGCGGTCCCGACGCGCTGTCCGGCCTGTCCGGCGCCGACCTGGCGGCCGTCGTCACGGCGGCAAAAGAGGGCGGCGCGCTGGTCGCGATCGACGTCCTGCATCCGGGCAGCGAGCGGGACTTCGCGCGGATCAGCGCCGCGCTCGGCGGCGCGGACTGGTTCTGGCCGAACGCCGATCAGCTTCTCGCCCTGACCGGCCGCGCGCACCTGGAGCTAGCGATCGCTGACGTGCTCGCACGTGGCGCCGGCGGCGTGGCGGTGACGCTTGGTGCGGACGGTTGCCTGGTTACGGCCAGGCGTGGTGGCGCCGGCAGCGCCTTTGACCTGATCCACCTCCCGGCGCCCGCGGTGGCCGTGGTCGATACCACCGGCTGTGGCGACGGGTTCGACGCGGGCATGCTGACCGGCCTGCTGCTCGGCTGCGACCCCGTCGACGCTGCCCGGCTGGGCGTTGCCTGTGGTGCGCTGGTGGCGACAGGACTCGGCTCTGACGCGGGCCTGCAGAGCCTCGGTCAGGTACTCGATTTCCTGACCGGCGCAAGCACAACGGCAATCAGCACAGCGGAGCGAACGGCATGACGGATCAGCTAGTCCGAGCGGACAACCGGGACTTCAGGCCGCGGAACGCGGATGAGCAACTGCGCCGCAGGGCCAGGGCGGTGATTCCCGGCGGGATGTACGGGCATCAGTCGGCGGGCCCGCTGCCGCCGGAATACCCCCAGTTCATGCGGGCGGGACGCGGTGCGCGCGTCTGCGACGTCGATGGCAACGAGTACGTCGACCTGATGTGCAGCTACGGCCCGGTCGTGCTCGGGCACCGGCATCCCGCCGTCGAGGCCGCCGCGGCCGCGCAAGCGGAACTCGCCGACTGCCAGAACGGGCCCGGACCGGTAATGGTCGAGCTCGCCGAGTTGCTTGTCGGCACTGTGCGGCACGCGGACTGGGCGATGTTCGCCAAGAATGGCACGGACGCGACGACGATGTGCGCCACGATTGCCCGGGCGCATTCCGGCCGGTCGCAGATTCTGGTGGCCAAGGGCGCTTACCACGGTGCCGCGCCCTGGTGCACCCCCCGCCTCGCGGGCGTTACCGCGGCGGACCGCGCCAACCTTGGCTACTACACGTTTAACGACCTGGCCTCGGTCACGGTGGCAGCCGAGGAGGCCGGGCAGGACCTGGCGGGCATCGTGGTCAGCCCGTTCAAGCACGATGCGGGCTTCGACCAGGAACTCGTGGACCCGGCGTTCGCCGTCGGCTTGCGCGAGCTGTGCACGCGGACCGGCGCCGCGCTGATCCTGGACGACGTGCGCTGCGGCTTCCGGCTGCACCTCGGGTCGAGCTGGGAGCCCATCGGCGTGCTGCCGGACCTGTCGGCCTGGAGCAAGGCCATCGCCAACGGTCATCCGCTTGCCGCCGTCCTCGGCTGCGGCGGTTACGCCGACGCGGCCGCCAGCATCTTCGCGACCGGCTCCTTCTGGTTCTCGGCCGTGGCGATGGCCGCGGCGATCGCCACTATCGGCGCGCTGCGCGCCGAGGGTGCCATCGAGGCGATGGACCGGACCGGAAGAGCGCTGCGCGCCGGGATCCTGCAGCAGGCCGCGGCGCGCGGCATCGAGATCAACTACACCGGGCCCGCGGCCATGCCGTACCTGACCTTCGCGGGAGACCGCGGTCACGACCTGGCCGGCACGTTCGCGGCGGCGGCCATCCGGGCCGGGGCATACCTGCATCCGCGCCACAACTGGTTCATCTCTGCGGCGATGACCGGCGCAGATCTGGCCAAGGTCCTCGCCGCGACCGACGAGGCCTTTGCCGCCGTGCAGCTACGACAAAACGAAGGCCGGGCACGACAACACGAAGGCGGGACCACATGAGCACTGACGAATCGGCCAGGCGGGCCGGAGCAGCCGTGGCGGCCGGCAACGGCCCGGAGGCCATCCTGGCCAAGGCGGGCTACAAGCCTGAGCTGCGCAGATCGCTGCGCTTCTTCTCGATGTTCGCCATCGCCTTCTCGATCATCTCGATCACGACCGGGATCTTCCTCAACTACAGCGCCGGGCTGAAGTACTGGGGGCCGGCGTCGATCTGGACCTGGCCGATCGTCGGCGTGGGCAACATCATGATCGCGCTCGTCGTCGCCGAACTCGGCACCCGGATCCCGCTAGCCGGATACGCCTACCAGTGGAGCGGCCGGCTGGTGAACTCCACCTACGGCTGGTTCGTGGGGTTCGCCGGCCTGCTCTACATGAGCGTGGGCGGCGGCGCGATCATGCTCGGCGTCGCCTCGCCGCTGCTGCTCAGCGAATTCGGCGTGAATACGCCGAGCGCGCGTCTGGTCCTGGCGGTGGCACTGATCCTGATGGTGCTGCCGGTAATCATCAACATCATCAGCATCCAGGTAGCCGCACGGGTGAACAACGTCGCCGTGTTCACCGAGATCATCGGGACCGTCGTCTTCGGCATCCTGCTGCTGGTGCTCTGGGGGCTCAAGACCAAGCCAGCACCGTATGGCGCGAGCATCCTTACTAACACGACCGCCTTGCTGCACAATCCGACCATCTACGCGTTCGCGCTCGCTGGCCTCATGGGGGCGTTCACGCTGGTCGGCTTCGAACTCGCCGCCGACATGTCCGAGGATGCCGTCGATCCGCGGCGGAGCGTGCCGCGCGGAGTCATCCTGGCGGTGGTCGGGTCCGCCGTGCTCGGCATGATCGCGCTGATCGGGTTCACCATCGCGATCCCGGACCTGAAGGCCGTGGAAACCGCGCCGCTGCCGCTGCTGGCGATCGCCGGATACTGGCTGCCGGGCTGGCTCGTCAAGGTGTTCATCGCGTTCGTCATCTTCTCGATGTTCGCGATCCTCGTGGTCGGCGCGGGCGCGCAGGCGCGACTGGCGTACTCGATGGCGCGCGACAACATGCTGCCGTTCAGCAAGCAGCTGCGGAAGGTGAACGCCAGCAGCCAGACGCCGATCGTGGCACTGCTTGTCTTCGCCGTCGTCGACATCGGCGTGACCTGGTACGGCTACCTGCAGGCCAGCGCGTTCAACACGCTGGTCGGGGCGACCGCGGTCATCCCGTACATCATCTACTTCCTCATCACGGCCGGCTATGCCTACAGGCGGCGGGCGCTGGACTCGATCCCCGGCGCGTTCTCGCTGGGCCGGTGGGCCTGGCCGGTGATCATCTTCGTGCTGCTGTACAGCGCGCTGATCATCTTCGTCCTGTCGGTACCCGGACCGTTCCACGCTGCTGACAAGGTCGTGGCCTACGGAGCGGGCCTGGCGCTGCTGTGGTACGTAGCTGCGCTGTTCTGGCGCCTGCGTCGCGGGACCGCCGGGGTGAAGCCGGTCGAGGAACTCCTCGACTGACCGGCCGGCCGGGGGCGGGACGGGCTCCGGGCAGGCGAATGCCGCTTCCGGCTATCCGCGGCGCGGCGTGAACCAGGCCGGGCAGGTGCCCGACCGGCTACCGCGGCTAACGGCCACGCTGACCCAGACGCGGACTCCCGCTGGCGCGTTACGCACGCCATCGGGAATGCTGGCCAGGCCGCGCGCGCTCGACCGCACTGTCCGGCGGCGGTTCCCGGTCCTGACGTGCGCGACCGTCGTCACCTGGCCCGGCTCGCGGTGCGCACGAGCACGTCGGTCGTCGAGTGGTCGGCCAGGTGAGGCTGGCTCGTGACGGCATGGGACGCCAGGCGGCCAGCGACGCTGACGGAAAACGACTTTGTCGCCAGGCTCGCGCCACCGTTCCACAGCTCGAAGCCCGCCTCCACGTCGATCAGGTACCACGAACGGCTGATGTAGCCGCGGCGCACCGCGTCGGCTACCAGCGCCCGCAGGTCCAGGTTGCTGATCGAGGTGGCGGGGGTGGTGAGCGTGTAGGAGACGGTGTTCCAGCCCTGGTTGCCGAACCACACGTTGTAGCTGCGGCCGCCGATGACGACGTTGCCGGCGACTTCCGAGCCGTAAGGCCGCACATGGCCGTGGTGGTTCAGCCAGATCATCAGCTCGGCGCCGTCAGGCTGGCCGCCGGTGGTCGGCGTCCGGTTGAACCAGATGTCATACGCCACGTTGTAGACACTGCTGCCGCCGGGCTGGGCGGTGCTCCAACTGGTCGTCATCGTGCCGGCCCTGATGTTCGATACCTGGATCGGAAGTCCGCTGCCGGGCGTGCACGCGCCCCAGTGACAGCCCTTGTAGATGGCCGGATAGCCGCCCGGCCCGCTGTGCTGCGAGCTAACGATCGAGGAGTTCGCCACCCTGAAATCAGCGTTGCCGTTGGTGGTGATGCATTCGCGCGCACTCGAGCCCCACTCGTTGTTCTCAACCGTGTACGCGCCGCCGTCGACCGGAGCGGTCTGCGAGTGGCACAGCCTCGTGGTGCCGACTGCCGCCGAGGTGATTGCAGGCAGTCCCACCGACAGCAGTCCGCCCGCCAGCAGTCCGCCCGCCACCAGCAGCGCGGCAGGTAGGGCGAGGGTACGTGCGAGCGGGTTCATTCGCGCCTTCCGGGACGGGGGTGCAGCCGAGCGTGCGTGAGGGAGCGCGGTGACTCCTAAGGGTGCGGATAAGTCGAGAGGTTATGGAGGAGCCACGCTGAATACACCGTACGTTCGGTTGAGCTTCGGCTCTGCCAGTTGCGCGGCTTTTTTGTACCGCAATCGGAGTAGGAAGGGCCAGTCATGGGCAGCGGCGGAAGGGCGCGTCCGTCGCGCCCGCTAGCATCTCCGTCGTGCGCAATTGCGGGTGCCCGTGACGATAACCGTCCTCGATCACGTCTCCATCGGGACCGGTGCGGTTGGCGACGGCTGGAAACTGTTCGGCGGCCTGCTCGGCGGCAGGTGGGTCTACGGCGGCAACTCACCGGGCTTCTGGTGGGGGCAGTTGCGCTACCGCACTGGCCCTAAGATCGAGCTGATCACGCCGACACCGGGGCCGGACTCGGCCTTCCTCGATCGGTTCCTCGCGGCCAGGGGTCCGGGCCCGCATCACCTGAACTTCATCGTCAGCGACATCACCCGGACCCTGCGCCGGATCGCGGCGCTCGGCATCGAGCCGGTCCAGGTCAGGCTCGATGATCCGGGCTGGAAGGAGGCGTTCCTGCGCCCTCGGGACGCCTTCGGCATCGTGATCCAGGTCGCCGAGCAGTCCGGTCCGCCGCCCCGGCTGCCGGCCCCGGCCGAACTCGGCCCGGCCGGCCAGCCCTCGGCATTCACCCTGGTCGAGTACTACGTGGACGACCTCGCCGCCGCGACCCGGCTGTTCGAGTCGGCGCTGGAGGGCGAGGTGGTCTGCCAGGGTGGCCCAAAAGCCCGCTCGGTGGCAGAGCTGACCTGGCCGAACGGGGCGCGGCTGCGCCTGGTGGCAGTCGGCGGACTCGCGGCGGCCAGCGGGCTCGCGGCGGCCGGCGGACTTGCGGCGGCCGGCGGACTTGCGGCGGCCGGCGGGCAGGTGGCTCAGGGCAGCGGGGGCGCGGCGGGCGCGCTGCACTTCAGCCGCGATGACGAGCCGTTCAGTCCCGCCGAACTTAGCCGCGCGGCGGGCCTGTCGCGCCTGCTCGGGGTCTCGCTCGCGCTTCACAGCTGAACCTGCTGCCATCGGCATTTCCAGTGGCCGCAGGTCAGGGCCGGTGCCGTCACGTTCACCGTCTCCGCAGCCGTGGCGTGGTGTTGCGCGGCCGCTCTGCGGACGGCTACGCCGCGAACTCGCTGCTGGCGTTCGCGTTCGCCGCGGTGCGCTAGGCGGGAGCAGCCCCTGGATGCCGCCAGGCCTCGGGCCAGAACGGGCGGACCTCGAGCATCCCGAACGCGGCCGCGGGGTGAAGCGCGGCAAGTTCGACGGCGTCAGCCATGCTGGCACACTCGATCACGTCGAAGCCGGCCATCCACTCCTTCGTCTCGGCGAAGGGTCCGTCGCTGACGATCACCTCGCCATTTCGGACGCGCACCGTGGCGGCACTGGCCGGATGGCTGACCTCGCTGCCGATAAGCCTGCTGCCGCGCTTGCCGATCTCGGCAAACCACTGGCGGATGTCGTCGTCGTCGCCCGCTTCGCGACGGGCGATGTCCTCCTCAGTCTCAAGCGTCGGGTCGGGCGGCTGCTCCATGCAGACCAGTAGCAGGAACTTCATTGCTAGCTCCCCGGCTAGATCGGTGACTGTCTCCGTGACTACGACGAACCGGAACGGGCTTCATGGACACCCGGCACCTGGCACGCGCGCGGCTTGCTGGCGAACTGCTGGCGGATGCGCTTCGGGCGTGCCGCCACGACGGCTAGTGTAGGCGCGGTGCGGGTCGCTACCTGGAACGTGAACTCGGTCAGGCAACGGGTACCAAGATTGCTGCCGTGGCTGGACGAGCGCCAGCCGGACATCGTCTGCCTGCAGGAGACCAAGCTCGCCGATGACGCCTTCACCGAGTTGCTCGGCGCGGATCTCGAAGAACGCGGCTATCAGGCGGCCGTCTACGGCGAGCCGCGCTGGAACGGCGTGGCGATCCTGTCCAGGGTCGGGCTGACCGAGGTGGAGCGCGGGCTGGCCGGGGCTCCCGGCTTCCCCGATCCTGAGGCTCGCGCGGTCGCGGCGACCTGCGGCGGGATCCGGGTGCACTCGGTATACGTGCCGAACGGCCGGATCCCCGACTCAGATCATTACCGTTACAAGCTGGCCTGGCTCGCCGCGCTCGAGCAGGCGGTCCGGGCAGGCCCGGATGCGGCCATCGTGGCCGGGGACATGAACATCGCCCCGGCCGACAGCGACGTCTTCGACCCGGCGGCCTATGTCGGGCAGACTCACGTTACCGAGCCGGAGCGGGCAGCACTGGCCAGCCTGCTGTCGGCCGGCCTGCGCGACATGGTCCGCGAGCGATGGCCCAGCCAGCGGGTGTTCACCTACTGGGACTACCGGGCCGGGATGTTCCACCAGGATCTCGGCATGCGGATCGATCTGGTGCTGGGCACCGGCAGCGTGGCCAGCCGGGTCCGGGCGGCCTGGGTCGACCGGCAGGCAAGGAAGGGCGCCGGCCCGAGTGACCACGCACCGGTGATCGTCGACCTGGACGAGGCTCCGGACGGTGACATCGGTCCGGTCGTGCCGCCGCCGTCCGCGGCCGGCAGCCGGAAGGGCCCGGTCAAGCTGCCCCAGTCGCGATGACCGCGCCGCAGGAACCCATTGCATTCCGGCAGCAGCGGTATGCAGTGCCGCCGGGAGCAACGGATCTGCTGCTGGTGCGGCATGGTGCTTCCGAGGCATACCTGGACGGGACGCTGTTCCCGCTGGTGGACGGACATGGCGATCCGCCGCTGTCAGCGGAGGGCAAGGACCAGGCGGAGCGGGTCTGCGACCGGCTCGCTGGGGCCGGGGTAGCCGCCGTCTACGTCACCAACCTGCGCCGGACCGCGCAGACGGCAGCGCCACTGGCCGGGCTGCTCGGCCTGCAACCGCTGGTGGAAGCCGACCTTCGCGAGGTCTACCTGGGCGAATGGGAGGGCGGGATCTTCCGGAAGATGGTCGCGGAAGCCCATCCCATCAGCCTTCGGATGGCTGCCGAGGAGCGGTGGGACGTGATTCCCGGCGCTGAGTCCGCGGTTAGGCTGGCAAGCCGGGTCCGGGGCGCGATCGAGCGGCTGGCGGCAGCTCATCCGGGTCAGCGGATTGCCGCGGTCACGCACGGCGGGGTGATCGGCCAGGCGCTGGCGCTGGCAAGCGGATCCCGGCCGTTCGCGTTTCTCGGTGCGGAGAACGCGTCGATCTCCCGCATCGTGGTCACCGCGGACCGCTGGATCGTCCGGGGCTTCAACGACACCGCTCACCTCGATGGATAGGAGACGAACGCGAATCGGCCGGAATCGGACTCCAGCTGTTGACGTTGATCGTGCCCTGCCCGCCGAACGGCGGCACGTGCGCCAGCGGCCTTGACCGCCGCCACGTCCGCGTGGGCACCCGAGGCGAGCGTTCGCGCGGCGCCGGAGTCGGTGCGGGCCGCCCACATGACGCTTGTCTGGTTGTGGCGCTGCGATTCACCCGCGCGCTGCATGGCTACCTCCAGCGCCACCCCGGCACCGGGCCCGCCCTCCCGGTAGCCGCATGACCATTACGCATCGTAACCGGGAACCAGCAAAGGACTTGCGGTGCGCTGCACTAGCGACCGGACAGCAGCGGGGTCAGCACGGCCGGGATGTCACTGAGCGTCCGGACTGGCTGGGCGACTCCGCCGCCTAGCCGGGCCAGGCGCTCAGCGGCAGCGGCCGAATCCGGGTCCGTTTCAGTGCCGGCCGGCCGCGGGCAGAGCACATCGAGACGGTCGATCCCGGCCAGCGCGGCCGCCGGATCGCCGCCGGCCGTGCGCTGGCAGTCCGACAAGAGGATGACGCACCGCTCGGCCGGCCCGCCGGCGGGCGCGCCCGGCCGAAGGCCAGTACCGGAGACCGGGCCCGCGCCGGACAGCAGGACCGCCGCGGCCCGCAACGCCGCCGCGATGTCGGTCACGCCGTGCCCGCGCAAGCCGAGCAGCCGGCCGACGATCTCTTCCGGCGGCCGACGTGCGCTTGGCGCCTGCAGCACCGTGACCGTGCCGGCGAAGGCGGCAGCCCCGGTGTCCACCCGCCCGTCTGCGGCCAGCAGCACGCTGGCGGTGGCGACCGCGGCCATGGCGAGCGCGAGGCCGGACATCGAGCCGCTGCAGTCCACCAGCAGGCACACCGACCGGCGGTGCGCCTGCCACGACCTGGTCACGAGGTCGTCGGCCGACGGCGGCCAGCCGCCGCTCAGCCGGTCCAGCGTCCGGTCCAGGTCGATGTCTCCGTCCCCGCGCAGCACCGAGGAGATGCGGCGCGGGCTGCCTCGGCGCGGTTGCCGCCCGGCCGCGCCGAGCTGGATGAAAACCCTGGCGGCCAGCTGCCGGGCGATCGCGCGAAGCGGTTCGTCGGTTGCCTGGCTCAGGTCGGCCAGCAGCGCGGCGGCGGCGAGCGGGTCGGCAGCGAGCAGCGCGGCCACCGCATCGGCGTCGAGCTCTCCGGGTCCGGGAGAGATGCCGGTGAAGGCCTGATGCCTGCTGGCGAGCTCGGCCCGGCCGACCGTCCGGCGCGCGGGGCCGTGCGTCCGCTCGCGGCGCAGGCTCGAGCCCGATACCTGCTGCGGGCCGGCGGCCGGATGGCCAGCGCCCGGCTGGGTAAGGCCCGCGTCCGGCCGCGGGCCGTCAGCTTTTCCCTGGCCGCCCGGCGAGCCGTCAGCGGACGGCTCGGGCTCGTCGGCGGGAGCGCGCGGCCCGGCCGCGTCCTGCGGCCAGAGCTCGCCGAGGATCTCGTCAAGGACCGACTCGGGGCTGCGCTCGCAGCCGTCGGCAATCCTGATCCGGCCGGACAGGGCAGCGCACGCGGCATCGCGCGCGGTCAGCCGTGTCATCGCGGCCTCGCCGCGCAGCCGGGTCAGCCCGTCGATCAGCAGCACCAGATCGATCGCGCCGCGTACCGATGCGCCCATCCGCACGTCCCGGTGCGAGCGAGTGGCGCGAGTGAACTCGACCGCGAACGGCACGACCGCCCCGTCGCGGCCGGTGATGGCCCCGACGATGGACCGCTCGGCGGCGGCGTCCTGGTAGCCGAGCACGACCCGGCAGATCCGGTCGGCGATGGCCTGGCTGACCCGCGCGGTGCCGATCGCGTCGAACGGGTTCATCGCCGCGATCAGCCGGAACTGGGGATCCGCCCGCACGGCCCCGAACCGTGGCACCGCGATCTCGCCCTCGGTGAGCACGGTGATGAGTACGTTCAGCGTTTCTTCCGGCACCCGGTTGAACTCCTCCAGGTACAGCAGCGCGCCGGCGCGCATCGCCTGCAGCAGGGGTCCGTCGGCAAAGCTCGACGGCAAGTACCCGTCGGTGAGCACCTGCGCGGGGTCGTACTGGCCGATCAGCCGGGCTGGCGTCAGCTCGGCGTTCCCCTCGACGAAGACCACCGCCTGACCGAGATCGCGGGCGATCGACCGGAGCAGCGTCGACTTGCCGGTCCCTGGCGGGCCTTCCAGCACGACGTGCCTGGCTGCCTGCAGCGCGACGGTGAGGACCTCGCGTTCCCGGCGCAGGCCGATGACCGGCGTGCCGCCACTCACCTGCACTGCGCGGGGAGCGGACTCAGCTGCCATGCAGGATGAGGCCCCTGATGTTCTTGCCGTCCAGCATGTCCTGGTAGCCCTGGTTGATCTCGTCGAGGCGGTAGGTGGTGGTGATCAGCTCGTCCAGCTTCAGGTCGCCGGACCGGTAGAGCTGGATCATCAGCGGGATGTCGTGGAACGGGTCTCCGGAGCCGAACAGGCTGCCCTGGAGCCGCTTCTCCATCAGCGTCAACATCGAGCTGTTGATCTGGATGTTGTTCGACACCAGGTCGCCGAGGCCGGTCACCACCACGGTGCCGCCCTTGCGGATGGTGTTGAACGCATCCGTGACGACCTCAGTGGTTACCACGCCGACCGTGACGATTGCCTTGTCGGCCATCACGCCGCGGGTCAGCTCATGGATCAGCAGCGCCGCTTCGCCGGCGGTCGCGCAGCTGTGCGTGGCGCCGAGTTGCTCCGCCACCTCGCGCTTCTTGGCGACCGGGTCGATCGCGATCACGTTCCTGGCCCCGGCCAGCGCGGCGCCCTGTACCGAGTTGATGCCGATGCCGCCGATGCCATAGATCGCGATCGTGTCGCCGGGCTCTACCGCGGCGGCATGCACGGCCGAGCCCCAGCCGGTCGGGACGCCGCAGCCGATCAGGGCTACCTTGTCGAGCGGCACGTCGTCGTCGACCTTGACGCAGGACAGCTCGGACACGGTCGCGTACTCCGAGAACGTGCCCAGCATGCACATCCCGCCCACGTCCTCGCCATCGGCGGTGTGGAACCGGTAGGTGCCATCGGGCAGGCAGCCGTCCAGGATGGTCGCGCCCAGGTCGCACAGGTTGGAGTGACCGGTCGAGCACCAGCGGCAGTGGCCGCAGACCGGCAGGAACGAGCAGACGATGTGGTCGCCGGCCTTCAGCCTGGTGACGCCGGGCCCGACCTCCTCGACAACGCCGGCGCCCTCGTGGCCGCCCACGATCGGGAACCGGGGGGTGAGGTCGCCGGTGCGGATGTGCTCGTCGGAATGGCACAGACCGGATGCCACGTACCTGATCAGGACCTCGCCGACCTTCGGGGGATCAAGCTCGAGCTCGGTGACCTCCCAGTCCTTGCCTGTCGCACGCATGATCGCTGCCCTGGTCTTCATGCACACACTCCCGAAGAGTCTCCTGAAACAACCTTTGTCGTAACACTAGGACCGCAGGCAGGTGGTCGGCTAGCGTCAGCTCACCGCTCGGCCAGCCGGAAGATCTGCCGGGCATTGCCGCCGAGTGCCAGCGCCACCTGGCCGGCGGTGGCTCCCGCGGCCAGCAGCACCTGCTCGAGCGCGCGGGCGTTGCGCTGCACTCCGGGCACGCCCGGCCAGTCGGTGCCGAACACCATCTTGGCTGCCAGCCGGGACAGTGACTTGCCGTAGTAATCGGGCAGCCGGGCCGGCGGCAGCCCGGACACCTCGAGCCAGACGCTGGGCCGCATCAGCGCCAGGAACGCGGCCTGGTCATACCACCAGCCGCGGCCGCCGTGCGCGAGCACGACGGTCAGGTCAGGGAAGTCGCGGAAGACCGGGTCGAGCAGGGCCGGCTCGCCAAGGGCGCTGGCCGACCCTGAGAACGTCGACGTGCCGCAATGCACGATCACCGGAATGCCCCGTTCCTCGCAGAACGCGTAGGCCGGGTACAGCATCCGGTCAGCGGCCTCGAATCCGCCGTGAACCGGGTGGATCTTGCAGGCCACCGCGCCGAGGCCGACCTGCCGGCCCAGTTCGGCCTTCACCGGGTAGTGCACATGCGGGTTGATGTTGGCGACGGGGTGGAAGCGGTCAGGATTGTGCTCGACCACGGGCAGCACGTCCTCGATGGGCTGGATCCCCGTCGACTTCGGGCTGTACTCGGAGAAGAGCAGGACGTGATCGGCCCCCTCGGCGGCAAAGTACTCATCGATCGCCGCGGGCAGCGGCACGCCGTCGGCGTCGTACAACTCGCTGATGGGGATGCCGCCGCCGAAGGCCTTCACCCACGCCTGCCAGTCCGCTGACAGCGTTGGCAGCCTCGCCACGTGCACGTGGGCATCTACCAGCAACCGATCGTCAAGCACCAGGGCACCTCCGCCAGACCCAGGCCCGGGGCCGGGCGTGGCCGCCCTGCCCCGCCAAGGATCGCATGGCGGGGCCGGGAGCCGGCGGCGGGTGCTGGACCGCGGGCCCTGGTTAGCCCGTGCTGAGGTAACCGGCGCCGGGGTGGCCGGCGTTCGGTCTCCTGCGGCTCAGGCAGCCGCTCCGGCCGCAGCCCGAAGAACATCCCGAACATCACGACCAGGTCGAGGATGGCGATCAGGCCGCCGATGTACGGGCCAGGGCCGCCGAGCCAGGCCAGGTAGCCGCAGAACGACAGGACGATGACCAGCGCGCCGAGCGCGCGCGGCCGGCCCGACTGCGCCAGCCGTTCTGGTACCTCATAGGGTGCCCGCTCGACGTAGTTCTCGGTCGCGGCCTTGTCTTTGGCGATCTTCAGCCACAGGTCGTACATCTCCGGCGCTTGCTCGCGGAGCGCGATCGCCTGGTCGACCGAGTTGATGCTGGGCTGCCGGGCTGGCTGCCCGGCGGGCCCGCGGCCGTCGGTGACCTTGTCGCCGATCCGGTCGAGCACGGCGTCGGCGATCTCGCTGGCGCCGGGCTGCGCGGCGGACGGCTGGCAGGGGATTTGCTGGCTGGGGGATTGCTGGCTGGGGGATTGCGCCTGCGCGGCCGGGCTGGCCTGGTACTGCGGACTGGCCCCAGCAGACATCGGCGCGCGGTTGATGTCGGCCATGCGACTAACGTCTCACCGCTCTCATCACGCGCACGACCGGCCGCCTCGCGATGGGCGGACATGATCGTGCTCATCGCCGAGCCGAACGGATCCTGATCGTCGGCGCGCGGCGGACTGGGCGGAAGGACTGGACGCATCGTGCGGTAAACGGTCATGCCCGTCAGGTCGAAAATCGCCGCGATGCCCATCGCGATGGAGAGCACCCGGCGAGCGGACCTGTCCGTCGGCATGTCAGTTTTGGTGCCCGGTCAGGAACCGGTCAAACGCTCGCCGGTGGCAAAACGGATGTTCTGGGCATTCGGCGGCGTATGTTCGCGCGCGCACCATTTCTGTAGGCCGCTGGCGATCCCCGGTCCGGCGGTCTGCGCCAGGCACCGGCCGAAGTAGAGTCAAGGGAGGCGCCTACGGGCGCGAGCGCAATCTAGATCGCTCAGGCCGGGCCAGGGCTCTAGACTTGCGCTCCTCCGCAACTATCCCTGGCGCCGGTCCTGGCGCGCGCAACCCGCCGATACGACGAGAAGGCCTGTACCCATGCGCTGGTCACAGCTGCACATCCCGACCCTGCGAGAGGATCCGGCGGACGCCGATGCGGCCAGTCACCGGCTGCTGCTGCGGGCCGGCTTCATCCGCCAGCTCATGGCAGGTCACTACTCGATGCTGCCGCTCGGAATGCGGGTGCGCGCCAAGATCATCGAAATCATCCGCGAGGAGATGAACGCGATCGGCGCGCAGGAGTTCCTGCTGCCCTGCATGCACCCGGCGGAGATCTGGGAGCGGACCGGCCGGCTGGGGACGGTTGACGTCATGTTCCGGCTGAAAGACCGCAAGGGCACGGACCTGGTGCTCGGCTTCACCCACGAGGAGATCTTCACGACCGTGGCGGCCGAGCTTGCCTCCTACCGCGAGCTGCCGCAATTCTGGTACCAGTTCCAGACCAAGTTCCGGGACGAGGCGCGGCCGAAGAGCGGCCTGCTGCGGGTGCGCGAGTTCACCATGAAGGACTCCTACAGCTTCGACGTGGACGATGCCGGGCTGGACAAGTCATTCGACGCGCACCGGGGCGCCTACGAGCGGATCTTCGCCCGCCTCGGCATCCCGGCTATCGCCGCCGAGGCATCGAACGGCACAATGGGCGGGAAGGACTCGCTGGAGTTCATGTGCCCGTCGCAGGCCGGCGAGGACCTCGTCGCGATCTGCCCGAACTGCGACTATGCTGCCAACCTCGAGCGGGCGACCGCCGCGCTGCCGCCTGTCGATGACGAGCCGGGCCCGGCCGCGCCGGCGCGGCTGGACACGCCCGGCGTGCGCACCATCGAGGACCTCGCGATCAAGCACGGCCTGGCCGCCGACCGGCAGCTCAAGACCCTCGTGCAGGTGATGAACGGCCAGCTCACGCTCGTCCTGCTGCGTGGTGACCATCAGCTGCAGGACCAGAAGCTGATCGACGCCACCGGGGTGAGCGACATCCGCCCGGCGCAGCCGGACGAGATCCGGGCGGCCCTGCGCGCGCTGCCCGGCAGCCTAGGTGCCGTCGGTGTCAGCGACCTGCCGGTCATCGCTGACGTGGCCCTGCGCGGCCGTCGCAACATGGCCACCGGCGCGAACACCGACGACGTCCACCTGACCGGCGTCGACGTCGACCGCGATATCCGGGTCGGTACCTGGGCCGACCTGCGCGAGGTATCGGCCGGCGAGCCGTGCCCGCGATGCGGAGCGGCGCTGCAGCTCATCCGGGCCATCGAGGTCGGTCATATCTTCAAGCTCGGCCGCAGGTTCACGACCGCGCTCGGCGCATCGGTACTCGGCCCGGACGGCACGCCGATCGTGCCGATCATGGGCAGCTACGGCATCGGCGTCGAGCGCGCGATGGCCGTCATCGCGCAGGTGCACCACGACGAGGCCGGCCTCAAGTGGCCGGTCCAGGTAGCGCCGGCCGAGGTCACGGTGACCATGGTGTCGGTCAGGGACGAGGCGGTCCGGCTAACTGCCGAATCGATCTACGCTGAGCTGCTGGCGGCCGGGGCCGATGTCCTGCTGGACGACCGCGACGAGCGGCCCGGCGTCAAGTTCAAGGACGCCGAGCTGATCGGATCACCAGTCCGGATCAGCGTCGGCAGCCGGGACCTCGCTGACGGCCTGGTCGAGGTGGTTAGCCGCGGTACCGGGGAGCGCGAGCGAGTGCCGACTGACCAGGCCGTCAAGCACGTCCAGTCGCTGCTGGCACAGGCGCGGCGGGCACAGGCGCGGCGGGCATAGGCGCGGCGGGCCGGAGCAGCGCGCGGCTAGGCAGCGCCAGCGACCAGCCGCATGCCCGCGCTGGCGTGACCTCCGCCGGCCTGGCCCGACCCGCTAGGCCGGAAATCCGGATCGCTGCCGTCGACCAGCCGTTCGCGCTGGCTGGCCAGTGCGGCCCACCGGGTAAGGCCAGGTCCGGATGGGCCGCCGGTCAAGACTGCAGCCGGGTCGTCCTGCGGTACGACGCGCTCGTTCTTACTGGAGAGTTCGGCCCACCGACCGTCACTGCCCGCCATCGTTCCTCCCAGCTGCGCGCGGCCCGACGATCGCCCCTGCTGCACCGCCTGGCCCCTCACCTCTTAGACACGATTACGGAGCAGTTTGGTTAGCTCCACGGCGGTTACAACTGCATAACTTCGCCAGCGGCGGGCATGGCGATGGGCACGGTGCCCAGTGCGGCGCCGGGCGCTCAGACCTTCGTCCACGCCTCGGTGAGGACCGCCCGCAGGATCTGCTCCATCTCGTCGAAGTGCTCCTGCGTGCAGGTCAGCGGCGGGGCCAGCTGGATGACCGGGTCCCCGCGGTCGTCGGCCCGGCAGATCAGCCCGGCATCGAAGAGCGCGTGCGACAGGAAGCCGCGAAGCAGCCGCTCGGACTCGTCGTCGTCGAAGGTCTCCCTGGTGGCCTTGTCCTTGACCAGTTCGATGCCGTAGAAGTAGCCGTCCCCCCGGACGTTACCGACGATCGGCAGGTCGTTCAGCTTCTCCAGGGTGGAGCGGAACGCGCCCTCGTGCGCACGCACGTTGCCGAGCAAGTCCTCTTTCTCGAACACGTCGAGGTTGGCCATGGCGACAGCGCAGGAAACCGGGTGCCCCGCGAACGTCACGCCGTGCAGGAAGGTCGACTGGCCGTGATTGAACGGCTCCATCAGCGCGTCCCGGACGAGCATTCCGCCCAGCGGGGCGTAGCCGGAGGTGACCCCCTTGGCAAAGGTGATGATGTCCGGCTGGTAGCCGTACCGTTCGGACCCGAAGTAGTAGCCCAGCCTCCCGAAGGCGCAGATCACCTCGTCGGAAACCAGCAGCACCCCGTACCGGTCGCAGATCTCCCGCACCCGCTGGAAGTAGCCGGGCGGCGGTGGGAAGCAGCCGCCGGAGTTCTGCAACGGCTCCAGGAACACGGCGGCGACCGAGTCCTCGCCCTCGCGCTGGATGGCCCGCTCGATCTCGTCGGCCGCCCACAGCCCGAACGCAGTCAGGTCGTCCGCGACGAACTGCGGCGCACGGTAGAAGTTGGTGTTCGGCACCCGGACTCCGCCCGGCGGCAGCGGCTCGAACGGCTCCTTGATATCCGGCAAGCCGGTGATCGCGAGGGCCCCCATCGAGGTGCCGTGGTAGGCGATGGACCGGCTCAGCACCTTGTACCGTCCTGGCTGGCCGATCGCCTTGAAGTACTGCTTGGCGAGCTTCCAGGCCGACTCGACGGCCTCGGATCCGCTGCTGGTGAAAAAGACCCGGTTGAGGTCACCCGGCGCGACGGCAGACAACCTCTCGGCGAGCTGAATCGCCTGGGGATGCGCGTACGACCAGAGCGGGAAGTAGGCAAGCTCGGCGGCCTGGCGGGCGCCTGCCTCGGCGACCTCGGTGCGGCCGTGCCCGATCTGGCTGACGAACAACCCGGCCAGGCCGTCCAGGTACCGCTTGCCGTGCTGGTCAAAGACGTACTGCCCCTCGCCACGGACGATGACGGGGACGTCGCTGTCGGCGTAAGACGACATCCTGGTGAAGTGCAGCCACAGGTGGCGCTTCGCCTTCTCCTGCAGCGCCGCGATCTCGTCGTTGCTGTACGCCGTACTCATCTGGTCCCCCAGCTGTAGGTCTGCTTGCAGAGTTTCAGGTACACGAATGTCTCGGTCGCCGTCACGCTCGGAATCGAGCGAACCCGGCCAAGGATTTCCAGCAGCTGGTCGTCGTCCTCGCACACGACCTCGATGAGCAGGTCGAACGAGCCCGCGGTGATGACGACGTAGTCGATCTCCTGCATGCCCGCCAGATGATCGGCCACCCGCCCGAGGTCGCCGCCGCAGCGGATGCCGACCATCGTCTGGCGCGGGAAGCCGAGCGTCAGCGGGTCGGTGACCGCCACGATCTGCATGGCACCGACATCGATGAGCCGCTGAACCCGCTGCCGGACGGCAGCTTCAGACAGCCCGACCGCCTTGCCGATGGCCGCGTACGAGCGCCTGCCGTCCTGCTGAAGCTGCTCGATAATTCGCTTCGACAGGTCGTCAAGCACGATCTTGCTGTCTGGTTCGCGGCCGCTTGCCGCGCCCCGGTTTCGTGCGCCCGAGGCGATCGGCGTCACTGGCGTGTGCGCCATCTGCGGCCTCCTTCGCAACCCATCGTGCCATGCTATCGGTATCAAATCAACTGATTCCGTCGGCTCCAGGGCTATCTATCACTGATTCGCTTGTGCGGTAACTTGTTCTCTGCCAGTGTTCGTACCCGGCTCAAGGATGGCTTTACCAGGAGGATCGTCGTGGAAGTAGCCGAGGCGGAAGCGGCACAGCCCGGCCGCCAGCAGGTGCTAGCCAACTTCATCGCAGGCGACTACCGGCCGTCGCAGGATGGCAGGACCAGCAACGTCGTCGACCCGAGCACTGGCGAGACATATCTGCAGGCGCCGGTCTCCGGGCCGGCCGACGTGGCGGCGGCGCTGCAGGCGGCAGCAGCGGCCTTCGAGACCTGGCGCGACACCACGCCGGCCGAGCGGAGCCTCGCGCTGCTGCGGTTCGCCAACGCGATCGAGGCAAGGGCCGAGGACCTGGTCGAAGCGGAGTCCCGGAACACCGGCAAGCCGGTGGCGCTGACGCGCTCCGACGAGGTGCCGCCGCTCGCCGACGAACTGCGGTTCTTCGCCGGCGCCGCCCGGATGCTGGACGGCAAGTCCGCGGGCGAGTACCTGCGCGGGCACACCTCGATGATCCGGCGTGAGCCGGTCGGGGTGTGCGCTCAGGTAGCGCCGTGGAACTACCCCATGATGATGGCGGTCTGGAAATTCGCCCCGGCGATCGCGGCCGGGAACACCGTCGTGCTGAAGCCGTCCGATACGACTCCGGTCTCGACGTTGCTGCTGGCTGAGATCGCCGCCGAATTCGTCCCGCCGGGCGTGCTCAACGTCATCTGCGGCGACCGTGACACCGGCCGGGCGCTGGTGTCCCATGAGATCCCGCAGATGGTCTCGATTACCGGCTCGGTCCGGGCCGGCATCGAGGTCGCCCAGGCGGCCGCCGTCGGCCTGAAGCGGGTGCACCTGGAACTCGGCGGCAAGGCGCCGGTCATCGTGTTCGATGACGCGGACGTGCAGCAGGCAGTCCAGGGCATTGTGGATGCCGGGTACTACAACGCGGGCCAGGACTGCACGGCCGCTACCCGGGTGCTGGCCGGCCCCGGCATTGCCGCGGAGCTGAGCGACGCGCTGATCGCGAAGGCAGCGACGGTCAGGACCGGCGGGCGCGAGGTGCCCGATGCCTACTACGGACCGCTGAACAACCCCTCGCAGCTGGCTAGGGTGCAGGGCTTCCTGGAGCGAGTTCCTGCCCATGCCGCTATCGCCACCGGCGGGCACCGGGTCGGCTCGCGCGGATTCTGTTTCGCGCCGACTGTCGTGACCGGGCTGCACCAGGATGACGAGATGATCCAGGACGAGGTCTTCGGGCCGGTCGTCACCGTGCAGCGGTTCGGATCCGAGGACGAGGCGGTGCGCTCCGCCAACGGCGTCGAGTACGGCCTGGCGGCCAGCGTCTGGACCCGGGACCATGGCCGCGCCCTGCGGGTGGCGCGGCAACTGGACTTCGGCGCCGTGTGGATCAACACTCACATCCCGTTCGTCTCGGAGATGCCGCACGGCGGCTTCAAGCACTCCGGCTACGGCAAGGACCTGTCCGGCTACGGGTTCGATGACTACACCAGGATCAAGCACGTGATGAGTAACATCGGCGCGTGATGCCGGCTGGCGGGCGCCGGCTCGATTTAGCGGCAAAGCCCGGCATGTCTGATCCGGTTTCTGCGAGGATCAGTGGATTCAGCGAGGTTCTGGTGCCGCTGCGCCGAGGAGGACCGCCCTATGGCCCGACCGTCAGCCAGGCGGATAACCGCCCGGAGCGCGCGGCCCGCGGACGTCGACCTGCCGATCTGGCGTGGCCTGACCAGCCGCCGCGTCACGCGCCGTGACGTGCTGCGCGGTGGCCTGGCTGGCGGCGCGGCCGCACTGGCGGGCGCGCTCGGCGTCGGGAGCCTGGCCGGCTGCGGCGCCGGGCAGGCCGCGCCGGTGGCGTCGGACGCGGTCGGCACCGTGGCCTGGTGGCAGCGGCAGAAGTTGCACCACACTGTCAACTTCGCGAACTGGCCCGATTACATCGACGTGCTGAACAACGCGCACCCGACGTTGCAGCACTTCACCCAGCTGACCGGCATCCGGGTGAATTACAGCGAGCCGATCTCCGAGAACCAGCCGTTCTACAACGCGATCAGGCCGTCCCTGAAGCGCAAGCAGTACACCGGCTACGACATCATCGTCTCGACGAACAGCGATCCGCCGCTCAGCGAGATGATGAACAGCGGCTGGCTCATCCCGCTGGACCAGTCCATGATGAACAATTTCCGCGCCTACGCCGGCTCGCTGGTTCGCAACCCGCCGTGGGACCCCGGCAACACCTACACGATGGCCTGGCAGTCCGGCTGGACGGCGATCGGTTACAACGCCGCGAAGGTCACCGATCCGGGCGACAGCGTGGGGATCCTGTTCGACAAGCGGTACGCCGGCCGGGTCGGGATGATGTCTGATCCGTACGAGCTTGGCAGCGTCGGCCTGCTGGCCATCGGCGTCAACCCGGCCACCTCGACGGAAGCGGACTGGCACCGGGCGGCCACGCTGCTGCGGAAGCAGAAGAGCGACGGAATCGTCCGCGGCTACTACAACCAGGACTACATCGACAACCTGAAGAGCGGTGAGATCCTCATCTCGCAGGCCTTCTCCGGCGACATCTTCCAGGCCAACCTGCAGCAGCAGTACAAGGACCTGCGGCTGCTGATGCCGGCCGAGGGCGGGATGTTCTGGACCGACAACATGTGCATCCCGGCGTACGCGCAGAACCCCAAGGATGCCATGACCCTGATGGACTACTTCTACCAGCCGCAGGTCGAGGCCGTCGTCGAGTACTACAACGACTACGTCTGCCCGGTGCCCGACGCCCGGCTGGTGCTCCTGCACCCGGTAGGCTGGGCAGCGGGGGAGTTGGCCGCCATGCGGCACGAAGTCGGCGAGCCGCCGTCGTACACCGCCGATTCGCCGCTGGTGTTCCCGTCGGCGGAGTACCGGGCTCGCTCGAAGGACTACCGTCAGTTCCAGAATGCCGAGGAGCAGGCACTATGGGTCAAGCTGTTCGGGTCGATCCCGGCCAGCTGACGGGGGCCGAGACACCGATGGGCGAGCATGACCGGCGTTGAGGCTGCCCGTGCGCTGGCTGCTGCCCGCCCGGTGCCGTTCTGGCTTGACCAGCCCGACGCGGCACGGCCGGCTGCCGAGCCGGCGCTGTCCGGGCGCGCGTCCGCCGGCCTCGCGGTTGTCGGCGGGGGATTCACCGGGCTGTGGACCGCGCTGCAGGCGAAGGAGGCCGACCCCGGCCGGGACGTGGTCCTGCTCGAAGGCCGTCGCATCGCCTGGGCGGGAACCGGCCGGAACGGCGGCTTCTGCTCGGCCAGCCTGACCCACGGCCTGGCGAACGGCCGCGACCGGTTTCCCGCTGAGCTGCCGGATCTGGAGCGCCTCGGTCACCAGAACCTGGCCGAGATCGAGAAGACGGTCGCGCGCTATCAGATCGACTGCGATTTCGTCAGGTCCGGAGAGCTGGCGGTGGCGACTCAGCCGTGGCAGGCCGAGAGCTTGCGCGAGGCTGCGGCAGCCGCCGGCCAGCCCGGCACCAGCCTGCGACTGCTTTCCGCGGATGCGGTGCGCGCCGAGCTGAACTCGCCCGGCTACCTGGCCGGGCTGTGGGACACCGATGGCTGCGCGACCGTCGACCCGGCCCGGCTGGCGTGGGGTCTGCGCCGGGCTTGCCTCGAAGCTGGCGTCCGGATCTACGAGCACACCCCGGTCCTCGCGGTTAGCGACGATGCGGGCCGGTCGGGCCCGCTCACGCTGGCAACGCCGGGAGGCAGCGTCAGCGCTCGCCGGGTGGCCCTGGCCAGCGGAGCGTTCTCGCCGCTGCTGCGGCGGCTCAGGTACTACCTGCTGCCGGTGTACGACTACGTGCTGATGACCGAGCCGCTGACAGCCGCCCAGCTGGCGAGCATCGGCTGGCAGCACCGGCAAGGCGTCGGCGACAGCGGGAACCAGTTCCACTATTACCGTCTCACCGCCGACAAGAGGATCTTGTGGGGCGGCTATGACGCGATCTACTACTTCGGCGGCAAGATCACCGCTGCCCAGGATCAGCGCCCGGCGACCTTCACCCGGCTTGCCGAGCATTTCTTCGCCACCTTCCCGCAGCTCGAGGGCGTGTCGTTCAGCCACAAGTGGGGCGGAGTGATCGACACCTGCTCCCGGTTCTGCGCGTTCTTCGGGACAGCGCGGGCCGGTCGGCTCGCCTACGCGGCCGGCTATACCGGGCTCGGCGTCGGCGCCAGCCGGTTTGGCGCCCGCGCCCTGCTCGACCTGCTCGGCGGCGCGCCGACCGAGCTGACCGAGCTGGAGATGGTGCGCACCAGGCCGGTCCCGTTCCCGCCCGAGCCGGCGCGGTCGGCGGGCGTGCAGCTCACCCGGTGGTCCCTGGCCAGGGCAGACGAGCACGACGGCCGCCGCAACCTGTGGCTGCGCGCCCTTGACCGGGTCGGCCTGGGCTTCGACTCCTGGCCCTGCCTGAATGGCTCTCAGCACAAGCGCGTGTGATAGGCCCGCTCCGCGAGCAGTACCGGAGTGCGGCCGACGTGGTCGCCGGCCTCTACCAGGCAGACGGCTTGGCCCTGGTCCGGACCGCGATGATGCTCGTCGGCGATAAGCCGACCGCTGAGGACGTCGTGCAGGAGGCGTTCATCGGGCTGTATCGGGCGGTGCCAAGGCTCAGCGACAGTGACAAGGCCCTGGCTTACCTGCGCGCGTCGGTCGTCAACGGCTGCCGGTCGGTGCACCGGGCCCGGCAGCGGGCGTTCAGTCGGCCGGTACAGCATGCCCCGGCGGTCTGGTCCGCTGAATCGGCTGCGATGCAACGCGAGGAAAGCCGGCTGGCTTTGCAGGCCGTCTCGAGGCTGCCGGCGCGCGCCAGGGAGGTGCTCACCTTGCGTTACTACCTGGACCTGCCCGATACGCAGATCGCTGCCGTCCTCGGCATCAGCCGGGGCAGTGTCTCGTCGACCGCGTCACGCGCGCTGGCCGTGCTGGCCCGCGAGAAATGTAATGCCTGCAGACCTGCGCCGGCTCGAAGACAGGCTGCGCGCTGCCTATGCCGAGGCCGCCGCCGCCGCTGTCCGGCCGGACGACATCAGCGAACGCGTGCCGCCGGTGACAAGCCCGCTGCGGAGGCGTGGCGCGGTAATGGCCGGAAGCCGGCGCGCCACCGCGCTGGCTACCGCCGCGGCCGTGCTGCTCATCGTCATCACCGCGACGGTGATCCCGCAAGCGCTGCAGTCCGGAACACGCCACCGCCGCGGCGGTCCGGCGGCAGCCCGGCACTTGCCGCCCTCGCATATGGCCTTCGTAGTGTCGAGCTCGGCTGGCTCAGGCAATGTGCCCAGCCTGCTGATCCCCGTCAACCTGGCCACCGGCACGACGCTGAAGCCGATCCCCCTCGGCGTCAAGGGCCGCGAGGGCGGGATAGCGATCTTGCCCGACGGCACGACGGTGTACGTCCTGAACATGCGCGGCCGGCTAATTCCGGTCGATGTCAGGACCGGCAAGGTAGAGAAGCCGATCAACTTCGGTGGCCGTCCACAGCAGCTCGTGACGACTCCCGATGGCAAGACGGCATATGTACTGGAATCGTACGGCGTCGCGGTGGTCGACCTTGCCACCCGTACCGCGCTCGGGTTCATCAAGATCCACGACCCCGGCAGCTTCGCCCTGACACCCGACGGGAAGGCGCTCTACGTGCTCGGCTTGGACACGACCCAGGTCGGCCAGATTCTGACCCTGACCGCGATCGATACGGCCACGAACACGACAATCGCCACAATCGGGCTGGAAGGGCCGCAGATCATGGACCGCGCCACTGCGTGGTCGCTGGCGATGGCTCCCGACGGCAAGACCGTCTACACCGTATTCGGGCTCGTTCCCCGCAGCAGTGTGCCCAGTGTCATACGCTCCGTGCCCAGTGTCATACGCTCCGCCGACGAGATCATCCCGGTTGACGTGGCCAGCAACACCGAGCAGAAGCCCATCGTTTCCGGCACTGTGCCGGGCAGTCTCTTTCGTTTTGGCCTCAATGAGGGCCTCACGATCAGCCCGGACAGCCAGACGGGCTACCTGCAGCAAAGCCAGTGGCTCATCCCGGTTGACCTCCGCACCGGGGCCGTAGGCGCGCCAATCCCGCTGCCGTCGGCCGTCTCTCATCGCTATGACCTCACGTTCTCGCCCGACGGCCAGCGGCTCTACGTGATCGGGAACCTCACCGACTCGGAAGTGATCCCGATCGACACCGCTACCGGCACCCAGCTGCCGCCAATCCAGCTAGCCGCGCCAGGCTGGGACACCTGGGGGGACGTCTTCGCGCTGGGCGGCAACACGCTCTACATCCTGAGTTATGGCTTGGACTCCAGAAACGTCCGGTTCCTCGGCAGCCGGATAACGCCGGTCGACACCGCCACCGCATACCTGACCGCTAAGCCCCCGTCCCCCGGTGGATTAGCCAGCCGCGCTGCTTTCCGTTAAGTTTCCGGTCAGCCGCAGACTAGGCCACGCTCGGCCGCCGGGAAACACAGGCCCGGCCGCAGCCCCGCGCTCGGGCCCGTAACACTGGGGACGGCTGGATCGCTTCGCTCCTGAACATGGACAGCCCCGATCCCGGGGCTCGACCTCGAAGGAGACTCATGCGCGCAACACGAGCGTCCTTGCTGGCCCGGGCCGGCTCGGCCGCCGCAGTGGCCATCCTGGCAGGCGGCGGCGTGGTCGCCAGCACGGCGGCCGCCGACGCCGCCACCGGCCACCACCACCACGCACTGGCGCCGACAACGCTGTCGATCAGGAACAGGTCGATCGCGCACGCACGGCATCATGCGGACGCGCTGACCGGCGTGCTCAGGTCACGCCGCAGGGACGTCGCTGGCGAGACCATCGTCCTGGACAGCCGGACCGGCAGGAAGCCCAGGTGGGTTGTGGTAGGGACCGGCACCACCGGATCGAACGGCGCGGTCACGTTCATGGTGGCGCCCACCATGCGGACCCAGTACAAGATGAT